>CAZUWY010000042.1:0-15398 GCA_964624395.1 uncultured Mageeibacillus sp. | reverse complement strand
CTACTGCAGCCAGAGCCAACACACCACCTACCACATAGAAGATGGTTGTACCAATGCCACCGGTTCCAGGCAGCTCGGCACCAGTTTTGTTCACAACCTTAAGTTTGATTGTGTTTGTATTGCCATACATTTCTGCTGGAGATGTAACACTGAACTCCTCCGTAGTCTTATCAAATGAAATAGTAAGCTCAATGGGGTCCATACCGTTATAGCCTTTAGGAACCACAGTTTCAGTAATAGTGTATATACCAGCACCAAGGCCTGCAAAGACAACCTTACCATCTGCGTCAACAAATGCTTCAACATCGATACCAGTTGCATTACTATCAATAGTGACCTTGGATTCCTTTTTGTACTTTACAGTTGTACTCTCATAATACTCTTCGGTAGCAGTAGTAGGCGTTTCTGTCGTGTAAGAGCCATCTTTCAATTTCCAAAAAGTACCACTAGTATCTTCTACAAAAACATCACCGGTGGTGACAACTAGATTCACACCTTCGCCCGTAATCTTAAAGGCTGCACCGGTTAAAATATTATCCTTATCATCCTTTTTTAGAATAGTGATGGAAGTGGTGTAGGTTTTGGTAGTACTCTTTGGTGTTTCACCTGTCGGCTCGTCATCGCCCGGTATATTTTTACCCTTATAGTCAAATTTAGGATTGTTGGAATAAGTAAGGGTAACATCGTTATCGTTGGATGTACCGATTGCAGCTTCATCATTTAATATAGCGTCAAAGGTAATAACAACATCTTTGCCTGTTGAGCCCTCCTTATACTGCAAGAAGTTATGGAAGACTATAACTAGAGAAGTTGTTCCGTCTGAATTATCTGTTTTCTCCACATGATAATCTCCTGTGTCATTATCAGCGCCTACAATTTTGGTAACACCATCAATCTTGACTATCATATTATCAGCATAGGTCAAGCCTTTACTAAGGGTATCATTTACGATGAAGTAATACTTGTTGTAGCCTCTCATATCGGGGACCTGGGTTTTGATCTGATATTTCACAGTATCCCCAATAGAAACCTCGTTGGTTTTTTCTTCAGTTTCCGGATCGCCTTCCAAAATATCTTTGTCAATCTTTGGGAGCGTAGCTTTCACATCAATCTCAGCATTAGGCATGGTGGTATCAATCATCAGAGCAGAGACGACATTACCTGGAGCGGGAGTTGTGGTGTCTTCGATTACATAATAGCCTAAAGGGATATCGCTAAAGACCGCAGTGTGGGGGGTAGCAGTACCTGTAGCTGATACAGGAGTAATACCTGATCCAGTAGCTTTTGCTGCTGCCAGGGCAGCTTTACCAAACTCTTCCATTGCTTCAGAATCCGTAGTCATTGCACCAATTGCTGCCATCACCGCTTGATCAAAGGCACTTGATGGTGGTGTAGCAGATATTGAAGGGAATTGTGCTTGGTAGAAGGTTTCCATTCCTGTAGGCACACTATAGGCAACAGCGTCGTTCGCGCCAAGTGTGACATCCAAAATCTTGTAGGCGTTGAACTCTCTTCCGTCGAGCGAGAAAGTTTCATTCCCATTGATTGTAATGCTTCCAGTCCCTCCTGCTGCAAGAGCAGGAACTCCCATGGCCAGTACCATAATCAGTACTAGCAAAATTGATAATTTCCTTTTCATGATTTTTCCTTCCTTATTTAACTTTTCTCTATTTTTATTTTCAGAAACACCAGATAATCAGAGCCGGTAAGAGATTAAGATGCTGTCTCTCTTCCTTCTCCTATATCTCATGTATCCGTACAAAAGTGGAGCTGACAGTATCAGCAGGCCACCTAATGTATGAATTAATAATGTGCCTGATCCTCCGGTTTCCGGTAGGATAAAGCCGGGCTTGTTTTTAATCTTGAGTATGAAGGTAGTTCCTGACTTCTTAACCTGAGCCAAGCCTCCTCCATCTTGAGTTATAGTTACCTGTTTATTTTTTAATTCAAAGATAACCGGCTCGGCTAAACCTACAAAACCATCAGGTACAGAGGTCTCAATCAGATAGTATTCACCTCTGGGCAGCAAACCAAAGTGGATCATGCCGTCTGAGCCAGTGGTCAAGTCTGTAATATTTTGCTTTATGCCTTTTACCCCATTACTGCCAGGTATATCATCTGTGGCTGTTGCTGATACTTTGTAGAGGTCAAAGGATGCGTCTTTTAAAACGCCATTTTCCATATCCATCTTTTTTAGCTGAACATCAAGTGCCCAGACCTGAACAACAGGATGTTTGTAAGGCTCTTCATAGTTTTGCGTAGCCCCGTCAACCTCGTAACTATATTGCACCTTGGCAGACTTATTAGAGCGGAATCCCGGCTTTCCAGAGCTGGTGTTATTGTTGCCAAAATCGGTGTCCGCTTCACCTTCCACCCCAAGATAACCTGTAGAATCTTGATTATTGAGATTGTTGACATACTCCTCAAAGGCCGTTTCTGTTACCTCAACATTAAAGGAAACAACATATTTGCAACTAAGATCCACTTTATAGGTAGGGTTGAATATTACCTCCAGCGTGCCGGTGGAATCATTAGCAGAAGATGGCGTAAATTTAACATTACTGATGATAGAAACATTACCCGCAGTTGTGTTAGCTGCTGTAGGGCCACCAATTGTACCTTGCGCAGCAGGTCCCTGGCTACTCCAGAGTACTGTTCCGGTACCGCCATTGCGCTGGCAGACAACTTTGAGATCAGGTTGGTCTGAATACCATTCTACGTATTGGCTCAAATTTTCAGTAATCTTAACGCCGAACGGGCTGATCAAGTCAAGTGTAATTTGTCTGAATCTTTCAATTAAGTCAGTCCCAACACTTGTCTGAGCCATTTCACCACCATTGGCAACATAGTGTTGAAGCACATCTGTAGTATCATTGCCAAACATTATCGAGCTAAATACCACGTTCGGATTCTGATTTTTAAAATCTGTAAACGCAGTAATTGAATGTGGATTGCTGGCGCTATAACTATCGGCTTGCCCAGTCCCTCTTTTATACAAATTGGGAGTTCCATTTGCCTTCCAGCTTCTGTATTGCGCGTAGGTCGCGGTTGTAGATGATGACGAAGTAGTCATATAGTAAGTTGGTTTTCCATCCGTCAAAAAGGCAACCATTTTTACATTGCCATTATTGGCGACAGTGGCATTGGATCTTAGCATATCCGCAGCTTCCCAGAGTCCGGCCATATAATTTGTTCCATGGTACAAAGGTTCTATGCTGCTTTGCACCTTAAAGTTCTTATTTTTCGTCCACCCTGTAATTACTCCTGAATCCTTGAAACTGCTGTTTATGGGATTACTGCCAAACTCATTGGGATAGACTCCGCCAAACCAGACAATCGATAAATTATTTCCCTCATTTATTTCTAAAAATGTCTTAATGAATCCGTCCTGGCCACTTACACCATCGAGCATATCTCTGACTGCTTCATAGCGGCTTTTATTTCCGCCCGCAGATTCTGTCATACTATTTGAGCGATCCACCACTATAACTAGATCAACAGGGTGAGTTTTTGCCTTGGCATCGAGATATATTCTGTACAAATCATCTCCTTTGAGATTGGTATAGGAATCAGAATCGTTGCCGCTGCCCAAATAGTCAATTTGCTTTTTATGTTCAAAAGAAATGTTGAGATCGGGAATCTCCCCATTGCCTCCATTTTCAGCTTTCTTATTGGTCACAAGGATATTTTGTTCAGGAGCTTTGGTTGTCAGCATTTGAACTTTAAACTTTGTTGCATAACTCTGATATTCCACACCTCCCACCGTAGTATCCATATGAAGCCACAGTACTTTTGTAAAATAATTACTGACAGTAAAAGCAAGCCTGCCATAACTACTCCATACTTGATGAGCAAGTTTTAAATAGCGGCTGCTATAGCGCAAATTCTGCAGTCGATAGTTTGACTGATCCCATTTCCATCGCTGTTCTGTTGAAGTAGGAGATACAGTCTGGGCAATCAGCTGGCCGCTGCTGTTCATTGCCAGAGCCCTGCCGTCATAAACGAAGCGGTAAGTCTGACCGTTTGTCAAAGAATTAGTTCCTGATGGAACATCGGTCCAGACATTTGCTTCTGCCGCTACGTACTCGGAATCAATGCTATCTAAATCCCAACCGCTGATAGCATGTTCAACCACGGAATACTCACCGTCTTGAACATTAGGAATAGTAAGTTTCCAATCGTTCTCAGCGTTCAAGGTTACGGTATCTACTTTTTGCCCGTTTAGCATCAGATCAAAATCTACGCTCGCTAGCCTTGGTTCTTCATCTCCAAGCCAATGTTTTTCAATATTCAAAACCATATTGCCGCTACTTAGACTCATGGGTTCTACCCCGCCTGATGCCAAAACAGCATATTCAGAAAAATGGTCTGTAGCAAGGATGATGCTGCCGTCCTCATTTAAGACGGAATCCATCTCTACTGCTTTATCTTTATCTTGGTCGACATAAAAGACCTGAGCTGCTTCTGTCGTTTCCGGGTCACTGAGACCAAAGAAGGTCAGGCTGACTGTTGATTGGAGCTCAATCTCTTGCCCATCAAGCCAGAGATTGATGTCGAACAGGCGCAGCTGGGGATTGGCTTGCCCTAAGAAAGCTTCTAAAGCTGATTCCAAGATCTGGAATGAATTAGCAATCTTGTCGTCCTCATCAGATAGCGTTGCAGGTTTAATCAGCTCATCAACCGAAAGCTCAATGCCCTCTCCATTATTTGGGAAAGCTGATGCTTTGCCGCTGACCTGAATCACCACACCATCTGCAGTGGTGGCAGTGAGCAAAATATTCTCTTCATCAGGACCAGCTTCATTATCCTTGGTCAAGACGACAGAATAAAGTGAGAAGTGATCTGTATCAACAACAATACTGCCACTGTCGTGGAATACTGAAGGCATATCCTCTGTCAGGTATTCATCCTCATCGATGTAAAATACTTTGGCATCCTTTGTCTTTTCCGGATCTCCTAAGCCAAGAAAATATAGTGAAACCGGGCCTTCGAGTTCGACCTCTTCGCCTTCAAGCCAGAGGCTGATGTCAAATAGTCTGGCCTCAACACTTTGCTTTTCGAAGTTCTCCAAAGCAGATGCCAAAGCCTTAAGAGCTTTCGCAGCACGATTTTCCTCATTAGCGGCAGCGCTCTCATCTAGCTCCATCTCTTCCGCAGTTTTATTGGTTTGATCAAGATCCTCGGCTGCAAAGATTTCCTCAACCGTGAAGCTCAAATTCTTACCGCCAGCAGGAAATGATGCCGGCAATCCTTTAAGTTGTACAACAACACCGTCTTCAAGCTCCGCGGTAAAGCTAAGCTTTTCAGGTAAAGAGGGCGCATCAGCTGTAAAGACAATGCTATAAAGCGAGAAGTGATCAGTGTCTATCTCCAGACCGCCGTCTTCATTGAGATCAGATAAGACATCTTCGGCCAGATTATCTTCTTCATTAATATGGAATGCTTGAATGCCTTCATCCGCTCCAAATTCTTTCAGTCCCTCAAAAACAAGAGTTGCAGGACCTGTAAGCTGGACCTCCTTATCCTCTTGCCAGAGAGTAATGTCAAAGAGATAAGTTTTGCTGGCAGTTTTATCTTGCCCTTTAACGGCATGGTCCAAAGCCTTCAGAGCATCCGCAGTTCTATCATTTTGCAGATATTCATAATCAGTTTTATTAAGCTCCTCAACTGTGAACGTCAGTCCCTCACCCCGATTGGGGAAAGATGAGCTAAGGCCCTTGAGAGATACTTTTACACCGCTCTCAGTTGTAGAGGACAAGACGATTTCTCTATCTTCAGCCTGCTCGTCAAGATCATCAAACTCGATGTTTTCTTCGTTCAGTTCAGATTCAGGTTCGATCTTGATCTCTGGCAAGGTTTCACCACGCGAGATCAGAAGTTCCACATATTGATCAAAGGCCTTGTCCAGATTGGCATAGCCATGGATCTTGGCATCGTCGAGATCGTATTTTCTTTGGGCAACCATATCGGCTGTGTTGCCTTCAATGGTATGAAGCTCAAATTCAAAATCCTTTTCAAGGTCTATCTCTTCTCCAGCTTCGGCTGCCTTTTCAATAATTTCCAGGATAGATTTCTTGCTAGACTTGTCGATTAGATCTTCGACAATGCCGACATGGCTCGGCCGGCCGGTACCTTTGACATCAAAGAAGACTATATCTCCAGGCTGAGGCAGATAGGAAGCGGCATCCTCATAAAGCTTCATTTCTCCAAGCTTGGTGGACCAGGCAAAGCAACCTGCCTGGTACGGCACAGCTTCCTTGGAGATCTGGGCATAATTGAGGGCAAAGGAGACAAACATTGCACACCAGTCGGAATGCGGAGCACCGTACCATTGTCCGTAGCGGGTATAGCCCATGCGTGTTTCGCCGTCATCGGCAAGAATGAAGTTAGCTTTACTTTCCTGGTAGCCAAGCTGTGTTTTGGCAATGGCTATAAGATCTTGCGCCCAGTCGCCCGTCAGCTTGACCGAGCTAAAGGTCTTCTCCCAGACTGCAGCAGTTTCCACATCTGCTGTCTTATCAGAGAAACACTCTTCAGTATGGATATGTTCTTCCTTGCCACAAATATAATGGGGTTCAGCATCGGATTCTTCCTTGTCACAGATCAGAACCAGCTGCTTTTCATAACATTCAGCGCTGTGACTGTGTCCCTCTTCGTCTTTATCGCAGGTTAGACGCAGTTCTTTTTTATAGCAATCTTCATTATGTTTATGTTCTTCCAGACCGCAGGTAAGAACTTTTTCTTCTCTATAACATTCCTCTGTATGTTCATGATCTTCATCGCATTCTAAAATCAGTTCAGTCGTATAGCATTCCTCTGAATGCTCATGCTCGAGCTTACTGCAAGAAAGCTCGGTAATCTCTTCATAACAGCCAGCTTCGATTGAATGGACATGGGGAGGAACCTCTTCCTTGTCGCAGATCAGGACCAGCTGCTCCTCATAGCAGCCAGCTTCAACTGAATGCTTATGACCGGCCTCACTGAGACAGTCCTCAGTGTGAACATGAGCCTCCTGGCCGCAATAAGTGACCAGATCATCGGTGAGGGTAATACCGATCAGTCTGAGGCCCCAGAACACTCCGGCTGAAACAATAAAAGATAAGGCCAGTAGTGTTGCGATTAATTTGCGACTCTTATGCGTGCTATTGAATAACTTGTCCATAATACTTCTCTCTTATAAATGTCTTCTGACTATTTATTAACCACATTTACATTGGCTGAAACTCTGCCCAAACCGCCGATTTTAAACAAAACCCGTCCAACGATTTGCTCTTTTTCAATACTGCCTATCACTGTGCTTCTACTGTCAATCGAGGTGGCACGATGATCTCCTAGAACAAAGAAACGACTTTCCGGAACCTGATAGGGAAATTCAATATCGCATTCGCCCAGGCTCTTCTCAGACACATAGGGCTCATCGAGTTCCAGACCATTGACAAAAACCGTACCGTCCTCGTCCATTTCAATCACATCACCGGGAAGGCCGATCACTCTTTTCAACAATAATTTATTCTGATAGTAAAAACCGCACAAATCTCCAACCTCAAAGCTGTCTGCCTTATTCAAGACAACGATATCGCCGTCTTTCAAGGCTGGTTCCATACTTGAACCGGAGATTTGCAAGACAGACAAAAAAAGAGTCGAGATCAAAACTGCTATCGCAGCTACAATGATCAACGCATTGATTGTGCCGACAAGAGCCTGACGATATTCTCTCCTGCGCTTAATCCTCTTGCGCTCGGCCTCAATCTCTCCCATGCTGGGAATATTAATCAGTTTTTCTTTGTCCTTTGTCATTATTGTTGCTTTCGCTGCATTTTAAATCTTGAAATTATGAATCAGAGTTAGGATCGTCTTTGTTATCAGACACCTTAGCTAAGGAATCTTCGATGATTAGATTTTTATCATCGATAATACTTTTGATCTCAGTTTTGGCTCCCAGCATTATATCGAGACCTTGCATAAAATTGCTCCACTGCTTTCTGACCTCTTTGTCAGTATCTTCAATCAGTTTGGTGCAATTCGCTTCCGTGGTGCTGGTGAGCATGTCAGCCCTCTCTTGTGCCTTGGTCACAATTGCCTGTGCCCGCTGTTCAGCGCTGTCATTTATTGCCTTGGCTTCATCTAAGTATTTATCCGCTGCTCTTTGAGCTGCCAGGAAAATATTCTGAACTTTCATAGCCTCTTCTGCAATCGAGCCGATATTGACCATTTGCGGCTCATTTGTCTCCAGATCTTTGATCTGTTTCTCGAGCTCCTCAATCTTATCAGCGAGTTCGCTTTCGTTTTGCTGCAGCTGATAGATAATCTCGATTAGGTCGGCACGTTTTAGGCGTTTTAATTCTTTACTAGACATTTTCCCCTCACAAAGCTGCAAAATTATATCTGCAGGTTATAGGATCGTAACATAAAAATATTCAGCTGTGAATAGAACAATTGTTACCAGAGGGTATAACATTCACTGAATTTTATGATTTTTTCAAATTAATAAAGGCTAGAACCTGTGAGATGACAAGGTTTCAATTAAAGCCATATTTTATTTTGAATTCATCTGTGATCGAACTTTTTGTCGAAGAAAAATTAACCAATTCTTTAATGTCATCTGTTTGTAACATGAATCCATAGCATCTGTTACAATCATTAATCAGACTCAAACACATACCTTTTTTAATACTAACTATTGCTTCTTGTTTAAGATCCATTTTATTTTGCGCCAGAGCAAGATAGAAATAAGCGAAATGCAATCTATCCATAAAATCTCTTTTATTCCGGTTCTTTAGCATGATACCTGCTTCTTTAACTACCTCTTCGTATTTACCTAATCTATACTTTAAATACATTAGGGAAATGGAAATATCTGAGTGAATTATTTCATCTTGAAAGGTCAAATGCCTGTCGGTCATTTTCTCTTTGGCCTCAAGCAGTACTTTTTCTGCCTTACTAAGATCACCCAGATTGGCAAGACAAATAGATGCAGACACTAAAAGGCTGGCATATGTAGAAGCTGAAAGATTCTTTTCGTCGTTGCTGCTGAGAAAATCTTCAATCATGGCCAAAGCCTCCTCGAAGTTTTCTCCGCTGCAGATCATCAGGTCACTTTCATTGCGTAAAATCTCATGGCTCCAGGGTGCCTTTTGAAAATCCGGCAACTCCTTCGCACTCGCCGTCAGCTCTCGCAGCTCCTTTTGCTGATAGGTCAGTCTTAAATGGGAGAATTTATTTATATAGGCCATCACTGCGATGGGGTTTTCACAATCCAGATATCTATAGTAGGCAAATAAATCAGTATTTAGCCTGTCGCTGATCTCAATCAGCATCTTTGCAGACGGTGTTCTTTCTTCTTTTTCGATCAAATAGATATATTTTTCCGAACAGATATCTTTAGCCAGATCTGCCCTGGTCAAATTCTTCTGATGGCGGAAATATTCTATGACCTCACCTATATGACTCATTAATTTTCCTTCCATAGACGCAGTATCTACAATCGCATCTGCAGCTTGAGCAAATATCTTTTTCTGCCTTCTTCTATCTTATCCTATATTATAAAGAAATAAGATAATAATCTCCAATTTATAGGTTTTATGCGTTTTTTGCTATTTCTAGCTCCCATCTAAGCAGTCCATCAATCCTGCTAAAAGATTTATTACATCTTTTAACAGTCAGCACTAAGCAACCAGATCCAGCAGAGAAAACCCTAAAACACTTGCTGGCAAAATGGGCAAGCCATGAGAACAAAAAACCTGCCGGCAAATAAACAGCTGCTAAATTATTCAGGCCAGACTGCTTTTGCTGGAGTACTGCTCCAGGGCCTGAAATATTTTCTCGTTTTGCCGGTAGGTCTTTTTATAGACATTTGTATATAAGTTATCGTAGATACTAACATTTTCGGCAATAGGCCAAAAAGTCTTCTCCTCTCTGACCATTAAGCTGACCCCTTCTTCATAATCTCTAAAAATATTGGCCCAGACCCCAACATTTATGGCTGCTCCAATCGCTGAAACTTCAGGATTGGCAAGGCGGACGCAGGGGATATTGAAAATATCTGCAGTCAGCTGCATGGCAGCATCAGATTTGCTCCCGCCGCCGACAATGTAAATCTTTTCCACTCTGGTTTTGCTTTTTTGTTCAACAATTTCCAGGCCCTCTTTCAGGGCATAGGCAATGCCTTCCAAAATAGCCCGGTAGAAATCTGCCAACTGATGATGATCCATCCAGCCGGAAACCATCCCCTTGCCATGCGGGTACAGGCCGGGCTGTATTGTCCAGAAGGGAAAAACAAAAAGTCCGTTGGCGCCTGGCGGTATATTTTTAGCCTCTTCATTCATGCGGTTTAAAAATTCCGGCATGCCCTGCTCTTGAGCATATTGCTTGACAAACCAGGTGACAAGCCAGTAGCCCCGGTAAATATTGTATTCCGGATTCCAGGCAGCGGGAATACAGCTGGGGAAAGTATAAAACTTCAGCTTGGAGTCACTGATATATTCTTTAACCGTGGTGCCGATAGTTGCCATTGTGCCATAGCTGATAGTGGCCTGCCTGGAACTAAACACGCCGGAACCTAGTGTTTCACACATTTTGTCTCCAGCTGTTGCAATCAGGGGTAAACCTTTGGGCAGCATCAATTCTGCCGCTATTTGGTCTTTTATTTTGCCGATCATTTCACCCGGTGAAACCAAAGCGGGCAGTTGATCTTTGCGCACACCCAAAATATCGTATACAACCGGAAGGTCATACCATTTCATTTTTTTAGCATCAAAGGGCAGATAGCCCACCTGCATGCCAAATGAATCGATAAACTCTCCACAGAGCTTGTAGTTGACATAACCGGTAATCGAAAGATAGATCTTGGCCTTGCTATGGGTTTCAGCTTCATTGTATTTGAGCCAGTTGAATTTTGAACGACTGGCTAAGATATCAAAAAAGCCTTTCTTTAAATAATAAATCAGGCGGCTGCTCCCCTTGATCTTGCTTTTGAGATCTTTTACGGCCTGCGGCGTCCTTCTGGTATCGAGCCAGGTAATCCAGTCACGAATTGGCTTATTTTCCTGATCAAGAGGGATGATGCAGTCGCGATTAGCTGTAATAGACATGGCGACTAAATTGGACGATCTCTCCCCCAGATCTTTCATGGCCTTGATTATGACCTCGCGGGTGTCCTGCCAGAATTGATCCTCAGGCACCTCCGCCCAGCCAGGCTGCTTGCTGTAATAGGGCTCGCTGATTTTGCGCGCCTGCACAATCTGCTGGCCGCTTTTGTCAAAAACAATGGCCCGCACGCTTTGAGTACCTATATCCACGGTTAAAATCAATTGCTTGTCCATTTTTATCTCTCCGTTTTATGCTTCTCATAAAGAGGCAAGAGCTGCTCCTTCATTCCTGCCGGTGCGTATTTTTCAATCGTATGGATAATATTATGCTCAGTGATCACGGTTTCTTGTTTTTGGTTGACCCAGACTTCAAATTTTTTCTTCACCGCCGCCCTGTACATTGGGGGCAAAGAGTCCATAATCTCGTCATACATGGCTTTACTATTGCCCTGCCATTCTAGCTCCGACAGTTTTATCCTCTTTTTATTCATTTTTTCCTCCTCGCTAAGTAATGCTTATTCAGAACTTTTTCCTTCCAGCTGTAAGATTTCTCTCCAGTCTCCGACAAAGCCAAAATCTGCATTTTGAAAAACAGCAGCAGCCGGGTCATTGTTGACAGCAATAATTGTTTTTACTTTCTCTAACGCGCTCATCGTCTGGATTGAGCCCGATACACCGACCAGTAAGGCGAGGTCTGCAGCCAGACTTAGGCCGCTGATTCCGACCTGCCTTTTAGGCGGGGCCAAAAAGGCCTGAACCAAAGGCCTTGTCACTGCCCAGTCGAGATTATTTTCTCTGGCATAGTCAATCAGTCTGTCCAATTCCTCTGCCCTGCTGATCGCTCCTCCGATCAGCAGGACTCTTTTGGCCTCTGCCAGTTCTATCGTCTCTGCCAGAGCGGCCTGGGAGATTATCTTGACCGGTAAATAAAAAGCTTTATCTTCTCCTGGCAGATAATAGATTTTAGCTTTTTTGTTATTTTTAAGCTCAATATCCCAGACCTTCGGTCTGACTGTGCAAAAAACCGGCCGCAGATGAGGCGTGATAATTCTAGCCAAGACTTTGCCCCCATAGGCCGGCCTGATCTGCTCCCACTCACCTTCCAGGTAGGAAAGTTCTGTCAGATCAGCAGTTATGCCCGTCTTAAGAAGAGCTGCTGCCAGAGGGCCTACCGCCCGGCCAAAATCTGTGGCGGCCAGAAGGCAAAGCTCTGCCTGCCTCTCTTTCAGGTAGTCTGCCAAAATAAGGGCTGCTGCCTGCGGGCTCAAAATCTCTTCTTGACTGTCCGCGATGACAAGTCGATCGGCGTTTTTCAGCAATAGATCCGGTGGCTCAAAGGCTTTCTTTTCTTCTTTGATCAGTAAAATATCAATTTCTGCTTCCTTAAAAACAGATAATTTGCTGAGCAAGGAAAGTCCGTTTTCAAGCCCTTTTTCACTGCTTTCCAGCAATAAGACCAAAGGTCCTTGAGGCTGCTCCTGAGAAAGCTTTACCTGCTCTTGGGAAGCTTTCATCTGCTCTTTTGCCTGGCTGTTTTGCTCGAAAGCTTTTCTTATCTCAAGTTCATTATCGATAAGATCTCTTTTTAAGCGCAAAAATTCTGCCGCTGCCTTTGTTTGTTCAAATAACTGCACAGCTCTTTTCTTTGCGGGGACAAACATCTCTTTTACTTTGGTAGGAGATCCCTCATAGCCCCGCCAGCTGCTATCCTTTAGATCGGCACTCTCAAATTTGATCAGAGGTTTGGACAAAGCCTTGCGCCGGTCTCGAAAAGGGATGGGGCGAAGTCTGGCTGCATCAGCCTTGATCTGTAAAACTGCCGGCAGTTTAGCTTTAATAATCTGTTCTAGGTCATCAATTTGCACCTGGACAGTAATCTCCTTGTCTGTAAGGGCAAGGATCTTCTTTACCAGCGGCAGGTACGAAGCTTTTAGCCAGACGGATAGCTCCGCCGGCAGCTGCCCTGTATCTCCGTCAGCAGACTTTTCACCGCAAAAAATCAGATCCGCCCCGTTTACCTTTTCTATCGCCTGAGCCAAAGTATTGGCAGTGGCCAGCACATCCGAACCGGCAAAGGCTTTATCTTGCAGATGAATACCACAGTCATAGCCAAGAGATTGCGCCTGCCTCAAGGAGGCCCTGGCCTGTTTGGGACCCATTGTCAGAGCTGTCAAAGATAAATCTGCCCTTGCTTTTTGCAAATGCTCAGCAAGCCTTACGCTCAGCTCCAGAGCAGCCGAATCGGCGGGATTGGGAATGGAGCCGGCATTGTCTCTGAGCAAGGAACCGGTTATAGGATCAGTGGCCATCTCCCTTTCATCGGGAATCTGCTTGAGGCAAATTAAGATGCGGATCTTATTTTTAACTTTTATTTCTGCCACAGAGCTCAATCTCACTCATTTTCCAAGGGTAGCAGGCAGCCCGGATTTAATATCTTCTTATCATCCAGTATTTCTTTTAGCTTTGTCAGCAAAATATATGAACTGCCATGCTCTTTTTCAATCCAGGGGGTACGCTGTTTACCGATACCGTGATGGTGACCGATCGTGCCCTCATATTCCAGGGCCACCTCCATCACAGTAGACCAGACAGCTGTATAGATGCGCTCTGCCTCCTTTTCACTGGCCTCGGGAAATGCAGCCATTTCAAAATAAATATTGGTGCCGTTGAGGTAGCTGTGAGAGCTATGGCCGGAAAAATAAACTATCTCCGGGATAGAATAATAGACCCGATCGACAGTCTCCTCATAAATATCGGCAATATCGCTCCAGCCGGCTGCCACCTCAATAGTGTCAACCAGTAAACCCTGGGCTCCGTATTTTTCGTATTCGTCAGCTGCATCATTGCGATGCCGGTACCAGATCTCCACAGGTTTACTGCCCGCTGAAATAGCCTGGTTGTTTTCAGCGATCTTTGTGATGATCGCAGCTTCAGCAGCAACCATCTCCTGCCTGCCCTCAGACCAAAAGAGCAAGATAGATTCATCCTCCTCCATAAAGACGCCATAGGGCTTTTCACTCTCCAGCCAGTCATGCAGGCGAATTACAGCCGGTCTGATCCCCGTCCTCATAATCTGCCCGATAATATCCAGACCCTGGCGCATTGTTTGTACCCGATAGGCTCTTTTCCAGACAGCTTCCGGCAGGGGAAATATTTTCCAGCTGACCTCCGTTATTACTGCTAGAGCTCCTTCTGAGCCAAGGAAGAGCTGGCGCAGATCAGGGCCGGTCGCACGCCGGGGAACATTTTTAATCCGAACGATGCTGCCGTCTGCTAAAACTGCCTCCAGACCTATGAGAATATCTTCAATCCCTCCATAACCGGTGGAAAACTGACCTGTCGACCTGGTGGCGACAAGGCCGCCAATTTGTGCCTGATCCACTGACTGCGGCTTATGACCTGTTTTATAGCCCTTCTCCTCTAGTAAAGCCTCCAGATCTTTGAGATACATACCGGCACCTGCTGTGACAATCAGATTTTCCTCGTCTAAGGCAAGGAGCTGATTTAATCGGGAGAGATCAAGCACGATTGTTTTCTCGCTTCTGTTTTCAGCCCCGCCCAAGACTCCCGATCCTCCGCCATAGGGAATTACAGGGATGGACTGGCTGTAGCAAATCTTTATAACTTCAGCCAGCTCCTGGGTATTGCCAGGGCTCACAACAGCCAGAGGCAAAGTTGGCTGCCAGCCGACATGGCGGGTATAGAGCCGTAAGGCATATAGATCTACAGCCTTTTGAGCCAGAACAGCTTTTTCGCGGCTGAGATTTTCCTCGCCGACAATCTTTTTTATCCTCTCAATAATCTTTTCCATCTAAACCTCTTCTCTTAACTCATTATCTTTTTTCGCCAGCGAGCGGGCGGCCAGCAGCCTGATCTGGCAGCCGGCCAGATTCTCACTGATAATATCTCCTGCCTTAACCGGAGCTTCAACAATAATAGCTTGCATCTCTTTGATAGCCTCTTTGATCTTTGCCAGGGGCAAAGGGTCTGCACTGATCACCGGCAAAAGCTTATTTTGACAGTTTTTAATTCTGACCACGGAAGTCATAAGACGACTGGGGTTTTCAATCTCCCGCTGGGCAAAATCCTTACCCTTGTCGCATTCATGGCCGCTGACAGATAGAAGCCTTGTTTTAGTCTGCAGCTCTTTTTGTTCAGCATCTCTAGTCTCAAAGCGCACAATGTCCAGCTGCAGTTCGCAGCCCAGCGGGCAGCTGATGCAGATCATTTTCCTTTTGTCAAACTCTTCCTTGTTCGAGCCATTTGCGCTGCTAGTATTTTTCGCTAGAAATGACGCTATGAAAGGTATCA
>CAZUWY010000041.1:0-15646 GCA_964624395.1 uncultured Mageeibacillus sp. | reverse complement strand
ATCGTTAATTGTATAAGTAAGCGCTTGTATCAAGTGGATTGTCCGCCAAAACAGGAAGCCGGAAGAGTTTTCAAAAAGATTAGTAAAATTTCCTCCAGTCAGCAGCTAATATTTGCTTTAAAGGTTATTTTCAGTGCTGGTGTTTTTGCCATAATTAGGGATAGCTTTCCTAGGGATAATTTTCCTAGAGGTAATTTTTTAGAGGTAGTTTTCCTGGGATAGTTTTCTTAGTGATAGTTTTCCTGGGGTAGTTTTCTCTAGAGCGGCAAGGGATTATATAAGTGAGATCAAATGCTAAAACTATGCCGGATTTTTTAAGGCAGGGCGGAAAAATACTGCAAGAGAGCGTTGGCTATGCCGTGGGCAATTTTAGTTTGCCCTTCAGTACTGCTGAGCCTGGCGCGATCTTCGGCATTGGAGAGATAGCCGCAGCTTAGCTGGACTGAAGTCAGATTGTTTAAGCGCAGGACTGCCAGATCATCTTCCAGAACCGCTACCCTGCCGGAGATCAGGCGCTCATCCTGGGCAATCAGATTTTGCTCCAGCAGATTGGCAAATCTTTCTCTTTGCACGCTGTCATAGGCATTGTAATTGGGGGCATGTGTCAGAGCTTCAGTTCCAGCCGCATAGCTGTTGTTCATATCATGGATATATTCTTTGCTCATATAGCGGATTTTGATGCCCTTTTCTCCGCTATTGTCAGAATACTCCTGATGGATAGAAATAAAAATCGTATCCTGATACTGGGCTTGAATGTCGTAGATTAGTTTTAGATTGGGCGGAGTGCCGATCGAATTAAAAATCCCTCTTCCGCCGGAATCCTGAGTGCCTGAGTTGATGCGGATAATATCTTGCATTAGAAGCCGCAGCGGCTCTATAGGCTCTGGATTATAGCCGGCCAGCCTGACATCCTGGCTGTAGCGCTGCAGCAGGAGATCTGCCGTCAAAGCCATGATGTAAAAATAGGAATGCTTCTCGTCGCTGGCGCGCGTCATATATACTTTGGCGCCGTATTTTACCAGTTCTTCTTGTACTTTGACCGCTACTGCAAGGTTTAATGTTTTCTCCAGCAAGATCTCCTCTTCGCTCTCACCTTGCCAGCTAACACCGATATCTGAACCCCCGTGCCCCGGATCTATAATAATCAGAGCACCTGCCAGAGGCTGGCCGGGGCTTGCGTTTGTCAGAACATTTCTTTCTTTGAGGCCAATCTCGGGCAGGCTTGAGGCCTCCGGCCAAATACGAAGGCTCATGCCGTCCGTGGTAATAATATCAGGATTTATATTGCTAAAGACAAGATCCTCTAAATTACTGTTATCTTGATCTAAATCTATATCTGCCAGGCTTTCCTCAGTGAATAAGGTCTGGTCTGGTTCAGTGCTGCCACCGTTTATTTCTGCTTTTGCTAACTCCTCTTCTTCTGAACTCTCTGTTTCATTAGTAATTGTCTCCGGATCCGGCGGCAGGGCCAGTGGTTTATCGACAACGCCAAAATAAGATAGCAGCAAAAGTACAGCACTAACCATTAGCAGCCAGCCAACAATTTGTGCCGCTTTTCTTTGTCTCATTTTTTAACACCGTATTTATTTTTCAAGATGGTCGTGATTGTTTTTGCTTTCATCTCTATATCTTCGATCGTCTCACCTTCAACCATCACTCTGATCTTTGCCTCGGTGCCTGAGGCGCGAACAAAAATCCTGCCTCTGCTGCCAAGCTCCTTTGTTATGCGGTCAATCTCACTTTGCACATCCGTGTCAGACATAGCTTTGGCCTTGTCATTGTTTTCTATTTCCACATTTTCCAAAACCTGCGGCAGTACCCGCATGATCCCGCGCGCCTCACAAAGATTTTGCTGCTTATTTTTCAATGCCTTTAGTAGCCTTAGAGCACTTAAAATACCATCTCCAGTGGTGGAGTAATCAAGCAAGATAAGATGGCCGGACTGCTCCCCGCCCAGAGTGTAGCCGCAACGCAGCATTTCCTCTAGAACATAGCGGTCACCGACTTGTGTGCGCACAATCCGGATAGCGTTATTTTCGCCCATGATTGAAAGCCCCAGATTACTCATCACAGTTGCCACTAAAGTATTATCTTTCAGCTGGCTTTCTCTTTTCAAATCGTCGGCGATTATGGACATGATCACATCCCCATCCGCGATCCTGCCCTGCCCGTCCACTGCCAGCAGGCGATCTGCATCGCCGTCAAAAGCCAGGCCGATAAAGCAGCCCTCTTCTGTGACAGTTTTTTGCAGCAGCGATAAATCCGTTGACCCACAGCCAGAATTAATATTGTAGCCGTCGGGTTCAATCCCGATCGTGATCAAATCGGCCCCCAGTTCTTGAAAAATTGCCGGTGCTATATAGCAGCTGGCGCCGTGAGCACAGTCGAGAGCAATTTTAAGCCCTGTAAGATCAACCGGCATGCAGTCTAAAAGATGCCTGGCATATTCAGCTGCAGCATCTTCCATCTCATAGAGATGACCTATATCTGCTCCCACCGGCCAGTCATCTCTCAGCTGATCGTAGTTTGTAACCAGTCTTTCAATCTGATCTTCGATCTCATCCGAAAGCTTATAGCCATCTTGAGAAAATAGTTTAATCCCATTGTATTCAAAAGAATTATGCGAAGCGGAAATCATCACCCCGGCGTCTGCATCATGCTCTCTGGTCAGATAAGCAATTCCCGGCGTGGGAATGATCCCGGCTAGATAAACATCTGCCCCCGCCGAACTAAGCCCGGATACCAGGGCTGCTTCCAACATGGCACCGGATATTCTGGTATCTCTGCCGACAATAAATTTCGGTCTGTGCGAATTTTCATCTGCCAGCAATTTTGCCACTGCCCAGCCCATGCGGTAAGCCAGATCAGGCTTAAGTTCACTATTGGCAATGCCGCGGACTCCGTCCGTTCCAAAAAGTCTATTCATTCTTCCTCCGCTGATTGTTAGCGACTATCTATTGAATATATATTTATAGATACTCTTGCGGGTAGCAAAAGCTCTGTATAGGTGTAAAACACTGTCCCCGTATCTATCTGTACGGGCAGACTTTGTATCCCTTGCTCAATCACTTCCCCCAAATCAACAAAAGCTACAATATCATTAGCAGACAAATCCTGCAACAAGCGCTCTCTGCCCTTGAGGCGCAACTGCACAGATTCAATCGGAAAGCTTTGCACGCCGAAACCGTTCTCAGTGGCAATCTCTTCATTCCTGTATTGCAGTTGCACATTGTAGTTTCTGGTGGTGATGGGATTTATCGTGATCTGGACATAGATCCAGATACCAAAAGCAATCAGAAGAGAGATAGCAAATAAAGCAGCCCGCTGCCTGCGTACTCCTCCAATTGGCTTTTTCTTTGCCGGCAGCCCCTTGCCTTTATTTTTCAGCAGCATGTTTGGCTCAGAGCTATTTACCCGGAAGCGCTCAGTTGCCTTTTGCTCTTCCTGCAAAGCGGAAACATTTTCAATCTCGCTATTGCCCCCGTCATTTTTTTGCCAGCCATCTGTATTTGTACTCTTTTGCCTCTTAGTTCTATCTTGCCGGCCGGACAGCAAGCGGCCAAGCCCGGTTCTCTTCTCCTGCGCTTCTACGCTCAACAGGCGATGGAGCTGAGTGCGCAGGGCATCGGCATTACTAAGCACATAAAGCTTTCCGCCCACCGCTATGGAAATACTGCCTCTTTCTTCGGAAACAACCACTGAGATAGCATCCCCCATCTCGCTGGCTCCGACGGCCGCTCTATGCCTGGTGCCAAATTCGCGGCGCAAATTATAGTTGTCTGACAAGGGTACATGCACTCTGGCAGCAGCAATTCTGCCATGCCTGATTAAAACGGCACCGTCATGCAGGGGAGAGCCGGAATAAAAAATCTGCTGCAAAAGAGAACTGGTGACCTCTGCATCCAAGGGTATGGCATTTTCTTGTTTTTCTAATTCTCCCAGTTTTGTCGCCCGCTCCATGATCAAGAGAGCACCGGTCCTGTTTAAGCTCATAATTTCACAGGCGTTGACAATTGATTCAATCAGCTGATGAATCATATCCGGACGACCTTCAACAGAAAAGGTGGAGGCAATAACGTTAAAGCTGCTGCGGCCGAATGTCTCCAGTGCCCTTCTTAACTCAGGCTGGAAGATAACCACAAAAGCAATGGCAAAAAGTGAGATGGTGCGGTTTAATAGAAAGCCAATGGTGTCAAGGCCGATCATGCTGGAGAAAACACCAAAAGCAAAGATGAGTAAAAGGCCTTTTAGGAGCTGCCAGGCCCTGGTATCGCGCAATAATTTCAAAATATAGTAGATTACGAAGGTGGTGGCCAGTATATCCACAATGGACATAAAAGTATCCACAGGACCGCCAAACAAAAGCAGTCCATCTGAGATTACGCTCCAGACACTGGCAAAGAAATCCTTGATTGACTGGAAAAAATTTGATGGCACTTTGCATCCTCCGTTGGCGACAAGCTAATTATACTATATCAAATAGATTTCAAGAAAATATTATAACGAAATAGGTGAAATACCTACCAGCCTACCCGAGCAAAGGCCGCCGGCAGATAAGACAAAACTATTTCCGGTGTCACTGATCTGGCACTGCCCAGATCCAAAAGAGCCAGATCTGCCGCCAGCCCATGCAGGTAGACAGCAGATACTGCGGCAATCTCGGAAATATAGCCCTGGGCAAGCAACGAGCCCGCTATCCCAGACAGCAGATCGCCGCTGCCGGCCTTGGCCAGGCCGCTGTTGCCGCTGGTATTGTAAAAGCAATAACCGGAGGGGGTGGCAGTAATAGTGGCATGACCTTTTAATACCACTATCGCTCCAGATTTTCTTGCTAAGGCCAAAGCAGCTCCGGCTCTATCGTTTTTTAGTTTTTGTTTGAGCTCAGGTGCCAGGCGGACAAATTCAGCCGGATGAGGGGTTAGCACCACCGGCTCTAAGCCTGACTCAATTCTTTTTTGCGTCAGTTCCGGCCATTTTTCAATGCCAGCTAGATAATTGAGTGCATCGGCATCAAGCAGCAGTTTTTTTGCCTGAGCAATCAGCAGGGGGATCTTTTTTAGCCATAAACTATCTCCCGCACCGGGACCGGCAACAACTGCCTGCATCTGCAAAATCAATTGGTCGAGTTCATCCTCGCTAATTTCAGCCTGCAAGGCAGATGGCAGACTGTCTGCCAGCAGAGGCAAAATATCCTTTTTTGTTCTGAGATGGCAATAGCCGCTGCCCGATTCAATCATTGCTCTGGCCGCCAGGATTAATGCCCCGGGCATTCCTGGGCTGCCCCCAATTATCAGGCCCTGGCCAAAGCTTCCCTTATGCCCATCCTTTTTGCGCTCAATTTTATGCTCTTTAAGCCATTTCGAAGCGACAGCAAAACGATAATCTCTCTTTTCTGACAGATAAAGGCTGGTTAAAACTTCCTCCTGCCAGTCCGAGGGCATACTGATCGGGGCAGTGATTATCTCTCCCGCCAAGAGGCAGCCCGGCTCAGAATAAAGGCCGGCCTTGGGACGGCCAAAACTCACGGTGTAGTCTGCCTTAATTGCTTCTTCTAGCGCAGAGCCAGTATCGGCATCTACTCCGCTGGGGACATCCACAGCAATAAGTCCCTTGTCCGGTTGAGCTCTATTAATGGTCTGAAAAACCTCTTTCAGCTGCCCATCCAGGGCAATTTCTGTTTTAAAACCGGTGCCGAAAATGCCGTCGATAATAAAATCTATTTCATTGGTCTTAAGAAAATCTTCAAGCTCCCGGGTTGAAATTACATCCCCTTTTAGCTTCAGATAAGCCTCTTTGTTAAGCCCGGCCTCCTGGGGAAGCTTGCGGTCAAAAGATAAGTCTAAAACAACCGGCTTGAGATTATATGCCAGCAGCTGCCTGGCCGCTGCCCAGACATCGCCACCATTTTGGCCGCTGCCGGCCAGCAAGAGAATCTTGTTGGCCCGATCACAGTCCTTTTCTTCTTCTAGAAGATTTAAAACCAGACTGGTAAGGGAGAAGGCAGCCTGCTCCATGAGCAAAGAAAGCAAAAGACCTGTCTTTTCAGTCCAGGCCTTGTCTAAAGCTATCTGTTCTCTTCTGGTCATCAGTTCGATGCCTGATCTACCTAAATCAGGCATTGCTGCTTGCCTAGAAGAAGGGGGCTGATAGGGAGCTAAACTCATATTAGCAACTTCTCTCTCTTAAACATGCTTGTCCAGATTGCGCACCAGATCTTCAAAAGGTCTGGCTCCGATTAATCTTTCAATAATCTGGCCATCTTTGAATAAATACAAGGTGGGGATATTTCTCACCTGATAGCGGTCAGCCAGCTCCGGCTCTTCATCCACATTGACTTTCGCAACACCCAGTCTGCCCTTATAATATTCACCCAGCTTTTCAACGCTAGGGCTTACCAGACGGCAGGGGCCGCACCAGGGTGCCCAGAAATCTACCAATACCGGTAGATCGCTCTTAAGCACTTCCTCGTTAAAATCTTTTTTTGAAACAATCTTTACCATTTAAATCTTCCTTTCACATGCAAGGGCGAGATGAAAATCTTCCTCTCGCCAATTGGAATAAAACAATTTTATACAGATATCATGACTGGAATTTGCTTTTTTCGAAGTAACTGGAGTTACTCAAGAAAATATTTACACCCGGGAGATGATCAAACAAACTCCCGCAATATGGAGGTCCCTGGGACTAAAGAGGAGCTGATCGCCGGCAGTTTTTCACTGGCTGCAGCTAGATGCCTGCCCTTTTTAACGGCTGCTTCCAGATCAGACCAACCACTGGGATTATTTGAATGAGAGGAAGGGGCTAATGTGCCATTTAACAGTTCCTTCAAGGAAATATTAATCTGATCTCGCGCCAAAGTTGCTGTGACCATAAACTCATAGGGCAAAATGGAATTAACATAAAAATCCGCCGTTGCCAGATATCCGGGGATGAAATCCTGCTCGGCCCGATCAATCATGGGCCAGTAATCTATTGTGGCTAGAGCGGATGAACCTCTCTGGCAGACATCTCTGGTGATGCGCCTCAGCATCCTGATATCTGAACCGGAAAGCATGCGGGCGTCAGAATGGACCCTGCCATGAGGCATGATAAAAAGCCCCAAAGTCTCCTCATCGGGAAAGCTCTCGATTATTTCCTCGGAAAGACCGTGCAGGCCTTCGATCACTAAGATGTCCTCTTTTTGAGGGCTGATGATTTTTTCCGGCTCAAACAGCCTGGTTCGGCTCTGGAAGATAAAAGTTGGCAGACTAATCGTTTCTCCGGCATAAAATTTTGAAATATCCTCTAGCATTAAATCCAGATCCAAAGTGTCTATGCTCTCAAAATCCGGCCTGCCCTCCTCGTCATATCTCAATTCCTCTGTTTTGTAATAATCGTCCATTGAGAGAAGATATGTCTTCCTGCCGGCTTTGTTCAGCTGCTCGGTGAAATGAGTTGAAAAGGTTGTTTTGCCCGAAGAAGTTGGACCGGAGACGAAAAAAGCCTTGATACGGGGATTGGCAATAACTTGATCGGCTATAAGATCAATCTGGCTAGTAAAAGCAAGCTCACATTCCTCAATATAGCGGGGCAGCTTAGTGCTGCCCAGATTATTTTCAAGTTCTTCTACGGATATTTCCACTAATTTACTAAATTCAGCCATATCTTATCTCTTTACATCTTCAATCGCCTTAACAAAGGAACAAATGAATTTTTAACTTAAACGAAATTTCTACTTAAATGAGTAAAACTATAATATCATAGAGAATAATATCAGAAAACTTTTAGCAAGCAATTGCTGTACGGTCAGCAAATTTTGACCTAGGATCGTCAAGAAATGAGGAGAGCTTATGAAACTTGATTATCGCAAAACATTCCTGATCGGCTTTGGCTTTCTTGCCAGTTCTCTTGCCTGGAGCCTCTACAATGCCTATATCCCCACCATGCTAGAGGAAAGATTTGCTCTTTCCACCACAGTGATCGGAACGATTATGACGATTGACAATTTTTTCGGCCTGATCTTCCAACCCACAGTCGGCGTCCTGAGTGATCGCACGCATACCCGCTTTGGACGCAGAATGCCCTGGATCATGATTGGACTTCCCATCTGTGCGGTCCTCTTTGCCATCATCCCGCAGATGTACACTCTGGCAAGCATGATGGCCATCCTGATCGGTTTTAACTTTGTCATGTCGCTTTGGCGTTCACCTGTAATCGCTCTCATGCCTGATGTCACACCTAGACCTCTGCGCAGCAAGGCCAACGGTGTCATCAATCTTATGGGCGGGCTCGGCAGCATCGTGGCCTTTTTTGTCGGCGGTAAATTAAGCCAGCTCGATCCCAGCAATGAAGCCGCCTTCCTGATGGGAGCTTTAGTCATGATAGCCTCCCTCATAATGCTCATCTTCTTTGTCAAAGAGCCCACAGCCCTTCCCAGAGGTGCTGGTAAAGACCCTCTCGCCTTGGCCAAATGGCAGGATGAAAGGAGGATGAGGATTGATGAGCAGCGCCGGATTAAAGCCGAGGTCAAGCAAAATAGTGCTCATCTATCCCGTTGGCAGGTGCTTAAGCAGGAATTGTTCGCCCTCTCCTCTGCTGAGCTGCGCTCTTTGATCTTCATCCTGTTGGCAATCTTTTTCTGGTTCTGTGCCTATAACGCCATTGAGACTTTCTTCACCTTATACGCAGTAAATGTTCTCGGTATCTCAGCCGGTGAGGGAGCCCAGATGCTGACCGTATTCTCGCTGACTTTTGTCGCTTTTGCCATACCAGCAGGACTGATTGGCAGCAAGCTCGGGCGCAAGCGCACAATCCTGATTGGCCTGGCGGGCATTACGACTGCATTTATTCCAGTTTTGTTCCTGGAAAACAAAATGATTCTGACAGTACTTCTATCTCTAGGAGGCTTGTTTTGGGCCTGTGTCAACATCAATTCCCTGCCCATGGTGGTTGAACTCGCAACCAAGGATAAAGTCGGCAGCTTCACCGGCTATTATTATTTCTTCTCTTTTTCCGCCGCTATTTTAGCCCCGATCACCTTTGGTCTGATCCGCGATCTGAGCAATAACTACTCCCTGCTCTTTGCCTTCTCTTCCATAGCTTTCATTTTGGCCTTTGTCTGCATGCTTTTTGTCAAGCATGGTGAAGTCAAAGAAGCTAATCCTGCTGAAGATGAGGTTTTGGCAGAATAATAGAATTTGCCGAGCAGTTTATTTGCCTGTCTTATAAGTAGATAAAAAAGAAACAAATCCGAGGCACCACTCTCGGATTTGTTGCATTGGAGGAGAAAAGTATGAAAAAGGAGGTATTTACTATTACATTTCTACATCTATAGGATAATCCTTAAAAATTACAAAGATAAAAATCAAATGTGAATTAAAAAATAACAGATTTCAGTTTGTGTCATGAGATTGAAATCTGTTATCTAGGAAAGCTATTAAATTGTTAGTGCTAGTGAATTTTCAGATAAAAACAGCCCTAATTAAAGAAAACGGTCTTAATCCAGTTTAATCATTGCTTTATTTAGAACCAGATCTTCTGGCTGATCCGGCTCTGTAATCAAATAGCCGCCCGTAGGAGTGGCTATGAGCATGGAAACAGATCTGGCGCTGGCGGTAAAATCCTCCTGATCAAGATCCAAGACCTCTGCTCTGACTCTGGCATAGTCCAAAAAGATTTCCGCAGCCTCTTTTTCACTAACTGAATCTTTCAGTACTAAAACCATGTAATCATTGTTAATGTTCTCGATGGCAATGCCCTCTTCACTGACCAGCTCATATTGCAGCTCTGCTGTGAATTTCTCCTTGATTAAAGCCTGCCTGTCATCTCGGCTAAAGGACAGGATAAGAAATACCGCCAAAAAGATTATGAAAATCCCGCTGATGACAGCTGACAAAAAAATTCTTGTTTTGAGCGGCATGATTAAATCAGGTATATCAGGATCTTCCAGCTTAAAATCTTCAACCTTTTTGCCTTTTATCTTGCGCGGCGTAACTGCCGGGGCAAAGACAGCCTCTCTCACCGGTTGAACAGCCAGTGAGGGGCCTTCGTACTCGGGCTGCTCCTCATTGGGAAACTCATGTTCTGCCGGTAGATCCATGGCTGCAAACGCTTCCTGATTAGAAATAACTGCACCACAGAACAAGCATTGCCCCTTTTCCATTTTAGAGTCCAGGATCAAAAGCGAACCACAATTAGTGCAACGACCTTCTTTTAATGCCATATCTTCCACCTTGTCTTGATCATTCGTCATGATATTATAATTGTAAAAACTGCTGTTAGCAAGAAAGGGGCTGAACTTGAAGGTTGGCAAAGAAAACATTGCTGCAAGCGAGGATGAATATTTCCTCCTAAAAGCCCTCCTGCTTGCTCAAGAGGCGGCAGCTTTGGCTGAAGTTCCCATTGGCTGCGTCATAGTTGAAAATGGCCAGATCATCGCAGCCGAACATAATCAAAGAGAGAGCTTGAATGATCCCACCGCCCATGCAGAAATCCTGGCTTTAAGAGCTGCTGGAAAAAGCAGGCCGAGCTGGCGACTGGATGGCTGCGATCTTTATGTCACCCTGGAACCCTGCCTGATGTGTGCCGGAGCCATCGTTCAGGCGAGGATTCGCCGCCTGATTTTCGGCGCATCAGACCCCAAGGGAGGCATGGCTGGCTCTGTCAGCAATGTGTTTAATCTGCCGGCTAATCATCAGGTAGAAATTATTGCTAATGTATTAGAGGATGAATGTAGTAAACTGTTAAAAGATTTCTTTTTGAAACGGCGGTAAAGGCAAGAGGTAATGGAGAAAAACAAGGGCGAAGAAAAGGATGCAAAGCAAAATAGCATTGCTGTAGAAGTGCCTAAGCGTGGCTTTTTAGGCAATCTCCTCTATGGCTTTGGTATGTCTGTGACCAGACTTCTGACTCGTTTAAGCTTTGAGGGGCAAGAAAATCTACCCGCTGCACCTTATGTGCTAGCAGCCAATCATGTGACCTTGGTTGACGGCATGTGGATTTGCGCCGGCCTGCCCAGATATGACCGCAGGCATTTTTCAGCTATCGCAGGTTCTGATCTCAAAACCGATTATGGCATCTTCGGGCAAATTATGATGCGCGTCGGCCGAGCGATACCGATCGACAGGTACGGCAATCCTGTCCGGGGGCTGATCATGGCCAAAAAGGCGGTTGATCAGGGGCATATCCTGCTCATCCATCCGGAAGGAACCAGAAGCAGTGATGGGAAGATCGCTGAACTGCAAAATGGAGCCACCTATATTAGTAGCAAGGCCCAGGTACCTCTGGTCCCGGTTTTTGTGCACGGTGGTTTTGAGATTTTCTCCAGGCATATGCCCGTGCCTTCTCCAATTGACTGGAAAAAAATGAGAAGAAAGAAACTGACCATTGAGTACGGCCAGCCTTTATATCCCTCAGAATACGCTAATGTCAAGGAAATGACTGAAGCAATCGCCAGCTGGTATCTAGACAGGCAAAACAAGAATTTAGAGAAATGACTTAAGAGGTCCTAAGAGGGACTTGGGAATCTTGCCAGAGATTTCAATTCCCTCATCTTTATAGATTAGCTGCTCCACTACACCCTTCTCTTGAATATAATTGACCAGGCCGGCCTCAGCATAGGGGATAAAAATGGAAAACAGCCGGGCATTTCGGTCAGCAAACTCCTGCAGATGCTGCTTGATCTTTTCCAGACCAAAGCCGGTAAGAGCAGAAGCTGCTACAGTTCTATGGTTTTCGTCCTCCTTTTCATGCAAGACAATCTTCCAGCTCTCATCTGCTGCTTTGTCAGTTTTGTTCAGGACATGAAGTCTGGGCTTGGAGGCTGCCTCCAGCCTGATTAGCTGTTTTTCAACTGTGTCGATATGCTGAAGATAATCGGGGTCGGAAATATCCGTCAGCTGCATAATAATATCCGCCTCGGCAACTTCTTCCAAGGTGGCGGAAAAGGCATCCAGCAGATAACGCGGGAGATCGCGGATAAAACCAACCGTGTCCACTAAAACAAGGTCTAGACCACTTTCCGTCTCCAGCCTTCTGGCGGTGGGATCCAAAGTCATGAACAATCTATCTTCCGCCTCTATGTCTGCATGGCAAAGAGCGTTAACAATAGTAGATTTGCCGGAATTTGTATAACCGACAACAGCTACTGTGATTATTTCTCGTATGGCTCTTTGCTCTCTTGTTCTGGCCCTTCTGGTTTTTATTTTACCTAGTGCTTTTCTGAGCCAGCTTATCCGCCTCATGATATGCCGGCGATCTGTCTCCAGCTGTGTCTCTCCAGGTCCTCTGGTGCCGATACCTCCACCCAGGCGGGATAATTCTTCTCCCCTGCCGCTCAGCCGGGTCAGGCGGTAGCGCAGCTGAGCCAGCTCCACTTGTATCTTGCCCTCATCCGTTTTTGCCCTCTGGGCAAAGATTTCAAAAATAATCAGGCTGCGGTCAGCAATCTCCATTTGAGTCAAATCTTCGATCATTTTAACCTGTGTGGGAGATAGCTCAGTGTCAAAGACCAGCAGATCGGCCTCCAGCATTTTAGCTGTTTCCGCCATTTCTTCTAGCTTGCCTTTGCCCAGCCAATAATTTCTGTCTACACGGTCCCGCTTTTGCACAAGGGAGGCCAAAGTTTCGATATTACACTCTTTAGCCAGGCTTTCAAGCTCTGCCAGGCTTCTCTCGCTTCTTTGCTCGGCCAGCAAGTCTGACCCGGTTTGAATATTTGCCAGTATGGCTCTTCTTGTTTCATTACTTGTCACAATAAAATTAAATCATATCCTTCTATCATTAATTATGCTAATATATTAATCCAGCTGTGTTGCTGGAGCTGCTGGCGATGGATAGATCATTATACCGCATTTAGCGCTAGGGAGTTTATTTATGAATCCAGACTACTATCCCTTTAATCAGGATTATCTGATGGACCTGCTTGCTTTCACCGAGGAAAAAAGAGAAAAGCTAGATGAGCTGTCCACAGACTACTATCTCAGTGGCATTGGTATCATGATCGGAAGACTGGTGCGCATAAAAAGAAAAACAATCGGTTTTCGCCAGCTCGACCTCGCCGTGGAAATAGAGGTGTCAGCTTCATATATTTCTGAACTGGAAAACGGCAGGATATGGAATAATTTACCCAAGCTACTGCAGCTTATGCAGTTTTTAGATATAAATCCGGTCAATGCCTTTGCTCTGGCAGAAAAGAAAGCCAGGATCAAGGCACTGGCCAAGCACTCTAAAAACTTCAATTGACAATAATACTGTTTGCTGTATAGCCCTTGCTCTCATCTGCTATCATAGGGTATATGAGTAAAAGTAAGCAAAAATCAGAATCCTTCAAAGATCTGGGTCTTTCCGATCTCACCATGGAAATGTTGTCCAGACTGGGATTTTCCAGACCTACTACAATTCAGCAACAGGCAATCTTGCCCATGCTAAACTGGTATGATGTGCTGGCAAAAGCTCCCACAGGTACAGGCAAAACCTTAGCCTTTGGCATTCCCGTCATTGAACATAGCGCAGAAAACTCCAGATATCTTCAAACCCTGATACTGTCACCGACCAGAGAACTGGCCTTGCAAATAGGAGAGGATCTATCTTCGCTGACTGTAAACAGGCCCTGGCTTGAACTGGCTATCTTATACGGCGGGCAGCCGCTAAAAACACAAACCGAGCTCTTGAGAAGAAAACCGCAAATAGTTGTCGCCACCCCGGGGCGTTTGATCGATCATATCAAGAGGCGCAATCTAAGACTTGACCGGGTGGAGACTGTCATTTTGGACGAGGCCGACAGAATGCTGGACATGGGTTTTATCAGGGATGTGCGCTATATAATCGATAAAATGCCACGCGTATCGCAAATCGCCATGTTCTCGGCAACTTTTTCACGCTCGGTCATGGATATCTCTTATCTTTACCAGAGGGATCCAGTTGAGATAATTATTGAAGAAAGCGGCCAGGATAAACCCGATATCAAGGAGTATCTCTTTCAGGCCAATGGGGCCGAAAGGATCAGTGCCATCAGCAAAATTCTGAGAAAATTTGGCTTGAAACGCGCCATAGTCTTTGTTAACACCAGGCAGTCAGCGGATATGGTGGCACAAAAATTAAGCCAGAATAATATCAATGCAGCGGCCATACATGGCGATATTAAGCAAAGTTTAAGAGAAAAGATTCTCAGCCGTTTCAGAAAGGGTAATCTTAATATTTTGGTAGCCACTGATCTTGCATCCCGCGGACTTGACATAGATAATGTTGATATAATCTTCAACTATGATCTGCCTTTGGAAAATGAAAGTTATATCCATCGGATCGGGCGCACCGGTCGAGCCGGGAAACGCGGCACAGCTGTCACCTTTCTGGCACCTTCCGGCGGGGACAGGCTGAATGAGATCTCCGAGGCAATCGGGAGCGAAATGGAATTGATTGAAGATTTAGATCAGCTGGAATTTGATTAAATCTTCTATTTGAGCAGAGAGCTAAAAAGATATATTTAGATAATTAATGAGGTGAAAGTATGGCAAAGAAAAAAATCATAATTATAGGTAGCGGAGCGGCTGGAGTTTCAGCAGCTGAAGCAGCTCGCAAAATGGATCAGACAGCTGAAATAACAATTTATTCCACCGATCCTGATCTGCCCTTTTATCGTTTGCGGGTGGCTGAGGTCCTGCGTGATCCAGAAATGGCGGAAAAACTCTATCTCCATCCGGCAGATTGGTATGAGGAAAGAGAGATCCGGCTGGTAGCAGATACCTCTGTCACAGAGGTCGATCCTGAAGGCAAAACAGTTAAGCTCGCCGACGGTCAGGAGATAAATTGGGATCGCTTGATCATCACCACGGGCAGCAAGAGTTTTGTTTTGCCCCTAAAAGGATTTGAGCGCGAAAACTGCTTCACCCTCTGGTCATTGCAGGATGCAAAAACTATCTCGCGAGCAATCGCTAAAAAAGGACTCAAAAGCGGTGCCATTATTGGTGGCGGGCTCTTGGGGCTTGAAGCTGCCTGGCAGCTCCATCAGGCAGGGATAAAGGTCAAAATCTTAGAATTTGCTCCGATCCTGCTGCAAAGGCAGTTGGATAAAAGAGCCTCTGAACTGGTACAAAAACATATTGAAGCTTTAGGCATAGAAGTTTATACCAGTGCCGATTCCAGAGAGGTTTTAGGCGAAGGTGAACTTGGGCCGGTCTCTGCAATTGTCCTCAAGGACGATCGCCAGATCGATTGTGATTTTGTCCTCATGTCTGTAGGTGTTCAGGCCAACACTGACATAGCCGCCCAGGCAGGCCTTGAAATCGGCCGCAGGATAAAAGTTGATGCTAAAATGAAAACTACCGCTGCCGATATATTTGCTGCCGGTGATGTCTGCGAAGTGGATGACGGCTACTGGTTCGGACTTTGGGCCATCTCTTTGGCCCAGGGCAAAGTGGCAGGTGCCAATGCCGTAGCCGGCAATGACAGCTTCAAAAAGGAGATCCCTCCCTATATTGTCAACACCATGAATACCAGAATCATCTCGCAAGGGGATCTGCCGGCAGAAGAAGGTGATGGCTATCGCTTTGAGATTACTGAAGAGCCAGAAAAATTTAGCTATCGCAAACTGATCTACAAAGATGGCAAACTGCGCGGCTTTATTTTGCTGGGAGAATATGCCAAGGAAATGGTGGCCTTACAAAAGCAG
>CAZUWY010000040.1:3129-15766 GCA_964624395.1 uncultured Mageeibacillus sp. | reverse complement strand
AATTCACCTATTGCACTATGTCAGCCACAACAAGCTGATTCTCACATTGTATAAAACAGCAGAATAGATCATATATTTTACTAGCTTAAACGTGTATGTCTTCCTGCCTGTTGTGGGCTCATAGATAACCTCAATTTCTTTCCATACAGGCGAACATTCCGTTACCAGAATATCTTTTTGCTTTTCACCAACAGCAACAGATCTATCAAAGCCTCCTTCGCCAACACCTATCGTGGCATGCAAGCCTGAACTCTTCACGCTGATTATCCACCAAATACTGGGGATAGATGCCGACGGGAATAGACATCTTATTCTACAGGCTTAACTATTTCAAAGTCTTGTCCTTTGATAGACGGCACCTGTTTCTTCTCGCCAAAGATTGTCTTTACCTCGGACAATCCGCCAAATTCTCCAAAAAAGGTAACTCGATCTCCTTTTAAAATGCGATTATTTTCTGGCTGTTCCATTAATATCATCCACTGATTATGGTCATCATCATAAATTGCAAAGAAAGTAGAAGTGAACAATCCACCTTCGACATACTGAGAGACTCTTCCAGTTATCTGGATTTTCTTACCCTCAAAGTTTTTTGGGCTTCTAGCTACATCATTATAATGTAGTTCTTCGTAGGTGAAATCGTTTACCTCCGCCTCAGTTTCTGCTTCTGCCGGTGCTTTCGCTTTTGTCTCTGCCTCAGCTGCCTGAGTTTGATTGCTAATCTCTGTGCCCACGCTTGTAAGATTAGCTTCTTTCTTCTCTACAATATCTCCTATTGCGCCAATAACAGCGATAGCACACAGGACAATTAATACAATCAACCATGCGGGCCTTTTCTTTCTAATAGGTTGTCCAGTTTGAGGATCATATGTTATGCTCATTTTCGCCTCCTTATTCCGGCTACATCTAGCCAGTTCTCCAGCTGTATAAAGCAATTAGTTCAAAGCTGATTACATAATCGCCATGCTTTTGGAATTGTTGACACTCGGACATTAAGATTAAGTAACACTGTAGTAAGCGATGTTGACATCCACTAAACCAGATAATTAAATCAAGATCTGGACTGCTTGATTAAATCAATTAATGCTTCAATTCTTATAGATATTTTGAAAATTCCAACGATCTGTTCTTAGTATGTTTTTTCTTCTTCTGTGAAGACAGATCTTTTTAAGTGCCCTGATTAGTGCAGGCATGCCGCGAATCTCTTTCTCCTGGTCGGTGGGATCAGCTATACCACATTGCGCCCGATCTCTTATAGAGTTCATCGCCTTAACTTGATCCTTCTTGCAGGAGCTGTGGAAAATATTGAGCATCTGCTTCTTTTTATAGGAGTTTATGTTATTTTACAATATCAGTCTATTTATAGTATTGCAAGCTCTTAATATTAACCATAATTTGTCAATACTACTCTTTCTTACTACTTCCTCTTCAAGCTTGCTTTCTATGTTTCAATAGTATATTTTTCTGGCAAATATTGCTGCCTGATACTTCTCTGTCTCTAATATGCCGTAAAAATGTGTCTTTCAAGATTATTTATATTTAAATAATGACTTTAGAATAGCAGAGTATTCTTGTCTAAAGACGGGATTAGGGTAAGAATCAAGATTGCAAATTATATTGAAAACTACTTTTTACAGCAGAGTATTATTTGTTTATTGCTTAGAGTGAAAGTTTCATATTTGGTCGTCATTTTTGCGAAGAAAGATGCCACAAATCTCAAATGCGAAATGTAATGTAGTTTTAGGATATGTAAAAACGAGTTCTAAGAATATCCAATTGGCTGAGAGGATCTTTGCAGAAATAAATCTCTTCGGGCAGCTGTTTTTGATCATTGCAAAATTATCTGTCAGGAGCGGATATATTTATGGCTATTGACAAATTTTCTTAATTGGTTAAGTTTTAATAATATGGTTAAGATTTTAAAATACATGCGCTGGCCGGAATGGACAGTAGCATTTGTTGCTTCAGTCCTGACAGTTGTCAGGATCTATTTTGAGCTTCGAATTCCTGAATACATGAAGCAGGTTACTCAGCTGGTAATGACAGAGGGTAATACTTTGAATATGATTCTCACCACCGGGGCCTGGATGCTGCTTACGGCATTTGGCAATCTGCTGGTAATGCTTGTGGTGTCGACACTAGCTGCCTATGTGGGCGCCAGTTTTGCTAACAGCCTGCGTATTATGCAGTTTGACCGCGTTTCATCTTTTTCCATGGAGGAAATCAACCGTTTTTCAACCGCCAGCCTGATTACACGCTCGACCAATGATGTTTCCCAGATTCAATTTTATCTGGCCATGGTGATACGCATAATGATCCCGGCTCCGATCATGGCTATCTGGGCGATCAGCAAAATTGTCGATCAGGGGCAAAGGGATTGGTCCCTGGCTATGTCTGCTGCCGTGGCGGTGCTGCTTTTCTTTATCTATATTATTTTCAAATTTGCTGTTCCGCGCTTTAAGAGGATACAAGGTCTGACCGACAATATAAACCGGATTACACGTGAGCATCTTCTGGGTATCCGGGTGGTCAAAGCCTACAATGCTGAAGAATACCAGGCGGCAAAATTTGAAGATGTCAATGAGGAGCTGACGCAGAACAATCTTACCGCCCACCGCATCATGATGCTGCAGGGACCCGGAATGGGCCTGGTAATGAACGGCCTTAGCATAGCAATATACTGGATTGGTGCCATTCTTATCTCGGCAGCAGGACAGCAGGACAAAATACTGCTGTTTTCCAGCATGGTTGTTTTTATGAATTACGCTATGCAGGTAGTAATGTCTTTTATGAGGCTGAGCATGCTGTTTGCCATGGCTCCGCGAGTCACTGTTTCTGCCAACAGGGTCAGGGAGATAATCGAGACCGAGCCGACGATCACAGACGGTGAAAAAACAGTCTCTCCGCTGTTTGATGCTCCGACTATTGAATTCAAAAATGTCAATTTCCGTTATCCGGACGGCGGTGAATGTGTCTTGAGGGATATTAGCTTTTCTGCCCAAAAGGGAGAGACAATTGCCTTTATCGGCGCGACGGGCAGCGGGAAGACAACTCTCTTGAATCTGGTGCCGCGCTTTTATGATGCAACTGCCGGCGAGGTCTTGATTGACGGCATCAATGTCAAAGAGTACAAGCAGGATGCCTTAAGAAAGAAATTTGGCTATGTACCGCAGACAGCATTTTTATTCTCCGGGACAATTGAGGGAAATATTAACTATGGCGATAGCAACGGGCAAGATGAAGCTGAAAAAGCAATCGCTGAAGCGGCCACGATAGCTCAGCTTAAAGACTATATTGACAGCCTGCCCGATGGCTTCGAGGCCTCGGTTGCCCGCGGAGGCACCAATTATTCCGGCGGCCAGAAGCAAAGAATATCCATTGCCCGCGCCATCCATAGGAAACCAGAGATTTATCTCTTTGACGACGCTTTTTCTGCCTTGGATTACAAAACGGATAAAGCGCTTCGCCAGGCACTCAAGCAGAAGATGGCGGATGCCACCACCCTGATTGTTGCCCAGCGAATCGGTACAATCCGAGACGCAGACAAGATTTTGGTGCTGGATGAAGGAAGACTGGTGGGGATAGGTACCCATGACAAGCTGATGAAGGAATGCCGCGTCTATCAGGAGATAGCATTATCCCAGCTGTCAATGGAGGAGTTGGATGCATGAGTAAACAGGAATATAAAATTGGCGATACCACTCGAGCCCAGCAGCAGCAGCCCAGAATGGGAGGAGGAAGAGGTGGCATCGGCAGACCGGTTGAAAAGCCGAAGGATTTTAAGAAAACCTGGCTGAGGCTGCTTCTTTACAGCCGCACAGAGTGGCTGCCCATTATTGCAGCTTTTGTTGGTGCTGCCATCGGAGCTGTCCTGTCACTTGTGGGGCCAATGAGACTGGCCCTGGTTGTTGATGCTATTGAAGAGGGCATCAGCGGTGAAATGGATTTTGCCGGCATAAGAGTTTTGATCATCGGCCTGATTGCTATCTATCTGGTCAGCGGGCTGCTCAACTATTTCCAGAATTTCTTCATGACCAGTGTTTCGCAGACCATATCCAAAAGGATGAGGAAAGAGGTTGGCGAAAAGATTAACAAGGTCCCGATAAACTACTTTAACCGGGTCTCCTACGGAGATATCCTAAGCCGTGTCACCAATGATGTAGACGGCGTCAGTCAGGCGCTAAACCAAGGAATTGCCTCTCTGGGTTCGTCCATCACTTTGTTTTTTGGCTCTCTGGTGATGATGCTGATTGTCAATCTCTGGATGGCTCTGATTGCTGTCAGCGTAACCATGGTCGGCTTCTTGCTCATGACCATCACCATTAGAGCTTCGAGAAAATTCTTTGTCGCTCAACAGCGAGACCTTGGCGATATGAACGGCCATGTGGAAGAGATTTATGCCGGACATAATATAGTCCGAGCCTATAATGGTGAAAAGGCTTCACGGGCCAAATTTGATCAGATTAATCTGCGCCTGCGCTCCAGTGCCTTCATTTCACAGGCAATTTCCACCATGATGATGCCCATGATGTTTTTTATGGGCAATCTCGGCTTTGTTGCTGTCAGCATTATGGGCGGCATTCTGGTCTTCAAGGGCGAGATATCTTTTAGCACCATTGTTGCTTTTATGATGTATATTCGGCTGTTTTCACATCCTCTGCAAGACTTTGCCCAAGTGGCAACCAGACTGCAGTCAGCTGCTGCAGCCAGTGAGAGAGTCTTTGAGTTTCTGGACGAAGAGGAGGTCGAAGATGAGAGTCATAAAACTTTGAGGCTGAATGATGTCAGGGGAGAGCTTGAGTTTAAAAATGTAAAATTTCGCTATGAAGATATGGATAAGGATGTTATCCATGACTTCACCGCCTGGGCCAAACCCGGCCAGAAGATTGCCATTGTCGGCCCGACCGGCGCTGGTAAAACCACCATGGTTAATCTGCTGATGCGTTTTCATGAAATTGAGCATGGATCAATTACGATTGACGGGATAGACATCCGCGATCTGACCAGAGAAAATGTCCGCTCTCTGTTTTGCATGGTTTTACAGGATACCTGGCTGTTTGAAGGCAGCATCAGGGAAAATATTGTCTACAGCAAGAAAAATGTCAGTGAAGATGATGTGGTACAGGCCTGCGAGGCTGTGGGCCTGCATCATTTTATTGAGACTTTGCCACTGGGATACGACACTGTTTTAGGTGATGAGATGAATCTTTCTGCAGGCCAAAAACAGCAGATTACAATTGCCCGGGCCATGATTGAAAATGCTCCCATGCTGATTTTGGACGAAGCGACAAGCTCAATTGACACCAGAACCGAGCTCAATATTCAGCAGGCGATTGACCAGCTGATGGGCGGCAGGACCTCCATCATTATTGCTCATCGCCTTTCCACGATCAAAAATGCCGATGTTATTTTGGTCATGCGTGACGGCCTTATTATTGAAAGAGGCAGCCATGATGAACTGATGGCACTGGACGGCTTTTATGCCGGGCTTTACAACAGCCAGTTTGAAACCGTCGCTTAAATGCCGGCTTCGCTTTGCCTATGCTTAAGGCAAAAATATTGAAATGATCCCGGCAGATTTGCTAAAAATAGCTGCTCAAAAAGAGCAGCAAATTCATCGCTCTGGACTATTTATTTTTCATTTTGAATAAATTCAAATGATAGCCATTAACTCAGATTTTAGAAGCAATTGCGTCATTTCAATGATTGACAAGCCAATATTGTTCATATATTGTTAATAAAACGGTTTGCGTTTTATTAATTGTCTTTTGTGGACAAGAGCAATTCTAGCTTTAGCAATAAGCTAGTGCTGTGAGGGGAGTATTAGAAAATAGAGAGTGATTATTAGTACAGCTGATTTGATCAGCCGTGCTTTTTGTATGGAGCTTTTCTGGCAATAGTTAATCATTTTCGTTTTCCCGTCTATTGTTCACATACAGGAGGAGGAAACGGAAGTCATGTGGCGCTACATTATTAAACGGGTGCTCTTAGCCATCGTTACAGTCTTTGTTGTCATTGCCATAACATTCTTCGCTATGAATGCAATTCCGGGTGGGCCGTTCGACAAAGAGAAAGCGTCCGATCCGGCGACAATCAAAGCGCTTACGGAAAGATATGATCTGGACAAACCGCTGGGAGAGCAGTTTGCCATCTATCTGTCCCGTATGCTGCAGGGTGATCTGGGTATTTCGATGCGCAACGGGCGTGAAATCACCAAGACAATAAGCACGAAATTTGCTGTTTCTGTGAAAATTGGTGGTTACTCAATCCTAGCATCTTTCGCTATCGGCATAACCTTAGGAGTAATTGCGGCCTTGCGCCGCAACAAGATGACCGACCGCATTATCATCTTTTTCACTACACTCTTCCAATCTGTTCCAGGCTTCGTCATGGCAACTCTTGTTTTGCTGGTATTTGCCCTCAAGCTGGGCTGGTTTCCCGTCTATAACGAGGCCAGACCCAATTATTTCCTGGCTGTCCTCTCTTTAGCCCTGTATCCGGCCGCCTATATTACCAGATTGACAAAATCAAGTATGCTGGATGTGATGGCGGAGGATTATATCAGGACTGCCAGAGCCAAGGGGGTGAGCCCTATACTGGTTGTGGCCAAGCATGCTTTGAGAAATTCCGTCCTTCCGATTATTACCTATCTGGGTCCCATGGTTGCCTATACCTTGACTGGCAGCATGGTGGTGGAAACTGTCTTCACTATGCCCGGTCTGGGGCTGGAATTTGTCCAGAGCATATTGAATCGCGACTATACAATGATTATGGGAACAACAATATTTCTAGCTTCGCTCATGGTGATCATGACTTTGGTTAGCGATCTTGTTTATAAACTGGTTGATCCCAGGATAAAATTTGATTAGGGAGGCTGCCATGGACGAGAATAAAGAAAAGAAACCATTCGCAAAAAAAGCTTTGAGCATGCAGATTGATCTGTCAAAATTTACTCTTGCCTCAAAAGAAGAAAAGCAGAGTTTTGAAGTGATGCGGCCCCCGAGTACTTTCTGGCGCGACGGCTTTAAGAACTTCCGCAAGAATAAGATGGCTGTGACAAGTGTGATCGTTATTGTTTTTATTGTCTTGGCCATAGTAATCATTCCCCAGTTTGTTCCCTATAAATACAGTGAGACCATAAGGGTTAACGGCAAGAGAGATCAGACGGTAGCAAATCTCAAACCTTATGAGTGGTCTGAAAAAGAGCAGGAATTTATTGATGAGGGCGGAGATCTATTCCCCCATGTAATGGGTACGGACCCATTGGGCAGAGATTACTTTATCCGGGTAATCATCGGCACCAGAGTATCCTTGATTGTAGGCTTCTTTGCCAGCCTGATTGTCTTGGTGATTGGGCTGATCTATGGCTCAATCTCGGGTTTTTTCGGCGGCAAGGTCGATCTGGTGATGATGAGAATAGTGGATATAATCTACTCTCTGCCGGACACCCTGATGATCATCCTCTTGTCTTTTGTGCTTAAGGAGACAATAGGCAAGCAGATTCAGGGGACAATATTTGCCAAGATAGGAACGGGTATGATCAGTATGTTCATTGTCTTTGGCCTGCTTTACTGGGTCAGCATGGCCCGTCTGATCAGAGGTCAGATTTTATCGATCAAGGAAAATGAATATGTCCTGGCCGCCAACTCGATGGGTGCTTCCAATTCCAGGACAATCAGAAAACATATCCTGCCGAACTGCATCAGTGTCATCATTATTTCGACGGCTCTGCAGATACCTTCAGCCATTTTTACGGAGAGTTTTTTGAGCTTTCTCGGCCTGGGGGTGGCGGTGCCCATGCCCAGTCTGGGCTCGCTGGCAAGCGAAGCCCGTCAGGGACTTCAGGCTTATCCGTATCAGTTGATCTTCCCGGCGGCGATCATCTCGCTTATCGTTTTAGCTTTGAATCTGGTCGGTGACGGTCTTAGGGATGCATTCGATCCCAAGTTGAGGAAATAACTATGGCAGAAACAATCTTAGAAGTTAAAAATCTTAATACTTCCTTTTTTACCGAGGCAGGAGAGGTTAAAGCAGTTAACGGTGTTTCTTTTGATCTTGCCAAGGGTAGGGTTTTGGGCATAGTCGGTGAATCAGGCAGTGGCAAGAGCGTTACCGCTTATTCGATCATGCAGATTCTCACTTATCCGGGGAAAGTGACCGGGGGAGAGATAATCTTCAAAGGCAAAGATCTGCTCAAGCTTTCCGACAAAGCGATGAGAGACTACCGGGGCAAAAATATCAGCATGATCTTTCAGGATCCCATGACTTCTCTAAATCCTGTTTACACGATCGGCAATCAGCTGGATGAAGGTATCCGCCTGCACACAAACCGCAAAGGCAGAGAAATAAGAGAACGTTCCCTGGAGCTTATCCGCCTGGTCGGCATCAACGACCCGGAGAGAAGGGTTAAACAGTATCCGCATGAACTTTCGGGCGGTATGAGGCAGAGGGTGATGATTGCCATGGCTCTCTCCTGCGAACCCGATATCCTGATTGCCGATGAGCCGACAACTGCTCTGGATGTGACCATTCAGGCGCAGATTCTGGAGCTGATTAAGGATCTGCAAAATCAGTTCGGCATGTCGGTTATTATGATCACTCATGATCTTGGTGTCATCGCCGATATGTGTGATGAGATTATAGTCATGTATGCCGGATCGGTCTGTGAACGCGGGACAACTGACGATATTTTCTATTCACCCAAGCATGAATATACGAAAAATCTGCTCAAATCAATTCCTAAGGCCCAAAAATCTGACACAAGATTAGTTCCGATTTCCGGCAATCCCATTGATCTGCTCAATCTGCCCGCGGGCTGTGCCTTTGCCCCGCGCTGCGAAGCGGCAATGAAAATTTGCCTGGAGGAAACTCCGGAAGAATTGCAGCTGACTGAGACACAGTCAGCCGCCTGCTGGGTCAATGTACATAATATGGTCAAGGATTCGGAGAAAAATAATACAGAAATGGCAGCTGAGGAAGGCGGTGAGCGTCCGTGACAAAACTAGAAACCAGTAATCTCCAGCCAGAGGCTGCTGTCGATGCAAAAGTGGTAGCGAGGCCTGAACCCGATAATATTTTGGAAGTATGGAACCTGAGCAAGCACTTCGATATCAAGACTGGATTTTTCAGTTCTTTGCCGCTCAAAGCGGTTGATGATGTCTCATTTTTTATCAAGCACAAAGAAACTTTGGGCCTGGTCGGAGAATCGGGCTGTGGCAAGACAACAGTGGGAAGGGCATTGATGTGGCTTTATCCGCCCACAGCCGGAGAGGTGTATTTCGACGGGTCAAGAATAACTGAAAAAAATGTCCGCTCTCTGCGCCGCAATATGCAGATGGTTTTCCAGGACCCCTATTCATCTTTGAATCCCCGGATGACTGTTGAGGATATTATCGGAGAATCGCTTTCAATCCATCGCATCTTCAAAACCAAGGCGGAACAAAGAGAGCGCGTATACGAGCTGATGCGGCTGGTGGGACTGAACAAGGAACATGCCACCAGATATGCCCATGAGTTCTCCGGCGGGCAAAGACAGAGAATAGGAATTGCCAGAGCTCTGGCCATTAATCCCAAGTTTATTGTCTGTGATGAATCGGTGTCAGCGCTGGATGTATCCATTCAGGCGCAGATCCTCAATATGTTCAAGGACCTGCAGGAACAATTAAATCTCAGTTATCTTTTCATCGCACATGATATACTGGTGGTTACCTACATGAGTGACCGCATAGCAGTCATGTATCTGGGGAGAATAGTAGAACTAGCTAAAACCAACGATATAAACAATAACCCTATTCACCCCTATACTGAGTCATTGTTTTCCGCTGTCCCGATCCCGGATCCTATCACAGCGAGAAGCAGTGTCAGAATTGTGCTTGAAGGGGATGTGCCAAGCCCATTGCATGTTCCAAGCGGCTGTGCTTTCCGTACACGCTGCCCTTATGCAACAGAGCAATGCGCGCTTGAGGCACCGCCCTTTGAAGATAGAGGCGGCGAACATTTTGTCGCCTGCTGGAATCGTTAGGTAATGTGAACACAACTGATATGTGGGAACAGCAACAATAAGCAGATAGCCGATTTTCAGGCAACCGGGCCGGACCGGTCCAGTTATCCGGTAGACTTTTCCCATGAAAGGGAAACAGCAAAGGAGGAAAGAATGAAAAAATTACTGACAATTCTTCTGGTGCTTGCTATGGTTTTTGCACTGGTTGCTTGTGGGGACTCAAAGAAAGAGGAGCCCAAGAAGACCGATGCACCTGCTGCAGACACAGATGCACCAGACGAGCCGGTGGATGAGCCGGACGAGCCCGCCGATGAGCCCGATGAGCCAGCGGACGAGCCGGATGAGCCTGCAGATGAGCCGGATGAGCCAGCGGATGAACCCGCAGCAGCCTACCCGGATCCGCATGACTGGAAAGCCTATGATGAACTGATTGATTTCATCAAATCAACTCAGGATATGGAAGCTCGTCTGGCTGCGATGCATGAGGCCGAAGATATGCTGATGGCCACAGGCGCAATCGTACCGATCTACCATTACAACGATAACTATATGGCCAAGACTGGTCTTGAAGGCTTCTACGTTACACCATACGCCTACAAGTATTTTGAAAAAGCCAGCTTTGGCGACAGAGATTATTTGAATCTGTGTATCGCCAGTGAGCCCCAGTACATCGACCCGGCACTGAACTCCGCCGTTGATGGTGCTGTTTTGGCCGTTAACTCCTTCTCTGGTCTCGTTACCTATAACGAAGATATGGAGCTGGTACCCGATACTGCTGAAAGCATCGATATTTCTGATGATGGCATGACCTATACCTTCACCATGCGTGATGGCCTGAAATGGTCCAACGGCGATCCCTTTGACGCCCGTGACTTTGAGTATTCACTCAAGCGCGCTGCTGACCCCGAGGTCGGTGCTGACTATCGCTATATGCTCGACTGCATCAAGGGCTGGCCCGAAGATGATACTGAAGATGTAGATAATCTGGCAGTAACAGCTTCCGAGGACGGCAAGACATTGACCATCGAACTTAAAGCTGTCACAGCTTATTTCCTTGATCTTTGTGCCTTCCCGACCTACTTCCCGGTCCATCAGGCCTCCGTTGAAGGAGCTCCTGGATTCAAAGATGCAGACGGCAATATTAAAGACCCGGCAGCCTGGACACAAGAGGGCGGCTATGTCTCTAACGGACCGTTCATGAACACCGGCTGGGTGCACAATCAGAGCATTACCTTTGAAAAGAACCCGAATTTCCACCGCGCTGACAATGTCACACTGGAAAAACTGCATTTCGTCCTCAACGACGATGATCCTGTCATCTATCAGATGTACAGAGCAGGCGATCTTGACTTTATTGACAATATCCCGCCGGCAGAAATCAAAAAGCTGATCGAAGAAGAAGATCCGGAATTCTATGTTGTTGACAACCTGGGAACCTATTTCGTTATCTTCAACGTCAATTCTGAAATGTTCGACGGCATGTCCACTGAACAGGCAGCCAAGGTTAGATGGGCAATTATGTACGCCATCGATCGTCAGTATATTATTGATGTGGTAGGACAGACCGGACAGACACTGGCCAACTCCTTCCTGCCGCCCTTGATGCTGGATGGCACAGGCAACGAATTCAAGCGCAACACCGCTGCCTACACCTATCCTGACGCTGATTCAGCAGGCTATTACGGCCATGAGCAGGATCTTGACAAGTCCAGAGAGCTGCTGTCTGAGGCAGGCTATGAATTTGATGCTGACGGCAAGCTGCTGGATTCAAATCCGCTCCATATCGAGTATCTCTTCAACACTCACGAAGCTCATGCCCAGATTGCCCAGATCATTCTTGATGACCTGGCCCAGCTTGGCATCGAGATGACCGTCAATCAGATGGACTGGGATACCACCTTGGCTGAAAGAAAAGCCGGTAACTATGACGTCGCCCGTCATGGCTGGATCGCCGACTTTAATGACCCGGTCAATATGCTTGAAATGTGGACCTCCACAAGCGGCAACAATGACGCCCAGTTCGGTAAATAATTAATCTAGTCGCAGATGCGGCAAGATCAAGACTAAAATCAGGGCCCGGTTCTCTTTTTTGAGACCGGGCTTTGTTTAGGCAAAATTTCAAATAGTTTATATTTGCTGAGAGATAAAGAGCCAGAATTCAGCTGGACGGCAGCATCAAGGATTTTGTGCAGATTTAAATTTGCCACCTGCTTTTTTGACCTTCGGCTGGTGACAAAAAAGCCAGCCGGTGATTTCATCATCTCGTGTTTTCCTTCTGCAGTTATCCCTTCCCAATGTTTCATCTTCATATATTTCTTGCAGCTCCACTGCCTATTCTCAATCTAGAACAGCCAGCGAAAACTAGTATCAAAGCAAAATTATCGGCAGGGAATTATTCAACAAGCCTGCACATTTTCTGATCTAACAATTAAGACTTTCAACTGTATTGTTGCTGGGAATTTTTTAGCCAATCTTTGGGAGGAAATTTTATCTAACATAGTGTTTTTATGCTCCAGTTTCCACCTTTTTGGCTGCTTTATTCAGCTGCATAATTGCTCCCAAGAGGCTTTCTTCCACCCTGGTCAGCTGGTTTTACTTAATCTTACCAAGTGACAGGGGGGCTGTCTTTTTTAGAATCTG
>CAZUWY010000040.1:0-3119 GCA_964624395.1 uncultured Mageeibacillus sp. | reverse complement strand
TTAACATATTGTCCACAATATGTTATTCTTTATGAGAGAAATTTCGTAGGTGAAATTTCTAATATATCTACAATTTCTGCTTAAATATGAATTTTGCAAAGACTTAATATAGATTGGAGAATAGATTTACAAGACTGATTTGTCCTAAAGAGTTACTTGTTGATCTAGAGTTTTGAGTTGGCAGAAGAGATTTTGAAAATCTCATTGTATTTGATCTCTACAAGCTATTTTTAGTTGGATTACTTTTTTAAGCAGCATAATATGTTTTTCAATCAGAGATCAAAACCTATAAAACATAATAGAATTGTAAGAAGAAGAAAAGTACAAAAGAGCAGCCAAAAATTTATTTTAAATTGTTTTGTAAGTTGAAGCTTATCCCTTCAACTATTAAAAATGGAACGAAAATATCGGCTAAAAAATGGAGGTACAAGAATGAAGTCGAAATGGATTTGGTTATTAGTAGTCAGTTTACTAATCACATCAGCTTTCACAGCTTGCGGATCTAAGGAGGAAGAAAAGGCTACAGAGCCCGCTGCAGCAACTGAAAAAGCTGAAGAGAAGGAAGAGGCTGCCGATTCCGGCGAGACCATTAAGATTGGCGCCATCTTGCCGCTGACAGGCAGTGCTGCAGCCACAGGAGTTAAGCTCCAGGCAGCTATGGAAGTAGCACAAGAGATCATTAATAACGAATATGCAGATTTGGCTGTTCCTTTGGCCAAAGACGCAGGTCTGCCTAATCTGAATAATAGAAAGATTGAAATTATCTTCGCAGACCACCAGGGGAATCCTGAAATTGCTAAATCAGAGGCAGAAAGACTTATTGAAGAGGGAGTTGTTGCCCTGGCGGGAGCATACCAATCTTCAGCCACAAAGCCAGCAAGCCAATCTTCAGAGCAATATGGAATTCCTTTTGTTTGCGGATCCTCATCTTCAGCTGCTCTCACTGAAAGAGGCTTGGATTACTTTGTCCGTGTTGCACCAAACGATGATATGGAGACAGAACTTTTCTTTGATTTCCTCATTCATCTAAACGAAGAGAATAATGCAGATATCAAAACAGTAGCAGTGGCCTATATTGATAATGAGTATGGCGTACATGCTAAGGAAATGGTAGAAAAGTGGGTAGGAGATAAATATGGCGAACTGGGCTTTGAACTATTAGGCGCAGTTGCTTATGCCACTGACGTCACAAATGTTGACACAGAAGCTCAGCAGATCAAAGATTTTAATGCAGATGCAATTTTCCACGCCTCTTACATTGCTGACATCACGATGTTTGTCAACAAGTATAAGGAAATTGGTGTAACACCAAAAGCAGTACTGAATTACTGCGGTGGATTCCAAGATACTCAGTTTGTTGTCAATCTAGGTAAAGACGCAAATTACTTTGCAGGTGGAGCGGCCTTTACTGCAGCTCATCTGGACAGAATGCCTGAGCTCGAAGTCATTAACTCAATGTACAGAGCCAAGACAAACTCTCACTTTGATGGGCCGGCTCTTGAAGAATTCGCATCCATCATGGTTATTGCAGAAGCCATAAATAATGTTGGCAGCACAGATAACGATGAATTGATGGCAGAAATTAAAACAGCTACCTTTGCTGCTCCGTATTTCGCCTCTGAATTTATTAAATTTGATGAAAACGGACAAAATGCTGTGTCTGCTTCCTATATGGTGCAGGTCCAAGACGAAGAATACGAAGCTGTATTCCCAGTTGACATAGCTACTAAAGAAGGACTTTCTCCCTTCCCAGCCTGGTCTGACAGATAATTGATAAAAGGGCGATTTTTTAAATCGCCCTTTTTTCTAGCAAGATGCAACGAGGAGGAAAGTAGATGGGGCAAATTGCGATTAATGGCCTGCTAATGGGTTTTATTTATTCCCTTGTGGCCATTGGACTTAGCATCACTTGGGGCACCATGGGTATACCAAATTTTGCTCATGGTGACTTTTTGATGATCGGAATGTATATTTCTTTTTGGCTCTTTGAGTTATTTGCTATAGATCCTTTGCTGGCTCTACCTGTTTCCACAGCAGTACTATTTTTATTTGGTGTTTTAAGCTTTAAAGGAATTATATCCAGAGTATTAGATGGAGCCAGCTTGACTGCTCTTTTGGCTACCTTTGGTTTTGGCATGTTTTTAAAGAATTTTGCCCAATTTCTTTGGTCACCTAATTACCGCTATATAAATCATGCCCTTGTGTCTGGCAAAGCCATCAGATTTGGCGATATTAGCATAGGAGTACCTCAACTGGTGGCATCTGCGGGGAGCATTCTGCTCACCATTTTCATAATGTATTTTATGGATAAAACCAGGACAGGTAAGGCGATTAAAGCCACTGCTTTAAATAAAAGCACTGCTCTTCTAATGGGGATTAATACCAAGAAAATATACGCCATAACTTTTGGCATTACGGGAGCCTGTGTAGGGGCTGCTGGAGCACTGATGTCAACCTTTTTCCCAATAAATCCCACTCTGGGCTCTTTATTTTCAACCATCTCATTGGTAATCGTGGCCTTGGGAGGCCTAGGAAGCATTAAGGGTGCTCTTTTTGGTGGTCTTATAATTGGCCTGACAGAAGCCTTGGGAGGCTACTATCTAGGCACACAATTCAAATATCTTCTTGTATTCCTAATTTATCTTATTGTGATACAAGTAAGGCCAAAGGGGTTGTTCGGATGGTAAAAAATAAGAAAGCTTTAATCATATTAATTGGAGTTATTGCCATATTACCGCTTTTCTTTAAAAGCAAAGTAGCCCTAAATGCCATAGTTTTGCTCTTGATTTTTGCCAGCTTGGGTGAGGCCTGGAACCTGATAACGGGGTTTGCAGGTCAGACTTCATTTGGTCATGCAGCCTATTTCGGCATTGGCGCTTATACTTCGTCCACCCTCTACTATCATATTGGTATAACTCCTTTGCTGGGGATGATACTGGGGGCTATATTTTCTGCCATTATTGCAGGGATTGTCTCTTATCCAACCTTTAGGCTCAAGGGGCATTATTTTGCCATTGCCACATTGGCAATAGCAGAAGTTTTTAAACAGATCTTTATATCCTGGAGATTTGTCGAGGGAGCAACCGGCATATCCATCCCAATAGTGCCAAGATCAACTA
>CAZUWY010000039.1:0-16236 GCA_964624395.1 uncultured Mageeibacillus sp. | reverse complement strand
GAACCCCGACTGACTGGCATCCTGCAAGCGGTTGACTGGCATTGAAAAATGACAGCAAGGAGTTCACAAGAGAAAAATCAACATATAATTATGTCAACGGAGCAAGAGACATTCAAGATGGTGCAATCGCCAAAATAACGCAGCGAGCATTCTCCCCACGTTTACAAAGCAGTCCCTAATTGATGAAAATGAAGCGAAGTGAAATGTCTTTACTTTTCATGCGATGTGGTTGCTTTATAGATCATTCGAACATAAGAAATTAAGTGGCATTCAATTCTTCTAACTGTTTACTAATATCAATCTACCTTTTACCGGCTGATTAAGTTAGATAAAACTCATAACTTCTATTTGACTTTCAGAACAATATCAACTACAATATGTATACTAAAGTCAAATGGAGGCGAAATGCGAATGACTTATTCTGATAAATTGCGCAAGCTATTGAATCAATATGGCGGTACCATCACAACCAAGGAAGCAATCGAGGCCGGCATTTCAAAAGAGATGCTGCGCTTGCTTGCCAATGCGGGAGAAGTTGAGCGTGTCGCGCAGGGTGTATATATCTCACCGGAAGTGTTTCTTGACAAAATGTATGTCCTACAAAAACGACTCTCTACGATTATCTATTCACATGAAACCGCTTTATTTTTGCATGACCTAACAGACCGCGACCCTATTCATTATACGGTAACGATTCCCTCTAATGTCCGTTCCAAGCGGTTAAAGGATGAAAATATTCGCGTTTTCTATATTAAACGCGAGCTTCATGATCTTGGTGTAACAACCATGCAAACGGTATTCGGAAATAAGGTATTCGCTTATGGCCTTGAAAGAACAATTTGTGACTGCATACGCAGCCGTAAACAGATGGATATTGCTGTCGTCACAGACGCGATGAAGCGCTATGCTAAGCGAACTGATAAGGACTTAAATTTGTTGATGTCCTTTGCGGATCAGTTCAGTATTAGTAATGTAATTAAAAGCTATTTGGAGGTGCTGCTATGAAAACATCAATGCAACTAAACGCACTCGTTCGTAATCTTGCAAAAGAAAAGAATGTCGGTGCGGAAATTATTCTTCGGAATTATATGCTCGAATGTCTGTTAGAGCGTATCGCTCTTTCCGAGTACAAAAACAATTTCATCTTAAAAGGTGGTATGTTGATTGCGGCGATGGTGGGGATTGACACCCGAACGACAATGGATTTAGATGCTACCCTGCGCGGACAAATCCTGTCTGAATCTCAGATAGCAGAGCTGTTCCGAGATATTCTTAATGTGAGCATTGATGACAGCGTCACCTTTATCTTCAAAAATATAGAAGAAATCCGTGAAGAATCCGAATACCCCGGTTATCGAGTTTCATTCGAAGCGCGGCTTGATAACACGCGCCAAACTTTGAAGGTGGATATTACCACAGGTGACAAAATCACGCCGCGCGAAATTGAATACCGGTTTAGGCTGATGTTTGAAAACCGGACTATCAGCGTGTTGGCTTATAACCTTGAAACAGTGCTTGCGGAAAAAATTGAGAGTATTCTTGTACGAGGCGTAACAAATACACGAATGAGAGATTTTTACGATGTATATATCCTGACGAGGACGCAGAACCGAAATATCGACAAAACACTGTTTCAGGAAGCTCTATACAATACTGCTGAAAAGCGAAGCTCTCTTCCCACATTGGCTAAAATGAAAACGGTTATTGCAACCGTCGAAACAAATGAAGGAATGCGCAAGCTGTGGACACAGTATCAGAAAAACTACCCTTATGCGGACGATGTTGCATGGGAAATAACGATTGACGCAGTAAAAGAACTTTGTAACATATAAGCGAACAGATGAAAGTTGCCCTGTCCAAGCAATTTGACAATATCAAGTCGTGGTCGGATATGTACGACGAGTGCGGGATGGAAACTAAGAAAATGATATTGTCGTATATCATGAAATCCGTTCGAGTTAGCCGTGATTATGAAATCGAGATAGACTTGACGGTGGACATCGAACAGTTAGGGCTTTTGTCTGAGGAGACAATTACAACCGATTTACCTGCGGGAAAAAGCGCATAGAAGGGCATAGAAAAAGCCCGCTAATCCTACGATTAACAGGCTTTCTGTGTCCCTGATGGTGGAGATAAGGGGGATCGAACCCCTGACCTCTTGAATGCCATTCAAGCGCTCTCCCAGCTGAGCTATACCCCCATGTAGAGGGGACACTTCTAAATTTCAATGCCATTCTGGCGGTGCATTTCACGGTGGTGGCCTACCGTATAACTCGCGCTCCCAAGTGAGCTACGCCCCCATATTTATCTGGTCAGAGCTCAAAGCTGACAGAAATCAAAGCCTTGAGCGAACCAGATTAAAAATTACCATATTCTCATCCAACTGTCAACAGCCTAGATCTGGCAGTCCTAAGTTGTCTCTTTGAGCCTAAAAAACTGGTGCTGCAATATGTTATCAGTGCTTCTACCTCGTCAATAGCTTTTCAGGCTTTCGTTAGAAAAGGTTGTTTCCGCGATCAGATCAGCTATCCTCTGGTCATAAAGGGCGGCCAAAATTTTAAGTGAAAAATTCATGGCAGCACCGGGGCCTTTACCGGTAATCACATTGCCATCTTTAATCACCAGCTTATTTTCATAAACTCCATCCTCGATACTATCTTCTACACCGGGATAACAGGTATAGCTTTTGCCCTTTAACAAGCCTGCTGCAAATAATACTAAAGGTCCTGCACAGATGGCTGTCACCAGTCCACCTTTTTCGCTGACAGTTTTAAGAGCTAAAAGAACTTCCTTTGTATCTTTAAGGTTGTCGGCTCCGGGTTGGCCGCCGGGAATTACGATCAGGTCAATTTCTTCCAGCTGCTCTTTGGTCAGCTCTGAAATAGTCTGATCTGCCTTAACTATTACTTCCTGGGCTGACTTGATCTCTAAATTATCTTGCCAGCTGCAAGTGACCACATTGGCACGGGCACGCCTGAGAAAGTTAATCGGGGTCATGGCTTCAATGATCTCAAAACCATCAGCCAAAAATACAATTACATTTTTTCTGGACAATTCCATCACCTTTCCTTATCTTCAGCGGGGATTTTACAAAACAATGTTTTTCTTCGGTGCTGACAGTATAGCAGAGTAATGAAAACTAATTCCATTACTTGGGATGCAAATTTATTTTTAAATCTCATCTTATAAATGTATAGACGCAAATTCCTATAAATCAAGCATGTCCATTGCAGAGCTGACAAGGTATAATTTAGCCGAGATGCTTTTGTTTTAGAGGTATTATGAAAATTGCACTATTTTCAGATGTATACATTCCAGCAGTCAGCGGAGTGGCAACTTCCAGTCTGCTGCTTAGAAATGAACTGATCAAAAGAGGCCATCAAGTATATGTCTACACTGTCAAAGATCCGGCAGCCCAAAATGATGTTGAAAATACTATCCGGTTGCCCTCTTTGCCCTTCGTCAGTCAAAAGCGCATTACAGTCAATCTAAATCCCAGTCTGAAAAATCGGATCAAAGCTGAAAAATTTGAGATCATTCACAGCCAGACTGAATTTGGTCTAGGTCTTTTAGGCAAAAGTATAGCTCTGGAGGATAAAATCCCCTTTGTCCATACCTTTCATACCATTTATGAAGATTTTGCCCTGGGCATGATGGCAAGATGGCCTGGCTTCATCGGCTCGGGCACGGTCCGTTTTGTTAAAAGGGTGAGCAGGAATTTTTGCAATGCTGCCGATGAGGTAATCGTTCCTACCCAGAAGGCCAAAGATCTGCTCCTCAGCTACAAGGTCAGCACACCGATGCATATCATCCCAACAGGTCTTGAACTCAATCGCTTTAACCAGGCAGTCTTTGACGAGCAAAGCAAGCAGGAAATAAGAAGTAAATTAAATCTGACCCCGGACGATTTCGTCCTCTTGTATCTGGGTAGAGTTTCCAATGAAAAAAATATTGACGAGCTTTTAGACTATGTCTTCCCTCTCCTGGCCGCAAAGCCTAGCTTGAAATTTGTCATCACCGGTGAAGGAGCGGCAGAAAACCGGCTCATGAGAAGGGTCAAAAGAGAGGGCTTTAGCGGTAAAGTCATTTTCACCGGCCCGGTAGCCTTTAGAGAAGTGCCAAATTATTATGCCATGGCCGATCTTTTTGTTTCCGCTTCACAGAGCGAAACCCAGGGCCTTACCTATATAGAGGCCTTGGCAGCGGGCCTTCCTATCCTGGTTCGTGATGACCCCTGCCTAAAAGATGTTGTCCAAGAAGGCTATAACGGCTATTATTTCAGCGATCAGGCATCTTTTAATTTGGCTTTGACAAGTCTTATGGCAACGATTAAAGAGAGCAAAAGAGAAATGGCCAGCAAAGCCTATACTTCTGTTGCTCGTTTTGATGTCACGCATTTTGTTGACAATGTGCTTGGAGTATATAGCTGGGCCAAAAGCAGCGTCTTAAAGCGTTAAATTTTCCTAAGATTAATTTGCCCAATTGCCCTTTAGCCAAAGCTTGATTAATTTAGTATGAGTAAAGATTTTTAGACTGGAGATTGATATGAAAAAGCTAATGACTGGTAATGAAGCAATTGCCAGAGGCATCTATGAAGCCGGCGCTAGATTGGCCAGTGCCTATCCCGGTACCCCCAGTACAGAAATCTTAGAAAATCTAAAAGAGTATCCCTTTGTTTATTCTGAATGGGCACCCAATGAGAAAGTGGCCGCTGAAGTGGCTTTAGGTGGTGCAGTTGCAGGTGTAAGATCAGTCTGCGTGATGAAGCATGTGGGTGTGAATGTGGCAGCAGATCCAATCTTTACCGCCTCTTACACCGGCATCAATGCCGGTTTTGTGATTGTTTCAGCTGATGATCCGGGCCTTCATTCTTCACAAAACGAACAAGACAACAGGCATTATGCCAGAGCTGCCAAAATCCCAATGTTTGAGCCTGCCGACAGCCAGGAATGCTTGGATATGATGAAAGAAGCCTTCTTGATCTCGGAAAAGTTTGACTGCCCGGTTTTCTTGCGCGTCACCACCAGAATCTGCCATGCAAAAAGTCTGGTTGAAGAAGGTGAAAAATTAACTCTTGAGCCAAGAGAATACAAAAGAGATATCAGTAAATATGTGGCCGTTCCGGCCATCGCCGCCAAAAGAAGGCTGCTGGTATTGGAGCGCGATAAAAAGTTGGTAGAATATGCCAATAGCAGTCCCTTTAATAATATCGAGCTCAAAGATAAAAAGATTGGCGTCATTTGCTCGGGCGTGGCTGCCCAGTATGCCAGAGAGATCTTCCCACAGGAGACATCTTTTTTGCAGCTGGGCTTTACCTATCCCCTGGCCAAGGATCTGATTTTATCTTTTGCCAGTGAAATTGAACAAATTTATGTGGTAGAAGAGCTGGATCCTATCCTGGAAGAGCAAATCCGGGCTCTGGGCATAAATCTGATTGGCAAAGATAAAATTCCTAGTCATTATGAATTAAATCCTGGCATTCTAAGATCTGCCCTCTTTGGTCAGGAGAAAAAAGTAACAAAAATAGCAATAGATGCAGTGCCTAGACCGCCCGTGCTCTGTCCCGGCTGCCCTCATCGGGCCTTCTTTTACTTGGCCGGCAAAATGAAAAATACTGTTATTGCAGGAGATATAGGCTGCTATGCTCTGGGTGCAGCCGATCCTCTTTTAGCGATGGATTCTTGTATCTGCATGGGCGCAGGCTTTACTTTGGCCATGGGCATGGCCAAAGCCTTCGAGCTGCAAAAAAAAGATGACTGGCATGTATTCGGCGTCCTTGGGGACTCAACTTTCTTTCACAGCGGAATCACGGGTGCAATTGAGATTATCTATAATAAAGGCAGCGTGATCCCTGTGGTCTTGGACAATCATACGACGGCTATGACAGGCCAGCAAGACAACCCCGGCAGCGGCTATCTTTTAGAGGATAATCCGGCCGAGATCATCTCAATTTCCAGCCTGCTTTCAGCCTGCGGCTTCAAAGAAATTATTAAGACAGCCCCCTATGATCTGGCTGAAATCAAAGCAGCCATCCAGGAGGCAATTAAAGCCAGCGAGCCTTCTGCCCTGATTGTTGAAGGGCCTTGCGTTCTTCATAAAAGAGAGCAGCTGCCAGAAAAATCCTGCCTGGTAGATAGAGATCTTTGCACCAGCTGCGGGCTTTGCTTGCAAGTTGGCTGCCCAGCTATCTTTTTTAAAGAGGGTATCTCCTTCATAGAAGAAACACTTTGCACCGGTTGTGCAGTCTGCCTGCAGGTCTGTCCTTTTGACGCAATCAAGCTCAAAGATTAATCAAACTAATTTAATTAATTAAGCAAATTAGCTTGATTAAACAAATTAGAAAGATTTTATAGATAAGATTTATAGCTATTTAGAAGGGGTAAAATTTCTGTGATCAATGAAGATAATCTGGAAGTAAAAAATATCGTTTTGATCGGTGTAGGCGGGCAGGGCACAATTTTAGTCAGCAAGATAATTACCACTGCCCTGGTTTCTTCTGGCTATGATGTCAAAATGAGTGAGATTCACGGTATGGCCCAAAGAGGGGGTAGTGTTTTAACCCAGATTCGCTACGGCAAAAAGGTCTATTCCCCTATCATCGGCGAGGGTGAGGCAGATATTTTAGTAGCTTCTGAGAAAATGGAAGCCCTCAGGGGGAGTAGTTTTTTGAAAGCAGACGGTATCATTGTCGTAAACGACTATGCCATTATTCCTTTGCCCGTGGCCACCGGCAAGGTAAAGTATCCAGAAAATATTGTCAAAGCTCTGGCAGATAAATTTAAGACCATCAGCATCGATGCCGGGGCAAAGGCTCTTGAGCTGGGCAATATAAAAGTTATGAATGTGGTTTTACTCGGTGCTCTGGTGGAAGCTTTTGCCTTAAACGAGCTGGACTGGGAGAGGGCTATTTTAGCTAATGTCAGGCCTCAATACCAGGACATTAATCTCAAAGCCTTTACCAGTGGACGATTGCTTTCTCAAGGCAAATAAGAGCTTAATCTCAGTCTAAAATCTTGCCTTCGGGCGTGATGGTTACAATCTGCCAGGGAATAAATTTGCCGCTGGCCTGCAAGGCTCTCTTGGCGGCAAGCTCCAGCCCGCCGCAGCAGGGCACGCTCATCCTGACGATGGTGACTGATTTAATTTCGTTTTGTCTAATGATCTCTGTCAGTTTTTCTGTATAATCCACCATATCCAGTTTAGGGCAGCCGATGATGGCAATATGATTATTGATAAAATCCTGATGAAAGCTGCCATAGGCATAGGCACAGCAGTCGGCGGCAATCAAAAGTCTGGCATTGTCATAATAGGGTGCCTTGACGGGCATCAGCTTGATTTGCACCGGCCACTGCCTCAAAAGGCTTTGAGATCTTTTACTATTTTGATCAGAAACACTATCTTCTACAGCAAGCTCTTTAGCCTTAAGGCCGGGGCAAGAAAAGGCTTCACTCTTTAGCTCTGCTTGTCTTTTCTTCACCGCCTCAGGATCAAAAGCCGCTGCTTTTCTTTCAATGATTTGGATCGCATCCATAGGACAAGAAGGCAGGCAGTCACCTAGGCCGTCACAATAGTCATCTCTGACCAGCCTGGCCTTGCCGTCAATCAGAGCTATGGCTCCCTCATCACAGGCGGCCACGCAGATGCCGCAGCCGTCACATTTATCTTCATCAATCTCAATTATCTTTCTGATCATGAAATCTACCTTTCAGCCGACAATATTTTTTACAAATGTATTTTATGGAACAAGCCGAAATAAGATTACCGTAAATTCAAGCAACATAATGAACATACGTTACATTTAACGCTAACTTTCAAGCGCAAATTCAACTGGAATTTTTAACTGTGAAAAAGGCAATAATCAGCGCTTGCCCTTATCAAAGGGTTCACCCAAGGCTGCCGGGGCGGCAGATTTCTTTGAGGTTAAAAAGAGCACAATTATGGTGATCACATAGGGCAAGATCTGGTAGACAATGCCGGGGATATTTAGATCTTTAATCACGGGCAGGCTGGTATAAGAAAAGGAGATGGTCTTGAGGCTGCCAAAAAAGAAGGCTGCCGCGGCAATCGGAAAGGGCTTCCATTGACCGAAAATCATGACAGCGATAGCTAAAAAACCATAGCCTGCGACATCAGGGCTAAATTCAGTTGAAATCGGCACCACATAAATAAGCCCGCCCAAGCCGGCCAGAGCACCGGAGATCAGCACGCCTAAATAGCGCATCTTAACCACGCTCACACCTGCTGCATCTGTCGCCTGCGGGTATTCTCCGGCACTTCTAAGCCTGAGGCCAAATCTGGTCTTATAGAGCACAATTTGTGCGATTATAAGGATGGCAATCCCGATATAGGTTGTCAGATAGGCACTCTTGAAAAATAAAGGTCCAAGGATAGGAATCTTCTCTAAAACCGGCACCGAGGCAATGCGAAACTCATTGCCCAGAGGAATCTGCTGTACGCCGATGATTGATCTGGCAGTAAAGACAGCAAAGGCGGGGGCAAATATATTTAGGGCCGTGCCGGAGATGGTCTGGTCAGCGTACATATTAATAGCAGCAAAGGCATGCAGGGCTGAATAGATAATACCGGTGAGCATGGAAAGCAAGAGTCCGGTAATTAAGAGCAGATGACCGTGCATGGCTGCAGTTTTTTGCATGGAGTGGATGAAGAAGATGCCGCTGAAGGCACCCATGATCATTGTTCCCTCTAAAGAGATATTAATTACGCCGGAGCGTTCAGAGAACATGCCGGCCAGAGCTACCACCATCAAGGGTATGGCATAGGTCAAAACGCTCTGAAAAATTTCAGCTAATCTATCCATTTCCATCCTCCCCGTCTAAAGCCAAGGGTAGATCGTCTAATCCCCCCTCAGCTTCGCTCTGGGCAAAATCTGTGCTTGTCTCTTTTGTTTCAGTTAATATCTTGGGCCCGGGAGTTTTGAGATCACTATCTTTTTCTAATTCCTCCTGCTTGCGCCTGGACCTGACAGCCAGAATTTTTCTGATCAAAACAGCCATGGCGGAGACATACAAGATGATGCCCACCATCATATTAATGATCTCCGGGGCAAAACCTAGTGTTTGGATGGTCTGACCGCCGACCTTAATGTAGGCCATGAACAAAGAGGAAAAGATTATGCCCAGCGGATGGTTTAGACCCAAAAGGGCCACGGCGATGCCATCAAACCCCTCCACCGGCAAGATATCTCTGACTTGAATGGCGCGGCCCACTCCGGCCAGATGGACCAGACCACCGGCCAAACCGGCTAAAAGGCCGGCATAGGCCATGGAAAAGATTATGCTGCGCTTTTCATTGATGCCGGCATAGCGGGCGGAATGGCGGTTTAAGCCCACTGCCCTGATTTCATAACCAAAGGTGGTCTTATAGAGCATGACATAGCTGAAAACAGCAATCGCCAGGCCAATTAGAATCCCCCCGCTGACAAATGATCTAGGGAATATTTTATCCAGACCGAAGGTAGGTACTTTGGTCTGCACCGGGAGTGTGCGGTTCTTTAAATTATCGTAGATGCCGGTTGCTCTGATCAGATAATTGACCAGATACATGGAGGTATAGTTGAGCATGATCGAGGTTATGACCTCGTTGACATTTCTATAGGCCTTTAGGATACCCGTGATACTGGCCAGCAGACTGCCGGCCAGGCCAGCGGCTAAAATGCAGATGATCCAGCGCAGCCCCTGGGGTACACCGACCAGCTTTCTGGCCAGCAAGATGGCCACATAGGAGCCCATCAAGAACTGGCCGGAGCCGCCGATATTAAAGAGACCAGTCTTAAAGGCAAAGCCTACGGACAGGCCTGTCATCAAAAGAGGGATCATGAAAAAGAGCATATTGCCCAGGCCAGTCAGGCTGGACTGATTGGGATTATAGATGCCGTAGAGAGGCCCTAGAAATAAATTTCTGATCGCTGCCAGAGCCTTGCTGCTGTCAGTGAAAACAATCACAATGATACCGGCAAAGAGGCCGATGACAATCGAGATTAAAGAAGGAAGAGCGGCCGTAAGAGATAATTTAGCTTTAATCTTCTGCATAGGCGCGAACCTCCTCTGACTTGGCACCTGACATATAAAGGCCCAGTTCTTGTTCCGTGGTCACCCTCGGATCGAGCTCCCCTACTAGGCAGCCTCGATAGAGAACCAGCACACGATCTGAAATACCTAAAACCTCGGATAGCTCAAGTGAGACAAGGAGCACAGCAAAGCCCTCCTCCCGATGTTTTAGGATCTGGCTGTGAATATATTCGACAGCTCCGACATCAAGGCCTCTGGTGGGTTGAACAGCGATCAAAACATTATGCTTTCTTTCCATTTCTCTGGCTACAATCGCCTTTTGCTGATTGCCGCCCGACATGCTGCGGGCAATCGTATCTCTGCCCTGCCCGCTTCTGATATCGTACTGCTCAATTAATCTGTCGGCATATTCTGCACTGTAGGAAAAATTCAAGAAACCGTGTTTTTGAAATTCAGGTTCAAAATAAGTCTGCAAGATAAGATTTTGCTCCAGGGTATAATCTAAAACCAGGCCGTCCCGGTGACGGTTTTCCGGAATATGTGAGATGCCGGAGATATTGCGGTGGCGAATGCTCTTATGGGTAATATCTTCATCATTTAAGATAATTTGCCCTTCATAGTCGCGCACCATACCGGTGATGGCATACACCAGCTCAGTCTGGCCGTTGCCCTCAATGCCGCCGATACAAAGAACCTCACCTTCCCTGAGGTCAAAGCTGATATTATTAAGGCACTGATGGCCATAACTATGCCTTTTGAGGGAGAGATCTCTCACTTTTAAGACGGTTTTGCCAGGTTTAGCCTCGCCCAGGTCAAAGGTGAGATCAACTTTCCTGCCCACCATCAATTCGGACATTTCCTCAAGGGAGGTGTCTTTGACCTCGACAGTGGCCACATGCTTGCCTTTGCGCAGAACTGTACAGCGGTCGGCCACCATTTTGATCTCTTTTAATTTATGGGTGATAAAAATAATTGACTTGCCCTCTTCGATCAGTCTTTTCATGATCTCCATCAGTTCTTCAATCTCTTGCGGGGTAAGAACTGCGGTGGGTTCATCAAAAATTAAGATATCGTTGTCCCGGTAGAGCATTTTAATGATCTCTACTCTTTGCTGCATACCGACACTGATATTTTGGATCAAGGCATCGGGATCAATATTAAATTTGTATCTGGCGGACAGATCAACAATTTTCTTTCTGGCTTCAGTCAGAGATAAAAAACCCAGATGAGTATCTTCAACACCCAAGACAACATTTTGCAGGACGGTAAAGCTGTCAACCAGCTTAAAATGCTGGTGGACCATACCGATACCATATTTGGTGGCGTCATTGGGGTTTTTAATTTCAACTTCAGAACCGTTGACCAGGATCTGCCCTTCTTCGGGATTATAAAGGCCGAAGAGAACTGACATCAAAGTGGATTTTCCAGCTCCATTTTCGCCCAGCAGGGCGTGTATTTCACCTTTACGAAGTTTCAAGGTCACATTGTCATTAGCAATAATTCCCGGGAAGCTCTTAGTAATATTGAGCATTTCGATTACATTTTCCATAATACATCCTCAGGTTTTATTTGCATTATTTTATCACATAATAAAGGAGTCTGCTGAGGCAGACTCCTTTGGCAAGTGCAATTTCTGTTTTTATTCTATTACTTCTAGGTCGACATTGTTAAATTCTAAAACGCCCATCTGTTGTTTGACGCTTAGGCCTTCGCCGCTGGCCAGATCTTCCAGAGAGTAGATTCTATCGGCCAGATCATCTTCATTTTCCTTGATCTTTTCTAAGATGGCCTCATAGTCTTTTTTGCCAAATTTATCGAAGCGATCAAAGCTGTCCTTACCGTCAGGCAGCTGAACTCCGCCTTCAATAACTCCGAGACGCAGGGTTTGTCCGCCTTTGAAATCTCCGTCATAAACAGATTTTACTGCATCATAGACTGAGCTTCTAAGCGATTTCATGGCTGAGGTGACGATGGTCTTAGATTCAGCCACCTGATCGACGTCAACTCCCACAACCTTGCTGTCATTGTCCTCAGCTGCTTTGGCGATAGAGGCTAAAATGCCGCCGCCGCAGGAGAAGATGATTTCAGTGCCAGAATTATACCAGGCGTTGGCCAGAGTATTGATCTCAGGCTTGGCGACAAAACTGTCGGTATAGGTGTATTTAACTTCCACTTTACTGCCGGTCTCGCGGGCTGCATATTCAGCGCCACTGAGATAGCCCAGACCGAAGTTTACCACTGCCGGCACGGCAATACCGCCCATGAAGCCCAGCTTGGTGTAGCCATCCTTGACTACGGCATAGCCGGCTAAAAAGCCTGCCTCCTGCTCTTTATAGAGGATGGAGATGGTATTGTCTGCAACCTTGGCCGGGGTTTCGAAATCCGGGCTGGGTTCAAAGTCAACTGCGATAAAATGTACATCCGGATACTGGTCCTGGGCCTCATAAATAGCAGCTTCAAATAAAAAGCCCGGAGTGACAATAACCTTGGCGCCGTCAGCTACGGCCTGATCGATAGCATCTTTATAGATCTGATCACCCTCATCAGCCGGCTTGATATAATTGGCGCTGACCTTATTTTCTTCAGCAAAATCCTTAAGTCCCTCGTAAGAGCCCTGATTAAAGCTCTTGTCGTCAATGGTACCGAGGTCGGTTATCAGATAAAGATCTTTTTCGCCGACTTTGGCATCCGATTCGCTCTTTTTCTCCTCCTTGGCACAGGCAACAACCGTAAAGATCATTGTCAAGACCAGGAGAACTGCTAGCAGTTTCTTCATAAATACCCTCCATTTTTAATCCTATTGCCAGAGGCAAAAACTAAATCCCTGCCCTCAATTTGAGTCGATCTTGCTTCTCATTTTCAGGGTTTTATACTTTTATTATAATCTACGGAGGCTGCTCTTCCAAGTATTAAGATTAATATTTGCAGATTTTGCTTGAGATTATCCCTTCTCAGCTGCGCTCCTGCAGGTAGAATTGCTTTAGATCCCAGAGCTTTTGCGAGAGGTCGACATAATAGATCTGGGGGAATTCAAAGCGCTTCAAGGTGTCATATAGACTGTCTTGCTGCCGGGCGCAAAACTCTCTTATTTCCTCTAGCTCTCGCCTTTTATAAACGAGCTTTCCTCTAGAAAAGACCGGCTCTAAAAGCTTGATTGCGCGAAAGTTCTCCAAGGTCTTTCTCTTCCAGGTATGTAAGGGATGAAAGATTTCATAGGGCTTATCTTCATCTATGATTTCACCTTCCAGGCTGATTAGATCGGCCAGAGCCTTGCCTGTATCTTTGTCATAAAAACGCCAGAGCTCCTTGCAGCCGGGATTGGTAACCTTGTCGGGATTATCCGAGATCTTCATTCTGGCGGCAAAGGTCTGACCCGGATCGCCAATGGCGCTCAGCTTATATACGCCGCCGAATACAGGCTCAGATTTTGAGGTGATTAGTCTCTCCCCCACGCCAAAAGAGTCGATCTGAGCCCCCTGGTGGATGAGATCTCTGATCAGATATTCGTCCATGGAATTGGAAACCGTGATTTTGCAATCCTCAAGGCCTGCCTGATCGAGCATTTTTCTGGAATTAATCGTCAGATAGGTCAGATCGCCGGAGTCAACCCTGATGCCGGCCAGTCTTTTGCCCATCGGTATCAGCACCTCTTTAGCAGTTCTAATCGCATTTGGGATGCCGCTCTTTAAGGTGTTATAGGTATCCACCAGCAAGAGGCAGTTGTCAGGAAAGGCCAAAGCATAGGCTTTGAATGCCTCAAATTCGTCAGGGAAAGCCTGCACCCAGCTGTGGGCCATGGTGCCCAGACTGGGGATGCCAAACTGCTGGCCGGCAATGGTGCAGGAAGTCCCGGCCACCCCGGCGATATAGGCGGCTCTTGCCCCCAGAACGGATGCGTCATAGCCCTGAGCTCTCCTGGCGCCAAACTCCAGGACTGGTCTTCCCTGCGCAGCTCTTACGATGCGCGAGGCTTTGGTGGCGATCAGGCATTGGTGGTTGATAGTTAAAAGCAGCATCGTTTCAATCAGCTGAGCCTGCATGATCGGTCCTCTGACCTTAACGATCGGCTCATTGGGAAAGATCGGCATACCTTCAGGGATGCACCAGACATCGCAGCTGAACTTAAAGTTTTGCAGATAAGTCAAAAACTGAGGGCTAAAATCCTCCAGCGAAGAAAGATATTCGATGTCTTCTTTAGTAAATTTTAAATCCAAAAGATAATCAATCATCTGCTCAACGCCTGCCATGATGGCATAGCCGCCGGAATCAGGAATATCGCGAAAATAAAGATCAAAGCAGGCATATTTATCTTCCAGGCCATGCTTTAGATAACCGTCGGCCATGGTGAATTCATAAAAGTCGGTCAGCATACTCAGATTGCTCTTTAGATTCCAGTTATTTGTCATTTTCATCTCCTTGCTCATAGGGCCAGGCATCTTGGCCAAACAATTCCTCTTGGTAATATACTTTCTCTAAAATTAAACCCTCAGCCGGCATGGTAAGACCCATATTGATCCGCTCTTTTTCGGCTAAAAACAGAGGGATATCTGCAGCTTTAATTTTACCCTGGCCAATTTCAACAATTGTCCCCATCAGTATACGCACCATATGGTATAAAAAACCATCGCCGATCACCTCCAGCCGGTATTCAAAGCCAGATAAGCTGTCCCTTTTTAATCTTTTTAAATCCAGCTGGTAGATCTTCCTGACAGTTCTTTTACTGGGGCTGCCCTGGTCCATCAAAGAAGTAAAATCGTGCTCGCCCAAAAAGTATTTTAAGCTCTTTTTCATAGCCGAAAAGTCCAGCTGGCCGGGCAGCCAGGCTGCCTTATTTCTATCTAGAGCAGATCTGACATTAGCATTGATCAAGCAATAGGAGTATTTTTTCCCCTTGGCCTGAAAGCGGGCATGAAAATCCGGCGCCACTCTTTTGGCCGCCAGCACAGAGATTGAGTCGGGCAGTTTATTGTTGAGGGCCAGGTGAATCTTATCTTCCGGAATCGGGCTGGAGCTTAAGAAATGTGAGATATGCCTTCTGGCTGAGACAGAGGTGTCGGTGCGGCTGCAGCCGATCAGGCTGATCTTTTCTTGGCTAAGATCAAACCAGCCCCTCTCCAGGGTTTCTTGCACGGAGAGGGCATTGATTTGCCTTTGCCAGCCATGATAGCAGCTGCCGTCATATTCCACCGCCAGAGCAATTTTTCTTTTCGGAGAAGTCATCATCTTGTCAAAATTTCGGCAGCGGCAAAAATGGCCGCACCTACCATGCCCGCCTCATTTTTTAACTGGGCCAGCAAAAATTTGGGCGGCGGATAATTTGAGGGCAGGTAGGAAAGTTTTAAGCTGGCCTCTTTTACTTCCTCTAAAAAGCCAGCTCCTTCATTACTGATCCCGCCGCCGATAATAATTAATTCCGGCATCAAGATATTGATCAGATTAGAAATGCCCTCGGCCAGATTATTAATATATTCCTCTATGACTAAATTTGCGGCCTGATCCCCCCTGGCTTTGGCGATAAAGGCGGTCCTGCCGTTAATTTTCTTAGTTTTAGCTGCAATTTCGGCCAGATAAGATGTAGGATCAGAAGCAATCTTTTCTTTTGTCAGCCTGATCAATGCCCTGACTGAGGCATAGACCTCTAAACAGCCCTTGCGCCCGCAGCCGCATCTTGGTCCGTTAAAATTAATTGTCTGATGGCCAAGTTCTGAGGCGGCCTTGTTATAGCCGCTATGAATTTTGCCCCCGATCATGATGCCACCGCCCACACCGGTGCCTAAAGTCAGCAGAACAATATCTTTAAAGCCTCTACCGGCGCCCAGCTTACTTTCGGCTAGTAAGGCCAGATTGGCATCGTTGGCCAGAAATGTTCTTTTGGCCAGCTCCTGGTTTAAATAGTTTTTGAAATTAAAATTAGTGAGGGGCAAATTATTGGTATGGACTACAAGGCCTTTTTCGTTGTCAACAAGGCCTGGGATGCCAACACCAAAGGCAGTGATATCTTCTAGCTCGATCTTTTCCTTACTTAAGAGCTTAAAGATTAAATCAGTGATTTCACTCATTAATTCTTCTTTGCTCTCAGTGGGAGTTTTGGCCGTCAGATGGCCTTTAAGCTGAAAATCCTCGCTTAAAAGACCTAGTTTTAGATAACTGCCGCCGACATCTAAACCCAAATAATATGCCATCTGCCTTAGCTCCCTTCCCTTATATT
>CAZUWY010000038.1:0-16884 GCA_964624395.1 uncultured Mageeibacillus sp. | reverse complement strand
TCCGGTCGTCAACTGTTCATCGGACAATTTGCTAAGCTACGTCTAAATTAAATTCATGTTTATCTATCCATTGGTTGAGATAATCTATCGGCGATAAATAGCCAAAGCGCTTTTGTACTCTCTGGCGGTTGTAGTAGGTTTCAATGTAGGCAAAGATCTGCTGTCGGGCTTCTTCTCTGGTAGTGAAGTGATTCCAATGAATGATCTCTTTCTTCAGATTAGAAAAGAAGCTCTCACTCCAGGCATTGTCACCTGGCTTTCCCACTCTGGAATAACTCTGCTTCCAGCCAAAAGAGGCTATCAATTTCTGATTGTCAAGTGCGGTATATTGGCTGCCCCGGTCGCTGTGAAAGATAGTATCGGGAGGGCAATGCCAGCGATTTTGAACGGATATTAGTGTTCTTGTGACTAAATCTTTGGTCATGCGAGACTGCTGAGAATAACCTAGTACCACATTGGTGAAAACATCACGGATCTGGCAAAGATAATCAAATCCCTCGTCGGTGCGAATGTAGGTTATATCACTCGACAAAGCTTGGAATGGGCGACAGATCTTTAGCCCTAAAAGATGGTTTATATACTCGTCACTTCGAGCCCTGCGGCTATCCGTCAAAGAACGCTGTTTCTTGCGACAGTGACTGGAAATAAGCCCCTGTGCTTTCATCATCCGTTTGACAACTGGAAAAGATGCTCTCCCGCCTGCCTGACGGATGACACCACATATCCGTTCTGCACCATAATGCCCCTTGCCCTCTTCAAATACCTGCTTCACCCGGACTTCATAGGCTTCTAGGAGAGCTTTCCGAGATTCTCGCTCATGAAGCCAACTGTAATACCCTGAACGGGAGACACCGATCATTTTGGCCCACTTCGCCTTGCTGTGTCCTTGCACCTTTTCCATAGACTGGTACTTGGCTTCCTGACTCAGCGCTGATGTTTCGCGAAGTAGGCTGACGCCTTTTTTAGCAGATCAACCTCTTTTTCTAACTCAGCAATACGGATTCGTAATCTTCTGACTTCGTCTTCCTTAGCACTCTGCTGTGTTTGTTCGCCTGCGGGCGTATACTGATTACGCCAACGATTCAACAAACTAACATGAATGCCAAGACTGTCCGCTGTGTCCTTCACAGTGTGCTCGTTGCTGTAACTCAGTTGCACAGCTCGACGCTTGAATTCCTCATCGTATTTTCTTCGTTTTTTCTTCTCTGACATGTTGCTTAATCCTTTCTTTCTATCTTAGCAACTTGTCCGAAATTTTAGCAGAGACCCATCTTTGAAGTTATGGCTTTTTCTTTAATACTGTATTTTTGTTGTTGTCAACAATTGCTACTCTAGCCGACAATTAGAACCTTTGAAAAAGAGAGATAAACAAAAAGCTTCAAGCAATCTCTGCCTTCCTTAATAGGACTGCCTGCTGGTGCCGGTGTAGGATTTACTTTGTCTATTAGGGCAATTATTGTAACTTGAGAAATATAAATATTTAGACTTGCAATTCGATTAAAAGCTGTATATACTGATCGTTGCGCCTCTCTATAACTTTGCCAAGATTTAGAGAGTGCCAGTGCAAAGACATCGGAGATTGCTGTATCTTAGCTGCGTTTGAGCTACAGGTAACTTCGGTGGAGAAGTCCGACAAGAATCGGGCGCATGGTACGCAGTCTGAGGTTCGCCCAGCAGCTGTCTATCAGGATCAGAAGCTGGGCATTATGCCGGAGGCAAAAGGAACGCCAGACTAAGTAGTATCATGAATGCAGCAAAATCAGGAGGTTAACATGGCAATTGATCAAAAAATTCGTATCCGCTTAAAAGCATTTGACCATCACATTTTGGATGAGAGTGCAGAAAGAATCGTAGATACGGCCAAGAGAACAGGGGCAAATGTATCGGGTCCGATCCCGCTGCCGACAGAAAAGGAGATCATCACAATCTTGCGTTCTCCCCATAAGCATAAGGATGCACGCGAGCAGTTTGAGATCAGAACCCACAAGAGGCTGATAGATATTTTGGCCCCCAACACCAAAACAGTCGAATCCTTGATGAAGCTGGAAATGCCAGCTGGAGTCAATATCGAGATAAAGTTATAGGCAGCCAAGGCTGCCAGGTAATGTTCACCAGGGTGAACCACTAACCAGGAGGTAGGAAATTTATGAGAAATTTCATGCTCGGACGCAAAGCCGGTATGACACAGCTTTTTGACGAAGATGGAATTGTAATTCCGGTCACAGTAATAGCTTGTGGTCCGGTTTATGTCTTGCAAAACAAGAACAAAGAAGTAGACGGCTATACAGCTGTCAAAGTTGGCTTTGAAGAAAAAAAGAAGGTTACCAAACCAATCAAGGGACAGTTTGACAAGGCGGGCCTAAAGCCGATGCGCATCATGCGTGAGTTCAGGACTGATCAAGAGTTTGAACTGGGCCAGGAGATCAAGGTCTCAGATATGTTCTCTGAAGGAGATCATATCGATATCGCCGGCACATCCAAGGGCAAGGGCTACCAGGGTGTGGTCAAGCGCCATGGTTTTTCCAGGGGCAGAGCAACTCACGGTTCCAAGCATCACAGGCATGCCGGCTCAATCGGTATGTCAGCCACCCCGGGTAAGGTTTTCAAAGGCACCAGAATGGCCGGTCAGATGGGCAATAAAAGGGTGACTGTGCAAAACCTTAAAGTGATGTCTGTTGACGGCGAGCGCAATATTTTAGTCGTCAAGGGAGCTGTGCCCGGACCCAGAGGAGGTCTTTTGGAGATCACCTCGACGGTCAAGAGCAGATAAGGCAAGGGAGAGTATCTTATGGCAAAGATTGATATATACAATATGGAAGGCAAAGTAGTCGGTGATCTGGAGATCGCTGATGAAATCTTTGCAATTGAGCCGCATGAGGATGCCATGCACCGCGTGCTGGTCAACCAGCATGCCAACCGTCGTCAGGGCACTGCCAAAGTCAAGGGCAGAAGCGATAGAAGAGGCGGCGGCAAAAGACCCTATCGTCAGAAGGGTACAGGCAGAGCCAGACACGGCTCCATCCGCTCCGCTCAATATGTGGGCGGCGGCATTATCTTTGGACCGGCTCCCAGAGACTACCGCTATACACTGCCGCGCAAGCTGCGTCGCCTGGCCTTGAAATCGGCACTGGCCGCCAAGTACCAGGACGATCAGATGCTGGTTTTAGATGAGCTTAAACTAGAAGAGATCAAGACTAAAAATATGGTGAAAATCCTAGCCAATCTTGAGATCGACGGTTCAGCTCTAATCGTTTTGCCCCAGCGTGACTTGATTGTTGAGCGCTCGTCCAACAATCTGACCGGGATCAAATTGACAGAGGTCCAGACCTTAAATGTGACTGAGATCTTAAAATTTGACCGCCTGATCCTGACCAAGGAAGCCGTGGCCAAAATTGAGGAGGTATACAGCTAATGAAGAGCATATACGACATTATTATTGCCCCAGTGATCACGGAGCAGAGCATGATGGCTACCGCTGAGGGGAAATATACCTTCCGCGTGGCCAAAGATGCCACCAAGCCAGAAATTCGCCAGGCCGCTGAACAGCTGTTTGATGTCAAGGTCCTAAAGGTCAACACCAGCTACCAGGGGGGCAAGTTAAAGCGCATGGGTGCCTACCAGGGTAAGCAGCCGGTCTGGAAAAAGGCTGTTATTACCATCGATCTTGATCCCCAGGAAGTTCGCTATGAAACTGCCGGCGGCAAGATTGGCACCACGACTAAAAAATATAAAACAGAAATTGAAGAATTCGGGTTCGGCCAGTAAGCCGTACGCGTAGGAAAGAAGGAGTTAGAAAATGGCATTAAAGACATATCGTCCTACTTCTCCGGCTTTAAGGCAGAAAACCGTTACCGATTATTCGGGGCTGACAAAGAAAAAGCCTGAAAAAGCCTTATTGCAACCCAAGAAGAAGAATGTAGGACGCAACAACTACGGCAGAATTACCAGCCGGCACAGAGGCGGCGGTAATAGGCAAAAATACAGGCTGATTGACTGGAAGAGAAGAAAAGAGGGCATGCCGGCTGAGGTCAAAGCAATCGAATATGATCCCAACCGCTCCGCTTTTATCGCTCTGATTCAATACCTTGACGGCGTCAAGTCATATATCCTCGCCCCGGACGGACTGAAAGTCGGCGATTTTGTGGCCAGTGGACCCAATGTCGATATTGTTGTCGGCAATTGCCTGCCTTTAGAGAATATTCCCGTCGGCACTGAAATCCATAATATTGAGCTGCGTCCGGGCAGAGGCGGCCAGATGGTTAGAAGCGCCGGCACTTCAGCTCAACTATTAGCCAGAGAGGGTAAATTTTCCACCATCAGAATGCCTTCCGGCGAGATCAGGAAGATTCACAATGTCTGCAAAGCTACGATCGGCACTGTGAGCAATCTGGAAAATGAAATTAGAAATGCCGGTAAAGCCGGCTATGTCAGGCATCAGGGCAGAAGGCCCCATGTCAGAGGATCTGCCATGAATCCGGTAGACCATCCGCATGGCGGCGGTGAGGGCAAGGCCCCCATCGGTATGCCCAGCCCGAAAACCCCCTGGGGCAAGCCTACTCAGGGTTATAAGACGAGAAAACCTAAGGCTTCAGACAAATATATTGTCCATAGAAGAAAGAAATAAGGAGGCTTGCTGAATAATGAGTCGTTCAACAAAAAAAGGATTCTTCGTAGAGGAAAGACTGATGCGGCGCATAAATGCGATGAACGAGAAAAACGAGCATCGGGTGATTAAGACTTGGTCCAGAGCCTCTACCATATTTCCCGAAATGGTCGGGCATACAATTGCAGTTCATGATGGCCGCAAACATGTACCCGTCTATATAACTGAAGAGATGGTGGGGCACAAACTCGGTGAGTTTGCTCCAACCCGGACGTTCCGTGGACATGCGGGCTCCGAAAAGAGATCATCTGTCCGCTGACCGGGACTGAAGGGAGGATTAGTCTGTGGCTAAAAAAGTAATGAGCAAAGGGGAATTGTTGGCCAACAAAGATCAGCTTCTAGCTGACTATCATGCTGAGCAGCGTCAAAGCCAGAAAAAACCGCTTTTAACTAAAAAAGAGCGCAAGGTTTTGGAGATCGGCAGAGATAGAGGTTTTGCCGAAGCAAAACATATTCGCATCAATTCCTTTAAAGTAAATCGCATGATCAAACTCATCCGAGGAAAATCCCTCGATGAGGCATATGCAATCTTGACGTATACACCAAATGCCGCCTCTCCTGTGCTGACAAAGCTGTTGAAGTCAGCTGAGGCCAATGCTGTGAACAATAATTATCTCTCCAGAGATGATCTATATGTGGCAACAGCCTATGCCAATCAGGGGCCGACCCTGAAGCGCATCCGCGCCAGAGCCCGTGGCAGTGCAACCAGAATCTTAAAGCGCACAAGCCATATCACAGTCATTTTGAAAGAGAAAGCATAGGAGGAGAATTTTAATGGGTCAGAAGGTTAACCCGCATGGACTGCGCGTAGGAGTGATCAAAGACTGGGACTCCCGCTGGTATGCAGATAAAAAGGATTTTTCCCGCTATTTGGTGGAAGACAAGCAGATTCGCGACTTCGTCAAAAAGGAAACGGAAAAAGCCGGCGTTTCGCGGATTGAAATTGAGCGTGAAGGTGATGATAAAACCGTTGTAACCATCACCACCGGAAAACCCGGTATTATCATAGGCCGCCAGGGTTCAGAAATTGAGAACCTGAAAAAGAAGATGGCCAAGAAATTCAAGCGCAATTTCTTTATCAATGTCAAAGAAGTTAAAAATATAGACTGTGATGCCCAGCTGGTTGCTGAGGGTATCGCCAGACAGCTGGAGGAGAGAGTATCTTTCCGCCGCGCCATGAAGCAGGCCATCAGCCGCGCCATGAAGCAGGGAGCCAAGGGCATTAAGACCATGACTTCGGGAAGACTCGGCGGAGCTGAGATCGCAAGATCAGAGCAGTACCATGAGGGCACCATCCCCTTGCACACACTGCGCGCCGATATCGACTATGGCTTTGCTGAGGCTCATACCACCTACGGTCGTCTGGGTGTCAAGGTCTGGATCTATAAGGGTGAGGTGCTGCCGGCTAAAAAGGTCGACAAAGCATCTCAGGAAGGAGTTGAAGCCTGATGTTAATGCCTAAACGCGTCAAATACAGAAAGCAGCACCGGGGCAGAATGAAGGGCAAGTCCATGCGCGGCAATTTCGTCGCCTATGGTCAGTTTGGACTGCAGGCTCTGGAGCCGAGCTGGATTACCAGCAATCAGATCGAGGCAGCCCGTATTGCCATCAACCGTAGACTGCGCCGGGGCGGCAAAGTCTGGATTAAAATATTTCCCCATAAGCCCGTGACCAAAAAACCGGCTGAAACCAGAATGGGTAAGGGCAAAGGCTCTCCTGAATACTGGGTGGCCGTGGTCAAACCGGGACGTGTGCTCTTTGAGCTGGCCGGTGTTTCAGAAGAAATGGCCAAGGAAGCCTTCAGGCTGGCCTCACACAAGCTGCCGATCAAAACCAGATTCATTAAATCTGAGCGCAAATTTACCGAAGAAGAACTTGCCAGCTTTGCCGAGGTGCACGTGACTGAGGAAGATCTGCTCACAGCGGCCGAGCTTGAAGAAGATATTCTCCTCACAGAGGATCTGGACGAGACTGGTGAGGAAGCTGCTGTTACGGAGGAGGATGAGACAGATGAAAGCAACTGAACTTCGCAATAAAAGCTCTGCGGAACTCGACAATGAGCTGACTGAACTAAAATCCGAGCTGTTTAAGCTGCGCTTTCAGCATGCGACCAATCAGCTTTCCAATCCGATGCAGCTGCAGAGAGTAAAAAGGGATATTGCCCGCGTTAAAACCGTAATTCGCGAGCAGGAGATTGCCCTGGCCAGAGAAAACGGAGGAAGTAAAGCATGAGCAAAGCCGAGAGATCTGTTCGCAAGCAGCGAACCGGTATTGTTAAAAGTGACAGGATGGACAAGACCATCGTAGTTGAGGTCGTAGAATATGTGCGCCATCCTCTCTATAAGAAATATATTCAAAGAACACTCCGTTTGAAGGCTCATGACGAAAATAACGAGTGTAAGATTGGTGATAAGGTACGTGTGATGGAAACACGTCCTCTCAGCCGTGATAAGCACTGGCGTCTGGTCAATATTATCGAGAGGGCCAAGTAGCTTAGCTTGGAGGAGGTTTAATTATGATACAAGTTGAATCAAGCCTGAAATCCGCTGACAATACCGGCGCCAAGCGCCTGTACTGCATCAAGGTGCTAGGCGGCACAGGTCGCAGATATGCCAATGTTGGAGATTTGATCGTCTGCTCTGTTAAAGAGGCAATTCCTGGTGGCGTCGTCAAGAAGGGCGACGTGGTTAAGGCAGTTGTGGTCAGAACCAAAAAGGGCTTAAGAAGAAATGACGGTTCCTATATCCGCTTTGATGAAAATGCTGCTGTCATCTTAAAAGACGACGGCAATCCGCAGGGCACGAGAATATTTGGACCGATTGCCCGTGAGCTGAGAGAGAAGAACTATATGAAGATTCTCTCCCTGGCACCGGAAGTGCTGTAAGGAGGGCGAAATGGCAAAAATACATGTAAAAGTAGATGACAATGTCTATGTCCTCACCGGCAAAGACGCCGGCAAGACCGGTAAGGTGCGGGCAGTCTTTCCCAAGACAGGCAGAGTGATTGTCGAGGGCGTGGCTATGTCCACAGTGCATAAGCGCCCCCGTTCAGCCGGCGAGCCGGGCGGCATCATCCATCTGGAAGCTGCCATTGATGCTTCCAATGTCATGGTGGTCTGCGATAAATGCAAGCGCCCGTCCAAGCTGGAGATGAGATTTGACGACAAGGGCAATAAGGCCAGACATTGCAAGTCCTGCGGAGCCAGGATCTCTGTCATCGGGAAAGAGAAGAAATAGGAGGCGCAGCAATGAGCAGACTGAAAGAAAAATATACTAATGAAGTGGCGCCTAAGCTGAAAGAACAGTTTAACTACAAATCTGTGATGCAAATTCCCCGCCTGGAGAAGATTGTTATCAATATGGGAGTGGGCGACGGCAAAGACAATGCCAAGGCAATTGAGAGTGCCATGAACAATCTCAGAGTGATCTCCGGCCAGCAGCCGGTTTCGACCAAGGCCAAAAAGTCGGTTGCCAATTTTAAGCTCAGAGAGGGTATGACTATTGGCACTATGGTCACACTTCGAGGCGAGCGCATGTACCATTTCCTCGATAAGCTGGTCAGCATTGCCCTGCCGCGTGTCAGGGACTTCAGGGGCACCAATCCCAATTCCTTTGACGGCCGCGGCAACTATGCCCTGGGTGCCAAGGAACAGTTGATCTTCACTGAAGTTGACTATGATTCGATTGACAAGATCAGAGGACTTGACATTGTAATCGTCACCACCGCCAAGACCGATGAAGAGGCAAAAGCATTGTTAGACGGCCTGGGAATGCCGTTTAGAAGATAGAGCCGGAGGGAAGAAATGGCAAAAAAATCAAAAATAATTCAAGCACAGCGTCCGGCAAAGTACACCACGCGTCAACATAATCGCTGCCAACTTTGCGGCAGGCCGCGTGCCTATCTGCGCAAATACGGTGTCTGCCGTCTTTGCTTCCGCGAACTTGCCTACAAGGGTCAGATACCCGGTGTACGCAAGGCCAGCTGGTAAGGAGGATATTATGCAGATTACAGATTCAATTGCAGATATGCTGACAAGAATTCGCAATGCCGGCCAGGCCGGTCATACCAACTGCGATATACCCGCTTCTAAGATCAAAAAGTCAATCGCGGATATTCTAGTTAAGGAAGGCTATATCCAGAGCGTGACTTTTCAAGATGACAATAAGCAGGGAATTTTAACTGTCACCTTGAGATACATCAATAAGAAGCCGGTCATAAATGGCATCCAGCGCATCTCCAGACCGGGACTGCGCGTCTATGCCAATAGAGAGAATCTGCCCAAGGTGCTGGGAGGTCTTGGCATTGCCATTATCTCAACCTCACAGGGCATCAAAACCGATAGAGAAGCTAGAAAAGATGGCGTAGGCGGCGAAGTGCTGGCCTATGTCTGGTAGAACTCTGAAAAGGACCGAAAGCGGTCTGCAATCTTAAGAGGAGGATATATGTCCAGAGTAGGTAGAAAACCAATAGAAATACCAGCCGGAGTAGATGTCAAACTGGCAGATGGTATTATCTGGGTCAAAAAAGATGAAAACGAGCTGAACTTAAAACTGCATCCCACGGTTGAAGTCAAGATTGAAGGCAATATTATCACTGTCAGCCGGAAAAATGAGCAAAAGGTCAGCAAAAGCATGCAGGGACTGACCCGGACCCTGATCAGTAATATGGTTAACGGTGTTCATACTGCCTTTACCAAGATCCTGGAGATCCAGGGAACCGGTTATAGGGCTCAGCTGAACGGCGACCTTTTGAATCTGACCCTGGGTCTTTCACATCCAGTCGAGATCAAGGCTCCGGCAGGGATCAGCTTTGAAGTTCCCGCTCCCAACAGAATTATCGTCAAGGGTGCGGATAAGCAGCTGGTAGGAGAGATTGCCGCCCAGATCCGGGCCAGAAGAGTACCGGATGCCTATAAGGGCAAGGGGATTAAATACGATTATGAAGTCTTGCGCCTGAAGGAAGGCAAGACTGGCGCCTAATTGATTGGAGTGAGGTAGAAATGATTAAAAAAGAACCAAAAAATAAAGTGCGCCGTCGCAAGCATGCCCGGGTGCGCAAATATATTGCAGGAAGCTCCGAGAGGCCTCGTCTTTGTGTCTTTCGCAGCAATGCCCAAATTTATGCCCAGATCATTGATGACAGCAAGGGGAGCACATTAGCAAGTGCCTCTACGCTGGAGAAGGATCTCAGCTCAAAACTGAAGTTCGGCGGCAATATTGAAGCTGCCAAGGCTGTAGGCAAGAGCATCGCTGAAAAAGCGCTGGAAAAAGGCATTGAAGAAGTGGTATTTGACCGTGCTGGCTATATTTATACGGGCCGCGTGGCTGCCTTGGCTGAAGCTGCTCGTGAAGCTGGGCTTAAATTCTAAGGGGGAAGAGAATGAGAGACAATCGACAAAAGCGTGGCCGTCGTGATGATGCTCGTGAAGATGAATTTCAAGAGAGAGTTATTCATATCGGCCGTGTAGCCAAAACAGTCAAAGGCGGACGTAATTTCCGCTTTACCGCCCTGGTAATTGTAGGTGACGGCAAGGGAAGAGTTGGCAAGGGCCGCGGCAAAGCCGCTGAGATTCCTGATGCAATCAGGAAGGGTGTTGATGACGCCAAGAAAAATCTCATCACTGTGCCGATCAAGAACGGCACTATCCCGCATGAGGTTATGGGCCGTTACGGGGCCGGTAAAGTCCTGCTCAAACCAGCAGTAGCCGGTACCGGTGTTATCGCCGGCGGACCTGTCCGTGCTGTCTGTGAGATGGCCGGCATCGAAGATATCCGCACCAAATCTCTGGGCACCAATAATCCCAATAATATGGTCAATGCTGCCATTGAAGGGCTCAAATCCCTGAGATCGATAGAGGAAGTTGCCCGCATCCGCGGCAAGAAACCCTCTGAGATTATTTAGGAGGCTGATGATGGCAAAATTAGTAATTAAATTAACCAAAAGCTTAAGTGGCGCCAAGAAAAAGCAGCTTGCCACCTTAGAAGCATTAGGGCTGAAAAAGATCAACCAGACCGTAGAGCTTGAAGATAATGAGGCCGTGCGCGGCATGATTAATCGGGTAAGTCATCTGGTCAGCGTTGTTGAGGAGTGACTGTTATGAAAATAAATGAAATTAAAGCAACTCCGGGAGCCAATAAAAAAGCGACCCGCAAGGGCAGAGGCCATGGCTCCGGCCTGGGCAAAACATCCGGCCGCGGTCATAAAGGGCAAAAAGCCCGTGCAGGCGGAGGCAAGGGTCCGATGTTTGAAGGCGGCCAGATGCCTTTGTACCGCAGGATGCCCAAAAGAGGCTTTAACAGCAGGAATAAAAAGTATTACCTGATCGCCAATGTCAGCGATCTTGATGTCTTTGCTGATGACAGCGTTGTAGATGCCAAAGCCTTGGCAGAAAAGGGCATAATTTCCTTGCCCAAAGTCAATGACGGCCTGAAGATACTGGGCAATGGCGAATTGAAGCGCAAGCTGCATGTCAAAGCCAATGCCTTTACAGCTTCCGCTGAAGAAAAGATACTCCAGGCGGGAGGCAAGGTTGAGGTGATCTGAGATGGGTGAAATGTTTCAAACCATTAGGAATGCTTTTCGAGTTGAAGATCTGAGAAAAAAGATCATTTTCACCGTGATGATTGTGCTGGTCTACCGACTGGGCACAGCCGTCCCTGTACCCGGCATCTCAGCGGCCAGATTTACCGCCATGATCGATAGATTCGGCCAGCTGGGCCAGTTTATGAATCTTATCTCCGGCGGCGCTTTCGCCTCCGTCTCGATTTTCTCGCTCGGCATTCAGCCCTATATCAATGCCTCGATCATTATGCAGCTCTTAACTGTCGCCATCCCTGCTTTAGAACGCTTGAGCAAAGAGGGCGAGGAGGGCAAAAAGAAGATCACCAGAATCACCCGTTTTGTTACTGTCGGACTCGGTCTGGTGATGGCAATTGCCTATTGGACAGCGACCAGAGATGCCGCTTCGGAGATTTTACCCAGCTGGCTGAACGCCCTGGTAGTAATCGGCTCCTTTGCCGCCGGTACGGCCTTTGTCATGTGGCTGGGTGAATTGATCAATGAAAACGGTATCGGCAACGGTATCTCCATGATCATTTTTGTCGGTATCGTGGCCAATCTGCCCCAGATGCTGATAAATCTTTTCGCCTGGTTCCAAAACTGGCAGCTGACCAGCAATCTGGCCCTGGCACTGGTGGGCGTAGTATTCGTTGTCTTTGTCTTTTTGGTGGTTATCACCCTGGTTGTCTTTGTCCAGATTGCCGAACGAAGAATCCAGATTCAGTATTCCAAAAAGGTAATCGGCAGAAAAATCTACGGCGGACAAAGCACCTATCTGCCGATCAAGGTCAATCAAGGTGGCGTATTGCCGGTAATCTTTGCCGTCTCCATCCTGATGATGCCCTCTACAGTGGTATCTCTTTTTGGCTGGACGGGAAAAGTTGCCCAGTGGTTTTTGAACCTCAACTCTAACCCGCTTTACTATGTGATCTACGCCTTCTTGATCTTTGCCTTTACTTTCTTTTACGCCATGATCTCTTTCAATCCGATCGATATTGCCAACAATCTGCAAAAGAACGGCGGTTATATTCCCGGCATTCGCCCGGGCCGTCCCACTTCAGATTTCATCGGCAAGACGGCCAGAAGGCTAAACTGGTTTGATGCCCTCTTCTTGGTCATCATTGTCCTCTTGCCCAGCCTGTTAGGACTTATCTCCGGAGCCCAGGGTATCTGGTTTGGGGGCACATCGGTTCTGATCCTGGTCGGCGTGGCCATGGACATTGTCAACCAGCTGGAAGCACAGCTGATGATGCGCCACTACAAAGGCTTCTTGGATTAGGGAGCAAAGAGATGAAACTGGTATTTTTAGGGGCACCCGGTGCCGGCAAAGGCACAATGGCTGTCGGTCTGGCAGAAGAGCTCTCCATCGCTCATATTTCAACCGGCGATTTATTTCGGGCCAATATTTCCGGCCAAACCGAGCTGGGTCTCTTGGCCAAAAAGTATCTGGACGAAGGTGTTTTAGTGCCGGATGAAGTGACCATCGGCATGGTCAGGGAGCGCTTAGCTGATCCCGACTGCGGTAAGGCTTTCATTTTAGATGGCTTTCCCCGCACTGTCCCGCAGGCCGAAGCACTAGATCAGATTTTAGAAGAGATGGGCAGCAAGATTGATGCCGCTGTCAATTTAGAGGTGCCGGAAGATATTATCTTTGAACGCATCACCAATCGTCTGGTCTGCAGCGTCTGCGGCCGAGTCTACAATAAGAGCTTGTTTCCTCCTCAAAAGGAAGGAATCTGTGATTATTGCGGCGGTAAGCTGATCCAAAGAGCTGACGATACTGCTGAAACTCTTAGGGTCAGACTGGACACCTACTATGATCTGACCGCCCCTTTGATCTCCTTTTATCTAGCCAAAGGGATCCTACTAGACTTCGATAACTCCGGCAAGCACAGCCCGGAAAAAGTCAGAGAGCTGATCTTAGCGATTGAAGAGAAGATCAAAGATCAGGCGTGAAGTTTTTTTGGCAAAGATAGTGAGAATTTTGGATTGAGAAAATGATTAAGATCAAATCGGCAGAAGATATTGAAAAAATGAAAATTTCCGGCCGGATTGTAGCCCTGGTCTTTAAGGCTGTTGAGGATTACATTCGCCCGGGAATTTCTACTGCCGCATTAGATAAAATTGCCGAGGATGTGATTAGAAGTCATGGTGCAGAGCCATCCTTTCTTGGTGTCCCCGGTATCGTTCCTTATCCGGCGGCCAGCTGCATCTCAATTGATGATGAGATCGTCCACGGCATCCCCAGGCCGGATCGCATCTTAAAAGAGGGCCAGATTGTCTCTTTAGATGTCGGAGCCAAGAAAAATGGCCTGCACGCCGACGCCGCCCGCAGCTGGCCGGTGGGAGAAGTAAACTCCAAGTATCTTGATCTAATCAGGATAACTGAAGAGAGCTTTTGGGCCGGGTTTGAAATGGCCAAAGCAGGCAACAGACTTGGAGATATCTCCGCCGCCGTCCAGGCTGTGGCAGAAAAGCATGGCTACGGCATTGTCAGAGATCTCTGCGGCCATGGCGTAGGTTATGAGCTGCACGAGGAGCCAAGCCTTCCCAACTACGGGCGAAAAGGCTACGGTTTAAGGCTTGAAGCCGGTATGACTTTGGCTTTGGAGCCGATGCTGACAACAGGCAGCTATCGGATCAGGCAGATGAATGACGGTTGGACGATTAAGACCATGGACGGCTCATTTGCCGCTCATTATGAGAACAGCTTTGCCATCACTAAAGATGAACCACTGGTTTTTACGGTTCTAGCTGATGAAGACAGTCTTTGATCTAATGGCCAGCGGCGGTGCCGAGGCCGGCATGGCTGCCATCTCGATCAGAGGCAGAGATCTGGGCCGGGTATATTTTGTCACCGGAGTAGAAGGCAGAAGACTATATCTGGTTGACGGCAGAGGCAGAGGTATTGCTAGGGCCAAAATGAAGCATATCCGCCATGTCAGATTTTTGGGTCTGATCATGCCGGCAGATGAGGCCAAATCTTTTTTAGCCTCAGAGCTGGTGGAGAGAGAAAAGGATACTTTGATCAGAAAAGAAATTGATCGCTTTTTAGATAAGATAAAATACCAAGGAAAGGAGGGAGTTGATGCCTAAGGAAGAAGCAATTGAAGTTAAGGGAGTAGTTGTGGATACAATGCCCAATGCTGTGTTTCGGGTGGAGCTGGAAAATGGCCATGAAGTTATAGCCCATATCAGCGGCAAGCTCAGACAGCATTATATAAAGATCCTGACCGGCGATCATGTGACGGTGGAACTGTCGCCTTATGATCTGAGCCGCGGCAGGATCACCTGGAGATCGAAATAGATCATTTAGATAGTTACCAGATGCTGGCTACTATTGCATTTTACAAGATTTCTGTTAAAATATTTAATTGCGCCTCTAACTAATTGGCGCTGGACGGAGTGATTAAAATGAAAGTTAGACCATCAGTCAAACCAATCTGCGAAAAATGCCGCGTTATCAGACGTCGCGGCCGGGTTATGGTGATCTGCAATGATCCCAAACACAAGCAAAGACAAGGCTGAATTTTCGGACTTGTCTTGATTTAGCTGACAACACGACAACAGGATGCGGCTGCATCAATCAAAAGAGATTGTTGTTTCCTTCATTCGTGTTTATATATAGCAAAGACATTATGGAGGTATTTTGATGGCACGTATTGCCGGGGTCGATCTCCCCAAAGAGAAAAGAGTTGAGATTGGACTCACTTATATTTTCGGAATTGGTCGCACAAGAGCCAAGGAAATTATTGAAGCCTGTGGTATCAGTCCCGAAACCAGAGTAAAAGATTTAACCGATGAAGAAGTCTCCAAGATTCGTGAGACGATAGAAAATACATATACGGTGGAAGGTGATCTGCGCCGTGAAACAGCCATGAATATTAAGCGTCTCGCTGAAATTGGCTGCTACCGCGGACGTCGTCATCGCACCGGACTGCCTGTGCGCGGCCAGAGAACAAAAACCAATGCCCGCACCAGAAAAGGTCCGCGCCGTACCATGGCTGGCAAAAAGAAATAGGAGGAAGACATTAAATGGCTCAAGCTAAAAGCAAAAGACCGACTCAGAGAACCCGTCGGCGCGATCGCAAGAACATTGATCGCGGCGCCGCTCATATCCATTCTTCCTTTAATAATACAATTGTGACAATTACTGATCTGGCGGGCAATGCGATCGCCTGGTCGAGCGCTGGCGCTCAGGGCATGCGCGGTTCCAGAAAGGGCACACCTTTCGCCGCCCAGCTGGCTGCGGAACAGGCCGCCAGAAATGCCGCCGAACATGGCATGCGCACAGTAGAAGTCTATGTCAAGGGACCGGGCTCGGGCAGGGAATCTGCTATCCGTGCTCTGGAGACCGCAGGACTTGAAGTTGTTTCAATTAAAGATGTTACTCCCATCCCTCATAACGGCTGTCGTCCGCCCAAGAGAAGAAGAGTGTAGTTTAAGGAAGGAAGATTATGGCTAGATATACTGGAGCCACCTGCAGACTCTGTCGACGTGAAGGCGTTAAGCTCTTTCTCAAGGGTCAAAGGTGTTATTCACAAGAAAAATGTGCGCTGGGCAATCATCCGGGTGCCAGAAAAGGTGCTCCCGGCATGCATCCGACCAGCAGAAGAAAACAGTCCGAATATGGTATGCAATTAAGGGCCAAGCAAAGAACCAAGCGTTTTTACGGTGTGCTGGAGTCCCAGTTTCGCAAGTTTTACCGCCGCGCCGAGCGCATGCCCGGCAAGACCGGTGAAAATCTCCTTCAGCTTTTAGAGCTGAGACTGGACAATATTGTCTATCGTCTAGGCTTTGCTGAATCCAGAGCCCACGCCAGGCAGCTGGTGACCCATGGGCATATTTTGGTCAATGGCCAGAAAATGGATATTCCCTCGGCCACATTGAAAGTCAATGATGAGATTGAAGTAGTTGAAAAAGCCCGCAAATTCAAAATGTTTGAAGATTTGGCCGAACGCCCCCTGCCGGGCTGGCTGAGTGCGGACGCAGCAGCTCTCAAAGGAGCGGTTCTCAGTATCCCGACTAGAGAAGAAGTCGATGTCGATGTTGAAGAGACCCTGATCGTTGAGCTCTACTCGAAATAATCGCAGGTAATTTGATTATGAGAAAATGTAGCTGAGGAGGCTGGCATGATTGAAAGTAAAAACCCGGTAGTTGAATATAACGATTTTAATGAAGACGGCTCCTATGGCAAATTTATAGTGGAACCCCTTGATCGCGGTTACGGGACAACACTTGGCAATGCTCTAAGACGTGTACTTTTGTCCTCACTGCCCGGTGCGGCGGTTACAGCGATCAGAATTGACGGGATATACCAGGAGTTTTCCACCATCACAGGTGTGGTGGAAGACATTACGGAGATTATCCTCAATATCAAGGCAATCAGGGTCAAGCTGCATGCTGACGGTCCCAAAACTGTCCATCTCAACATTGAAGAAGGAAAAGTAGGACCTGTTACAGCCAACGATATCATCAGAGATGACGAGCTTGAGCTCATCAATCCCGAGCTGGTCATCTGTACCATGAACGGCAAAGGACGTCTGTTTATGGAGATGCAGATCGAAGCTGGAACTGGCTACGCCACAGCATAGAAAAATAAAGCAGCCAACCGCCCGATAGGTGTTATCCCGATCGATTCCATCTTTAATCCGGTCAGGAAA
>CAZUWY010000037.1:0-17024 GCA_964624395.1 uncultured Mageeibacillus sp. | reverse complement strand
GTTTGAAGTGAGAGGATAACCGTATCTCTTCATGATCTTGCTACCAAGCCTTTTCGCGCGGGCTTAGCTTTAGTATGCAAACATCTTATTCAATTTTCAAGGTTTTCGCTTTTAGCGAGGAGTTCGTCAGCTGCATTTTGTGTTTTTCAACCACAAATTAGGGGTTGACTTCTTATAGCTGGTCTTTTAGGTTAAACTTTAAAAAAAGAAAGCAGGAAGCATATTTGGGTGCATTAGGTGAAAAACTTAGAGAAGTAACTACTTCAGTACTGCCGGTGACATTATTGGTCATCATTCTCCACCTCAGCTTTACGCCCCTACCCCTTTTGATGTTCTGGCGCTTCATCATCGGTGCGCTGATCATAATAATCGGGCTGGCGATTTTTCTTCTGGGCGTCGATATCGGAGCCACTCCGATTGCTCATTACGGTGGAGAAGTCTTGGTCAAATCCAATAAAATCTGGTTTGTATTCGGCGGCGGCTTGTTCTTTGGCTTCCTCATTTCGGTAGCGGAACCTGATCTGCAGATACTGGCAGACCAGATAGCGCATTTTACTGCCGGGAAGATGGGTCGCTGGGAGATAATAATTGTTGTCTCAATTGGTGTCGGACTTCTCATCGGCATAGGTCTTTACCGCATACTGAGAAAAATTAAACTCAAATATATCCTCTGGCTAACCTACGCTATCATTTTGATTCTGGCTATCTTTGTTCCCCCCGCTTTTCACGCTTTTGCCTTTGACGCCTCCGGAGCCACCACCGGTGCCATCACCACACCTTTTATCCTGGCTCTGGCTGCTGGTGTTTCCAGAATCTTTGACGGTCGCTCCAAGGATGCAGCCGACAGCTTTGGACTGGCGGGGCTTGCTTCGGCCGGCTGCATTGTAGCTGTACTCTTCAGGGGTATTTTCGCCGGCGATATGCAGATAGTCGGCGACATGGATATCCCTGTCAGCGGTGGCGAAGGGCATCTGTTCAGCTCCTTTCTTGCCGTTTTCGGACGTTTTACCAAAGAGGCATCTCTGTCGATTGCCCCTTTGATCCTGATCTTTCTGTTAATGCATTTCTTTGCTCTGAAATTAAACAAGCGTCAGCTGGTTCGAGTTCTGATCGGACTATTTTACTGTCTGGTCGGCCTGATTATATTCATGGTCGGCGTGACCGGCGGCTTCATGGAGGTCGGCTCCCTTGTCGGCATGAAGCTGGCCGCCATAAAAAACGGCCCTCTTTTATTTTTTACCGGTTTCTTCCTCGGCATGTTCACAGTGCTGGCGGAACCTGCTGTCCCCATCTTGTCCAAACAGGTTGAAGCAGAGACTTCAGGCTTCATCCCCAGAAAACTGGTGTTAATCTTCCTCTCCGGCGGGGTGGCTATTTCAGGCGGCCTATCCATGCTGAGAGTGCTGATCCCGGGTCTGGCGCTCTGGCATATACTGCTGCCCGGCTATATCATCGTTATGATCTTAAGTCTTTTTACCCCGGATATTTTCATTGGCGTGGCTTTTGATGCCGGTGGCGTTGCCTCCGGTCCCATGACTGCAACCTTCATCCTTGCCTTTGCCCAGGGCGCGGCCCATCAGGTTGAATCTGCCAATGTGCTTCTGGACGGTTTCGGCATCATTGCCCTGGTGGCTATGATGCCCTTGATTGCATTGCAGACTCTGGGCATCATCTTTAGGATCAAGACTGCAAGAAGTAATGTGCAAATGATCAAGGAAGGAGAAGCTAATGACTGATTACGAGGAATTTCATGTACCTTACAGCCTGATCGTTGTAATCTCACCGCACGGGCAGGCCAATAAAATTGTAGGTTTTGCACGTGACCACGGCAGCAGCGGCGCCACCATCATACCTGTTACCAGTGCTAACAAGAATAAATGGCTGCGCCTCTTTGAGATTGCCAGCATTAGCCGTGAGCTTATTTTCATGGTGGTAAAGCACGAGATTTCCGGACAACTGATTAAAGAGATTGGGGAGAAGTTCAACTTCGGCGCCAAAAACACCGGTATCGCCTTTTCCCTGCCTATTTCCCATCTTTTGGGCAGTGACAAAGCAGAATTTGACGACAAGGCAGGCGATGAAGAAACAAAGGCCCCTCTGGGTGGCGCCCTCTTTGTTATTGTTGACGAAGGCAAAGCCGCTGGTATTATTGATCTGGCCTATGAAGAAAAAGTAAGAGGGGCCACGGTAGTGGAAGCCATCGGCTCTGCAGAAATGAGCAATCTGGTTTTTGATTTCCCCATTTCACCCAGAAAAGAAATGATCATCTTCGTCGGCGACACAGCTACGATTGAAAATCTTCAGGTCCAGATTGATGCGGCAAAAGATATGCAGCGTCCCGGAGCCGGTATCAGCTTTTATCTCTCCGTCGAGCATGCGGCAGGTCTCATCATGGGAGGTGAATAAGATGCAAAAACCAGAATATCAGGCCTTGGTGGTGTTCGTAGCCAGAGGACTGGCTGACAAAGTTATGGAAGTTGCCCGGGCTGGCGGTGCCACCGGCGGCACCATCATTCATGCCAGGGGCAGCGGCCATCACGATATGCACAGCCTCTTCAGCATGCCCATTGATACGGAAAGGGATATTGTAATTATTATCTTGCCGGAAAAGCTGACCAGAAGCATTGCCCACAGTGTTGCCAGCAGCATGCAACTGGACCAGCCGGGCAGCGGTTTGCTCTTTACCATGGATATTGAAAAAGCCAGCGGCCTGGTGGACAGCAGCAATTTTTCACAATAAGGGCTTATCTGTTTCTAAATCTGGCTAAAAAATCTCTGGTCTCGGCTTTTTCAGGATTGGAAAAGATCTCTGCAGGACTGCCCTGCTCGTGGATCACACCTTCATGCATAAAAACCACCTGATTGCTGACATCCCGGGCAAAAGCCATCTCATGAGTGACAACCAGCATGGTCATGCCCTCTAAAGCCAGATCTTTCATCACCTCTAAAACCTCACCCACAGTCTCCGGATCCAAAGCAGAGGTTGGTTCATCGAAAAGCAAGATATCCGGATCCATCGCCAGAGCTCTGGCAATAGCAACTCGTTGCTTTTGCCCGCCGGAGATCTGCTGCGGTTTTGCCTTGATGAAGGGAGCCATACCCACCTTATGTAAATAGTTCAGGGCATGTTCCAGTGCCTCAGCCCTGCTTCTTTTAAGTACTCTCACCTGCCCCACAATACAGTTTTCCAGCACAGTCATGTTGTTGAAGAGGTTAAAAGACTGAAAGACCATGCCCACATTGGAACGATACTCATCAATATTGACAGCTCTGGCCAAAATATTTTGCCCGCGATAAGTCACCTCGCCGCTCGTTGGCAGCTCCAGTTTATTGATGCAGCGCAGCAGGGTGGATTTACCGGAGCCAGAAGCACCGATTATACTAATGACATCACCGACGTAAACCTTCAGGTTTACATCGGCCAGCACTTTATTATTGCCGAAATCCTTGGTCAGATGCCTGATCTCTAGAATCGGATCCTGATCCTTTAAGCTACTGTTAGCCAGCATGACTTTCCTGTCTCCTGTTTCTTCGGTTCAATCTGCCCGTAATCTTGTTAACTTTTCCTGGATGCCTGTAAGTTCCCGCTGTCATCACCAGAGGATCGACTGCTGCCAGATCATAGCTGCTGTCTCCATCCATCTTCTTTTCAATCCAGCGCAGCAGGAAGGAAGCCAGAAGGGTTAAGGTCAGGTAGCCGACCATCTCAATCGTTGCTGAGGGAAAATACTGATAGGTGGCACCTGTCGCCGCTCTATGGGCGGCAAAAAAATCCGGAAAGCCGATGATAAACATGACCGAGGTATCTTTAACATTGATGATAAAATTATTGCCGATCTGCGGCATAATATTGCGCGTGGCCAGCGGCAGAATAACAGAGGTCATCGTCTGGAAATGATTCATGCCAATGGCTTTAGCACCCTCTGTCTGCCCCGGATCAACAGAAATAATCCCGCCTCTAACTGATTCCGCCATATAGGCCCCGGTATTGATCGAGACAATAATGATGGAGGCCAGCCAGACGCTGGTAAATTTAACCGCATTATTTGTCACATAGGGCAGCCCATAATACATAAAGACAGCCTGCAGCACCATGGGCGTGCCCCTAAAAACTTCAACATATATGCGAATCAAGACTCTGATCAGGCCGAGGAAGAATCTCTTCAGCGGCGGATCACTTTTTGTGTAGGGAATTGTATTGAGCGCACCACAGATAAAGCCGATCAGGCAGCCGATTGCTGTAGCTGTCAAGGCCAGTATCAATGTCGACCTGATTCCTCTAAGATATGAATCACCGTATTTGAGCCAAAGATTAGCTATGTCCTGAAATAACTGTGGTAATTTATCCATACAAATACTCCTAGCACCAAGCCCTTATCTTATTCTTCACTCAAAGGCTGGATAGTGATGGCATACTGCATCAGACTGTTGAAATCCTCAACCGTCAGCTCGCCTAAAACGTCGTTTATAGCATTTTTCAGATAGGTATTCCCTTTCATCAGTGACACGCCGATATTGACATTTTCAGCCCTTTCCTCGTCGCTAAACTGAAAATCGCCGTCGGTACCGGAAAAGTCAAGAATAACCATATCCGGATAAACCACCTGTGCACCCTGGGCGGTCGGCAGATCAGTGCAGACAAAATCCACAATTCCTGTCTCAAGTGCCATCAGCATAGCCGGGGCATCTGCCGCTGCCGGCTGAATATTTGCCCCTTCAATCTGGGGCAGGCAGTTATTGTACCAGATGGTGGCGAGCTGTGCTGTACAGCTGCCGCCGGCCAGATCAGCAATACCCTTGGCATCAGCAAAGGCGGACCCCTCTTTGGTCAGACAAACCATGGTCGCATAAAAATACGGTCCAGCAAAATCCACCTGCTCGGAACGTTCAGCTGTCATAGACTGACCGGCGATGACTGCATCAATGGTCCCGGTCATGACCGCAGGAACCAGAGAATCCCAGTCGGATTGAATGATCTCCAGCTCCCAGCCGTTGGCTTCGGCTATCTTTTTGGCAATCATCACATCATAGCCGTTGGCATATGAACCCGGTGCATTGCTGATCGGCACCGCCTCGTTGCTATCATCATTTTGCGTCCAGTTATAGGGGGCATAGGCGCATTCCATGGCAATGGTCAAAACGCCGTCCTCAACGGCAGTAGGTACATCCTGCTCAATCTCATTTTCTTCATCTGTAGGATCAACCGTCGGCTCATCTTCTGTCGGATCAGCAGCAGGTGACTTTGTAGCTTCCGGGTCAGTCCCCTTCTCTCCATCAGTAGCCTCTGCCAAAGCTTCAGTCTCTACCTGGGCAGGCTTGCTTGAACCGCAGGCGGTCAAGGCCAAAGCCATAATCAACACTAATACAATTGCAACAATTTTCCTCATTTTTGAACCCTTTCTTTGCTACAGCAAACTGCTGTTTTGGCTGTTATCGCCGAAATTTTTCAAAAAAAGAACCGCTTTGCAAGCGGTCCATGGTGATCGAAAATCTACAACGATTGTATTCGATGCCATCGATAGCGCTCCACAAAAGCCTGTGACAGTACGCCAGATATTCTCTGTCGTCCCAGCATCGAAAGATCAGGCAATCTTTCAAAACTTCGGCGATTTCCCCTTTCTTTACAGCGGCTGCCTGCCTTTGCTGAAAATACTCTTGAAAACCGCGCCTCTATCTAAAGCGATTCAATTTTTTGCATATTAGCACTAGTAAAATGCCTTGTCAAACTTACTGACAATTAATAAATATGTATTTTTATGAAATTACAGCAATTTCCCCTGCTTTTTCAGCTTTTATTAACCAATCTCAACTAAGATAGCTGAAATAAAGCCTAAAAATCAGGCAAATGAACAAATCTTGCTGCTTTGCTGCTCAGCCCATCATGCTGCAGCAAATTACTGCCAGCTGAAATAGACCTCAACCAAAGCGGTGATCTCCAGAGAGCCCGGCATAATCTCTGTCCCCCTATCCACTGCCGCATAGCTTTTAAGGTCAGCCATTTCACGATAGATGGGAGAGACTCCCTGATAGGATTCAATAATTTTTACGGGCTTAAGCTCCCCTTTCACATCTGCAGCCTTTGCCATTACTTCAGCCTTCTGACGGGCATCCTTAACTGCAATTTCCAGCGCCTGCTGGTAAAACTGTCTCTGGTTCTTCACCGCATAAACCACATTGCTCACCTGATTGGCACCTGCACTGACAGCCAGATCAAGAACAGTCGACACCTTGCTGAGATCATTGATCGTGATTTTGATCGTATTGGTGACCAAATATCCGTCAAGGGTTGATTTACCATCGCCGTATTGATACTGGGGTTCAATGTTATAAGCCGATGTTTCCAGCTCATCATCTTTTATGCCCTCTGCCTTAACTGCTTCTAAAATCTTATTCATAAGGGCAGAATTTTCTTTTGCAGCTTGTGCCGACTCTTTGTTCTTTGTCTGCACCCCTAATGAGATATAGGCAATGTCTGGCTCAATTGAGATCTTGCCCGCCCCGCTTGTGCTGACAATATTTTTTTCCATTTCTGCTACCCCTTCTATTGCTGCTGTCATATTTCCCTTTTCTGCTGCCTTTTCTGGCGCTGCTGCCTTATTATCCTTAGACCTGCTCCTGATAAAAATACTACAGAGTATTCCCAGCAGCAGTACCGCAAATAACAAAATGATCAAAATAGCTCTGCTTTGCTTTGACATAATTTGTTTCTCCTCCTTAGAGATATTTACCTGCTTAATAAAGAAATTGACGCTCTTTCATAGATTAGACGAAAAATAATTGCCGGATGTTCCTGCGCCTCTGGCAAATTATCGTAAAAGATGAAAAGACTGGTAGACTTAAATTAGCTGCCGCAGATAAGAGGAAGGGAGGTCTCTATGATCATAATTAAAGGCAAGTACAGTGAAGCCAAAGTTTTTACCAGCGAACTTGAAGCATCTGCCAGAGAGCAAATCCAGACTCTGGTCAACCAGTCTTTCACCCAGGGCAGCAAAATACGGGTTATGCCGGATGTTCATGCCGGTGCCGGCAGCACCATAGGTACCACCATGACGATCAAAGATTTTGTCGTGCCCAATCTAGTCGGTGTCGATATTGGCTGCGGCATGCTGACCAATAAACTTAAAGAAAAAAAGATAGATTTTCAGAAACTCGATCAGCTGATCAAAAAGAGGATTCCCTCCGGCTTTGCCATCCGCAAAAAGCCGCATCCCTTCCTGGACAAGGTGGCTCTTGATTCCCTGCGCTGCCGGCAGGGGGGGAAAAATGACAAAGAACTGAGACTGGAGCGTGCCCGCCTTTCCCTTGGCAGTTTGGGCGGAGGCAATCATTTCATCGAAGGAAATACTGACGAAGAAGGCAGTCTTTACCTGGTAATACATTCCGGTTCCAGGCATCTGGGTCTTAAGGTGGCAATTTATTACCAGCGGCTGGCTGCCAGACTGAAGCCAAAGCTCCCCCGTGACCTCGCCTATCTGGAGGGACAGGTGATGCAAGATTATCTGCACGATATGAAAATAATGCAAGAATATGCTGTGCAAAATAGAAAAGCCATGGCAGAAATTATCCTGACCGGCATGGATTGGCAGTCGGAGGAAAGCTTTACCACCATCCACAATTATATTGATCTAGACAGCATGATACTTAGAAAAGGAGCGGTATCCGCCCGCAAAGGTGAAAAGATTCTCATCCCGCTCAATATGCGCGACGGTTCTCTTATCTGCATAGGCAAGGGAAACCCAGACTGGAACCAGTCTGCACCGCACGGTGCCGGCCGCATCATGTCGCGCACAGAAGCAAAAAGAATTCTCTCTTTTCAAGATTTCAAGCAGACGATGAAGGGAATTTACTCCAGCTCGATTAGAAAAGAAACCCTGGATGAGGCACCGATGGCCTATAAAGCAAAAGACGTGCTCCTAGAATACCTTGAGCAGACAGCAGAGCTTAAAAACCATCTGCGACCTATCTATAATTTCAAAGCCAGCGGCGATTAGTTTTCTACCAGTCAATCCCTTTTTGACCGGCAATTTTCTCCCCCCATTTGTTGGCCTGTTTTTCAGGATAACGAGAACAGTAGTAGATGTTTTTTCTATTAAATTTCTGGCTTGATCGCCGGTACCTCAAAGCCCAGCTGATGGAAAACAGCCCTACCAGAGGCAGATAAAGCGGCCCGTAGATCATGGACTGAATTGTATGGCCATATTCATGCGCCAGAATTTTCTTGCCGCTCTCCTCAGAATAGTTTGCCGGCATAAAAATAAAAATGCCTAAAGCAAAGGACCCGAAACCAAAGAGACGTGAATCACCGGCATAAAGAGTTTGCACCGCAGCAAAATAATTTCTGACCCTATCTTTTTTAGCCAGCAAAAAAAAGATTAGGCCGACTAGATTTTGCAGTAAACCCCAGGTCCACTGTAAAAGATAATAGAAAAAATAAAAAAACATCCTGCTCCCTTCTTATCTTTTAAGTCTAATTATAGTCATGCTCGGGGCAGAGATAAAGGCAAGACGGCTTTTTTCTTTTCCGCAATAAAAGATGAGCGAGATTGCTATAATATTATATATCTAAATTTTGGGCTGGACGGGTGGGTTATGGAATTCAAGCAGACTGCTCTAAGAAATCATCTCTGGGTACTGACGGCAATCTTTTGCACAATGCTGTGGGGCAGCGCCTCACCTGTGATTAAGCTGGGTTATGAATACTTTAACCTCAGTGGCGATGATATATACAGTATTTTGCTTTTTGCCGGCATTCGCTTCTTTGGAGCCGGCTGGATGGCTCTGCTTTTAAGCATTGTGATTAATAAAAAGATACCCCGTTTCTACAAAGGGATTATCTTGCCCGGCGTCACCATGGCATTGACACAGACAATTTTTCAATATATTTTCTTTTATATCGGCATGCTGGTCGTAAGTGGAGCTGCCGGGGCACTTATCAGTTCAAGCGGAACTTTTTTCACCGTCATTATCGCCGTTTTCTTGGGTTATGAAATGATGACCTCGCGCAAGCTTTTCGGCATCATTCTGGGTATGGCAGGCATTATTGTGCTCAATCTAAGCAGTAGTTTTGAATTCAACTTCCGCATGAATGGAGAATTTTTAATCCTGCTTTCAGCCATCTGCTACGCCTTGTTCAATATTCTGGTTAAAAAATTCAGCTGCAAGCATGATCCGATCACCCTCACCTCTTTTCAGTTTCTTTTAGGTGGAACAGTTTTGTCACTGATCGGCCTTTTAGGCGGAGGCAGGATTGTCTGGCCGGGTTTTCAAAAAGGGCTTTTGCTTGTTTATCTAATGTTCGTCGCTGCCATGGGCTATAGTCTCTGGGCCATGCTGCTCAAAAGGCACGACGCTTCTAAGATAGTCATCTTTCACACCCTGACCCCGGTATTTGGAGCTCTGTTCGCCTGGATTTTGCTGGATGAAAATATCTGGCGCTGGAATACCTTAGCCTCCTTGTTCCTGATCGCATTCGGTATCAGCCTGATCAATCTGAAGGCAAATAATTGTGCGCCTGAAGAACTAAACAACTAGCTTTCTTGTCCCGCCTAATAGAAGTTTGTACTAAACTGTTTGGTAAGAGATCAGCTTTTACTTTTTTTACAGCAAAGATTTACTTATTTAACCGGTAGAGTTTATGGCAGAAAAAAACAAAAATATAAAAAAGCATCTGTGGATACTGGTGGCAATCCTTTGCACCATGTTCTGGGGCAGTGCCGCACCGGCCATCAAGCTGGGCTATCTCTATTTTGAGCTCAAGGCTGATGATGTCTATAGCATTTTAATTTTTGCCGGGCTGCGTTTCTTTGGCGGCGGCTTTATGACCCTGGTTCTGAGCCGCTTTATTACAGGCAAAGCTCCCCGTTTCTACAAAGAGCTTATAGGCCCCACAGTCGTCATGGCCACAGTGCAGACAGTACTGCAGTATTTCTTTTTCTACATGGGTCTTACCATCGTAGCCGGTGCCAATGGCGTTCTTTTAAGCTCAACCGGCACTTTCTTTGCTGTCATCATTGCCGTCCTGATCGGGCTGGAGAAAATGACCGGCAGGAAACTGATCGGTATTTTGCTCGGCCTCAGCGGCATTGTAGTCTTGAACCTGGGCAGTGATCTCAGTTTCAATCTGCGCCTGAACGGTGAGGTCTTTATTCTGCTTTCCGCTCTCTGCTACGCCCTCCATAACATTCTGGTCAAATATTTCAGCAAAAAACATGAGCCCATTACGCTCACCGGCTATCAATTCATCTTAGGCGGAGCTGTACTCTCCTTAATAGGCTATCTGGGCGGGGGAAGACTGATCTGGCCTGGCTTTGCCAAAAGCCAGATCCTATTTTTGCTCATGTTTGTTGCGGCAATGGGCTATGGGCTCTGGTCCATGCTCTTAAAAAAGCATGACACCTCCAAGGTTGTTATTTTTAATGCCCTGACACCTGTTTTTGGTGCTCTCTTTTCCTGGCTGATCCTATCCGAAGATATCTGGCGCTGGAACACACTGGCGTCTTTGCTGTTGATTGCTTTGGGTATCAGCATGATCAACTGGACAAAAAAGAGGGCGGATCTGAACTGAGGATTTAATAAGATAAAGTGAAATCAAGAGGATTAAATCATTAGCTTTTGAATTTGATCAGCTTTTCCTATATGGTGAAATCAGGATCTTGCTATTTAAATATAAAAACAGCTTCGCAAGGCAAAACGGAAACAAATGATGAGGTAAAGCTTATGAAAACATGTCCTAACGGTCATTTAGTAAATGACGAAGCCAAGTTCTGCACCAAATGCGGTGCAGCAATTCCAGTGACAGACACAGTAGATCATACTTATGCTGGTCAGGATAATTTCAGCCGCGATCAGCAATTCCAGCAAAACACAGGCGGCAATCAATATCCTCCGGGTCAGCAAAACCAGCAGCAAGGTCAGTGGCAGCCACATTACCAGCAAAATCAGGGGCAGCCGCATTACCAGCAAAACCAAGGGCAGCAAAACTACCAGCAAGCTGGATATAACGGCTTTGGCGCTGGAGCAGGAGCAGCCCTGACCGGCTTCAAAGGTGTTGTCAGATCGCCCGGAACAGTGATTTTACTAAGTATTGTTACCTGTGGAATCTACGGTATTTACTGGCTCTACAGTGTTGCCGGCGAGATCAATTCTGTGCTCGGCTATCAGGCCACTAATCCTTCCTATTCAATCATTGGTCTTATTTGCTTTGTCTTCAACTACCTTCTCATCTATCAGATTGACAAGGCCATGATGGAGATTGACCAGCGCCAGCGTATCCAGCCAAACAGTAAATTCCTGATGTGGGTGCTGCTGACTATTTTTATCGGCGTAGGATTTTTCCTCATGCAGTATGAAGTTCAGTCGCGCCTTAATTCTCTCTATCAGCGCGGGCGCTGATCACAGCAGGATTTTCTTGGTAGTTTTATTAGGAGAAAAGATTTTTTAAAAAAGCAATCAGCTTGCTCAAAAAAGAATTGGAGTTATAGAGCATCGGCTCCGTGTGAGGAAAGAAAAGGAGCATACGCACAAGATAGACAAGCAGATATAGAGCTGACGTTAAAAGCAATAGTCTTGTCAGTAGTTTGGAATCTGAGGGCAGGGACCTTAAGTCTTTGCCCTTTTTTTGCTTAAAATAGCAAAAGATATTATAAGCGGGGACAAAAATCAAGATAGCAAGCGAGAGGAAAATCAAAGGGTGCATCTGCAAAGCAGCCTTTATCTCTCCTTGAAAAAGCAGTGCCGCTGCCCTGGAGCTGCCGCAGCCGGCACAGGGTATACCGAAAACAGCAGCAAAAAGACAGCCGGAACCCAAGTACTCCTGGATCAAGAAAAAAAAGACTATTAAAAAGAGGATGAGGCCTGCACCTTTGCCAGTTTTATGCGCCGGAGAATTATTTCTTCCCTCTTCGATTGGACCGTCTGCTGAATCGACCAGCCGCTTTTCATTTTCCTCTTTTAAGCTCAAAGCCTGTCTCCCTCATAGGATCTGGAATATATTTTAACGCAAATCGATCCGCTGCAGCAGTTTTTGCGTGAAAAAATAGCTAAATAGCATAAAGAGGAAAAATAAGATAAAAAGGCCGAGACCAAAGTCGAAGTAACCATCAGCGCCCTCAAGGGCCACCAGCCAATTGGTGCCGCTTCCTAGCCTGGCAATCTCAAGCAGGCGGAAAAAAGGCATTACAAGTTTGATTTCACCACTAAAAACAGAATCTAGATAGCTAATGCGGTAGCTTAAGGGAATGAAGAGAAAAGCTATAAGCTTGGCAATCTGATTCAAAAAGTAATAGGCGATAAAGACTAAAAGAGGAGCACCCAGACCAAAGCGCGCCAGTTTTCTGCTCATGCCCAGACTAATACAAAAGCTGAAGACAAAAAAGCTCCAAAAATAAAGAAAAAGCCAAATGACAATTAGCAGGATGGAAAAGAAAAGAGAGGAAAAACCCAGAAAAGACGACCAGTGTGAAATGGCAGCAAAGATATCTCTGATGGCTTTGATCCCTCTGCCATCTGCAATTCCAGCTGACAAAGCGGCCAGCAATACTCCTGCCGCTGTTAAAGCTGTCACCAGCAGATAAAGTAAAAAGCCGCTCATCAGTTTAGCGTGGTATTTTTGCCTTGCAGTCACCGGCAGCGTATGAGTAAGGTAGGCCTCATCGCTGTAGAAATTCTTGTAATAACGCAAAATAACGATGACCAATGAGAGGGGAAGTAAAATTACTGTGGCTGCGATTGCCAGCCAATAGGCGGCGCCGGCGAGGATTGAAATCCTAAAAAGCCTAAACAGCAGAGCAAACAGCTGGATCAGGAGGTAGATCGGTATGAGCCATTTTAGTTTCCCCTGAAAGTTTTTTAAATCCAGTAAAATCAATTTACGAGTCATGCTTTCCTCCACCGCCCCTACTATAAATCCTCCGGAAATACTCATCAATGCTTTGCTTTTCCGCCGCCCGGATTTCCTCGACATAGCGGTCCTGCAAAATCTCTCCTGCAGACATAAATAGCACCCGATCCAAGATCATCTCCACGTCACTAACCAGATGGGTGCTGAGCAAAAGTGAGCTTTCAGGAGCATAATTTTTTAAAATGCTCTCTAAGATGGTCTGCCTTGCTGCCGGATCTATTCCGCCCATCGGTTCATCAAGCAGATAAACCATGGCTTTCCGGCTCATGACTAGGGCCAGCTGTGCCTTTTCTCTCATACCTTTGGACATGGATTTGAGAGGCTTTTGAAGATCAAGCCCGAACTCATCCAGCATCTCTTTAGCCTTCTTTAGATCAAAATCCAGGTAGAATTTCTCAAAAACCCAAAGAGCATGATTCATGTCCTGCCAGTCATCGAGATAGCTGTTTTCCGGCAGATAGGAAATATAATCATAAGAAAGAGCCGGCTTTTGCCCGTTGATCTTAATTTCCCCTTTGTCCGGCTGCAATAAACCGGCGATTGACTTGATCAAAGTTGTTTTGCCGCAGCCGTTTGGCCCTAGAAGGCCGGTTATCTCACCTGCTTTGAGGGCAAGATTAATATTCTGAACAGCTATTTGCCTGCCATAGCTTCTGCTCAAGTCCTTTATTTCAACTACCGCTGTCATCCATCCATCCTTCCCGGAGCATTAGCGAGCTGCTCTCACAGCTAAATCCCAGCGCCTGCATCCGCTGAGCGAATTCTTTGACTGCCTCTTTTGCCTGCTGCTGGCGCAGTGCAGCGATTAATTCATCAGACGCTACAACATAACGTCCTGATGTCCCTTCACTCTTAGTCAAGCCCATCCTATCCATCTCTACAAAAGCTTTTTGTACAGTATTAGGGTTAATTTTGTATTCCATGGCAGCCTCGCGGACAGCAGGCAGCTGATCGCCTGCGGCCAGCTGGCCGCTGATAATTTTGCTCCTGAAAATAGCGATTATTTGCTGATAGATTGGAATGGCAGACTCAAAATCATGCATTGTGGCAGCCTCTTATACTATTGTATTAATACAATAACACAAGACGGACTCTTAAACAAGAATTATCGGCTGTTTAATTATTGTCCGCTACCTGATATTGATCATTTTTTTGATCTTGCAGGTAGTACTTCTTAAAGCCCATATTTTTTGCCTGATTAAACAGCCTTTTGCCCTCCCGTTCGCAGAAAGGACAGGCCTGCCTGGGAATGGTTATTGCTAGAAGGCTGGCCTTTTGATCGTTCCTGGAGTGAATAATGCCAAGGCCGGGGCAGTTCCGGCAAAGCCTATACTCCTGCTCGGAAGATGCCATGATGCCGGCAGTATCATAATAGATTCTTTTTGCTCTCTTAACAGTTTTTAAACCGGCAAATTTTCTGGCCGCCAGCAGTTTTCTCTTCTGCCAGAGCTCGTAAACCTCTTTTGCCATCTCTTCAATCTTCTTAGTGACGGCATCCTGTTGCTCCCATCTTTTTGGATCATAATCCGGCTCATAAACAGCGGAATAATCAAGGCCTGCCATGGCTAAGATAATGCCGGTGTTGACATAGGGCAAGGCCGCCTGGATTGAATAGCCGCCCTCCAGGATACAGATATCCGGATCTAATCTGTCATTTAATTTTGCATAGCCCTGGGCGCTAAAATTCATATTGGTCAAAGGATCACTGTAATGATTATCCTGGCCGGCTGAGTTAATGATCAGATCGGGCTTGAATTCCTCCAGAATAGGCAGCACAAGATTATTGAGGATAAATTGGAAACCTTCATCACCCGTATAAGGCGGCAGGGGTATATTGATGTTTAGGCCGTAAGCTCCCGGGCCGCCCTGCTCATCCACAAAACCTGTGCCCGGATAAAGAGTGCGGCCATCTTGATGAAAAGAAATAAAAAGAGTGTCGGGATCATTCCAGTAGATATCCTGGGTTCCGTCCCCATGATGGCAGTCGGTATCCACAATAGCCACTCTCATATCGCCGTATTTTCTTCTGGCATATTCAAGTCCGACTGCCTCGTTGTTGGCAATACAAAAGCCCCGATCTCCATATACAACCTGCATGGCATGATGACCGGGGGGTCTGATCAGGGCAAAGGATTTATCTGTCTTTTTAGCCAAAACCAGATCAAAGGCTTTGATAGCCCCTCCAGCGGCGATAAAATGCGATTTGGTCAATAGTTCATCGGCGCCGGGATAACAGATATGGACTCTGTCTATATCCTTTTTGCTGGCAATCTCTGGATTATAAAAAGAGATATTTTCAATATCCTCGATCCCCTCTTCTGTTATCTGGTCCTGAGTATAAAGAAGTCTTTCTTCTCTTTCCGGATGAGTTGGAGAGATGGCCCAGTCATAGGCTGGAAATAAAATTAAACCTAATTTGTTGCCAGCTTTCATAATTTCTCCCCTTTATTTTCCAGCTGCCTAAGCAGACCGGGTTTAAGCTGCGCTCTAACCCTGATGTTTTTGTCAACGCTGTAGTCAGTATTTACCATATTAAAGCTTTCAGCCTCAACAATCTCAATTTCCGGCTCAGCAAAGGCCAAAGCCTCAGAGCCAATGACTTTAAGCTTTCTCTTCGCCAGCTCTCTGGCTTCTGCCAGAGTAAAACTTTTCTCAATTCTTTGGTTGAGATCTATTTCCGGGATCGTTAAAATTCCCCGGTTTGTATCGGCAGTGAGATTTATTTCTCTGGTAGGTCTCGCCAGAGCGGCACCAATGGCGTTGGCAATGGCATGCTCTTGGGGGTAGCGGACCGGCAGATTAAATTTTCTTTCCAGATAGGGAGCGATTCCCTTGGCAGGCCCTCCTATCAGGCCTATATATTTAGGCTTAATCTCTCTGTCAGACAGCAGTTCTCTAATGGTGTAGACGGCTTTCTCCTTCATCTTCCGCAGGATCGATCCATACTTCAGATGGATTTTTTCAATCAATACCTCGACAACAGAGCGGGCAAAATCTTCAGCTGCAAAGCCGTTTTTTGTGGCAAAGTCCTCAAGCGCCCGCTTGCTTTCCTGTGGATATAAAACCTCCATAGACCCCAGATAAGCCAGGGCGTCAGTAGGCGTGACAAAATTCCCGCCATAAGCCACGGCATTGCCGGAACGTCCGGGACCGATCCTGATGCTGCCAGCTGCAATACTTATAAGGCTGTCGCCGCCCAGAGGCAGAGATCTACTGAAGATTGCCCGCACCAAAGTCTTCCTGCCGTCAATTTCTGCTCCCAGCGGTTCAAAAAGCGGATCGCCAGCGACGAGAAAGAAAATATCCGTCGTAGTGCCACCGATATCAAAGAGGCAGGCATCTTCATAATCTTCAGCAATCAGTGCTTTCAAGCCCATCAGACTGGCAGCGGGACCTGACAGTATAGTTTCAACGGACCTTGCCGGCAACATATCCAGCGCCATGGTGCCGCCATCGGCTTTGAGCATATAGAGAGGGGCTTCCAGCCCTTCTCTTTTTATTGCTCTCTGAAGATTGAGCAGGAAATTTTGGAAGACTTCATTTACAGCAGCATTTAGATAAGTGGTCTGCACTCGTCTGGGAAAATTCAAGCGCCCCGATAGGCTGTGCCCCATGCTGATATGGCGAAAATCCTCTCCAAAAAGATCTTTGATCTTTAATTCAAAAGCGGGATTGCGGGTGGAAAATTTACCAATCACTGCAAGAGCGCCGAGAGAATTATCTTTGAATTTGCCTTTAACCGTTCTCAATTCTTCCAGATCAAGATCCTTGATTAGCCTGCCCCGGTGGTCAATACTGCCGCTCACATATTGCAGATCCTGGCCCAGATCAGCAAAATCCCATTTCAAGCCGGGACCGGTTTGCAAAATTAAACCCACCTTGGCCAGCTTCTTTTCATAAATAGCATTGGTGCTGACGGTGGTGCTGAGATTGATCCTGCTGATTTTTCTTTTATCCACCTTCTCCAGCAGTTTGGCCAGGCAGCTCCAGATACTAAAGAAATAGTCTTTTTCATCCAACTGTATTTTGACAGTCCTAAGGATCTTTCCCTCTTCGATCAAAACAGCATCAATATTAGTACCACCGGTGTCCAGCCCTATAAGCATGACTTTTTTCCTTCTCAGAT
>CAZUWY010000036.1:10801-18072 GCA_964624395.1 uncultured Mageeibacillus sp. | reverse complement strand
GCCAAAAAACAAAACGACCTTCCTAAGCCAAGGAAAATCGTTTATTTCTGGCGGAGACGGTGGGATTCGAACCCACGTGCCGGTAACCCGGCAAATGCTTTTCGAGAGCACCCCGTTATGGCCGCTTCGGTACGTCTCCTTCAATTTGATCTATTTTCTATCCCTATAATAACAAAAAAATAGCCGCCGGGGTTTAATCCAGCGGCTTATTTGCTCAGTTCTCTAAAAAACTATTGCTCACTTGCACCTTCAGCAGCTGGCTCGGCACTGATCTCAATATTGGCCAGTTCGAGCTTAGGCTTCTTTCTCTGCCAGGCGTGCATGGCAAGCGAGAGGGCAATGACTCCGTAGGAGACGAAGACGCGGAAGTATTCTCCGATCTGAGCGTCGCCAAAGAGATTATTGCCAGCCTGAGGGGCGATAATAAAGAGCATGTGGAAGAGAGTGACCCCGATCAGGGCCTGCTTGTTGGTTGCCTTGCTGACGGAAGCTCCGCCGACCAAAAGTGCTGCTACGGCAAATTGACCAATCTGCAGATGGGCTCCATAGGTTGAGAAGGTGCCCAGATTTTGCAGGTAGATCAGCTGGCCCCAGCAGGCTAGCACGGTGGAGAGTACCACAGCAATGACTCTGGTTCTGTCCACATTGATACCAGAGGCGGCTGCAACGGCGTTGCTTTGACCGACTGTCCTCATATTCTGACCCAGGCGGGTGTTGAGCAGGCCGTTGTTAAAGGCACAAAGACCAACTATCAGGACATAAGGCAGCACGGGCAGATTAACTGTCCCCAGGAGTGCTTCAATGCCGGGGATATAGGTGAGGGCAAAGGCGATAATTGAAACGGCCACTATGCCGATATTGCGCCCTTTGGAAAAGAGCGGGTCTGCCTTGTCCTTATTCTTATAGAGGGCAAGACCGCTGCGGATAACAAAATAGACCAGAATTATAGGCAGGGCTACGAGCAAATTGATGCGGTCGGCAAAGAGATGCTGTTCAATTGCCGGTATGAAGGTGAGACCATATAAAACTGCAACTACCAGAAAGATCAGCAGATCTTTAAGTTGAAATGCTCTCTTTTTCCTCAGATGCAAAAGCAGTTTGGCTCCCGTCATCACCGCAATTATGATCAGTAAACCCAGAGCCAGATCAATAATTCTTACCCTGTCAATCGAATATTTTAAGGTCCCGGTCAGATCGATAACATTTTTGACACCCACGCCGCCATCGATAATAAAACGCGGATCCGTGGCAGGTATCACTCCCCCGATTAAAATGAGGAAGAACAGCTGGTAAAGCCCATCTGAGAAATAGCCTAAAATCAGGCCTGTGATCATTTCTGCACCCTTGGTTTTGTTAAAGAGCTTGCCCACCAGATAGCCGAAAAAGGCTGCCATCGGGGTGGCCAGTACAAAAGCCAGAGCCATGCCCGAAAGTCCGGTAAGTTTCCAGTAAACAACGGCAAAGACAGAGATCTGGGCAGCAACGGCACCAATAACTATGCCGAAGTTCAAACCCATGCCGGCCAGAACCGGAATCAGGAGTGAGAGGACGGTAAAACCATTACGGGAGATTCTGGTGAAAACCTCATTCAATACTGTGTCGGATCTGCTGCCTGAAGCAATATAGCCCAGATAGCAAAGAACAACAAAGACAATCATGACCTTATTGTCGAACAGTAAAGTCTTGATCCGTTCACCAAGGCTGGCTGGAGCTGCCAATTTATTCTCCATTGTATTCTTTTTCATCTTCTTCCTCCTCTTGCCTTGGTCAGAGCATACAAGATAATACCGTTGGTCAGGATTATTCTAATAATCTCTGGCAGAGCTGATACATTGATGAGCGTATTGACCACCGGCAAGGCAATTGCCAGTATGCCCTGGAAGAGCAAAGTACCGATAATAACATTGGAGATGGTCGCCCGGTTGATCGATGCTCCTCCGATCAGGACAGAGGCTACAGCGGCAAAACCCATCATCAAGGGGGCATTGTAGAGCTGTAAAAAGCCGTAGGTCTGAGCGTACATGATAATGCCCACAGCACCAAAGACAGTTGAGATCGAAGTGCCCATAATTCTCATTTTGTCCACGTTGATACCGTTGGAGAGGGCAAACAGCTCATTTTCTCCAGCTGCGCTCATGGCGATGCCTTTTTTGCTGCGCAGGAAAAGCCAGACGACCAGGCAGCAGGCGGCAAAGACCAGAATCAATCCTACCGGCAAGACAAAGCCGTTGATGTCCAGAGCGAGAAAACCTAAAGCTTTGGGCTGCTGGACAGGAATAGATTCAAGATCAGTCAAACCAGCCGGTACAACAATATTTCTTGCCTCCTGGTAAAGCTGGGGATCGCTCAAAAGACCGCCAAAGGATTCTTGCAGGCTGGCTGTATTTCTAAGACCGGTTCCGATCGGCCATCTGAGTTGGCCATTTTGAAAGTTCAACATGATCCAGACAATGTTCATCATGGCGATGGCGGAAAAGCCCACATAAGTGGAAACTGTCATCTCAGAACCTTTGACCCGGTTTAAGAGCAGGCCGTAGGCTGCACCGATCAAGGCAGCGAGCACGATGGCAATCAGCAGTGCCAAAATAAGGGTGAGCCAGGCTGCTGCTGCACCAAGATGATAGAACCAGCCGTTTACATAGGCTACTTCCATTGACAGAACCGAACCTAATAGACCTGAGACAATGCCCAGAGAGATACCGAAATTCATGCCGATACCACTTTGGACACCGGGAACCATAGCCAGAACCAGTATACTGTACATCATCCAGCGGCGGATAATGTCGCTGAACAAAAGGCGGGGACTGAGACCTAAAAAGAGAGCGGTAACAATCAAGATGATAAAGAACAGGCCGATGATTAATCTGGGTATACCAATTACTTCTATGCCTTTTTTGAGTTTTGTCATTTTTCCAAATCCTCCCTCTTCATCCCTGCCATTGCCAGGCCAAAATCTGCATCGGCTGCATCAGGAGGTAAAATATCTGCAATCTTTCCTTCGGAAACAATTGCAATCCGGTCACAAAGAGATCTGAGCTCCACCAGCTCGGAGCTGATGACAACTATGGTGGTTCCATCTTCGCGATTGATTTTGCTGAGATATTCCAAAACAAGCTTTTTGGCCCCGATATCGATTCCTCTGGTCGGCTCGGCCACAATGAGAATATTTGGCTTCAAGGTCAGAGCTCTGGCCAGGCAAACCTTTTGCTGGTTGCCGCCAGAGAGGCTGCCGACAGATTGCTGCGGTCCGGTGCAGCGGATATCTAGAAGATCAATCATGAATTCTGTATGGGCTTTGGTCTCTTTGCGGTTCATGATGCCATGCTTCAGATATTCATCTTTAACCTGCATGGCGGAAAAGACAATATTTTTTTCAATCGATTCACTGAGCAGCAGGCCCACGCCCCGCCTGTCCTCGGACACAAAAGCTATATCTTTGCGCAGGGCTTCACCCCGCTTGCTTAAATCTAGCTTGTCTCCGTGGATATAGACATTGCCGGTGCTTTCATAGAGGCCTTGAATGCCGTTGTGGATCCCGATTTTTCCCTGGCCGGCCAGTCCGCCGAAACCAAAGATTTCACCTTTGCGGATACTGACATTCATGTTGTTGACCCGTTCTCCGGGCATGTCCACACTGTAGTTTTGCAGTTCAATAGCGATTTGATCGTCGCGCAAATCTCTCTCGTCGGTTTCAGAGCTGTCTATCAGGCTTTCTACTTTGCGGCCGATCATCAATTCTGCGATTTCCACATAATTGGTGTCGGCAACATTTTTCCTGACGACAAATTCTCCATCACGCAAGATCGTCAGGCTGTCTGCCACCTGCACAACTTCGTCCAGACGGTGAGTGATAAAGATGATGGCAATGCCGCGAGAGGCAATCAGGCGCATGATCTCGAGCAGTCTGTCGGCTTCGCTTTCCGTCAGCACCGCTGTCGGTTCATCAAAAACAAGGAGCTTAATGCCGGTCTTATCAATTTCACGGGCTATCTCAATGAACTGCTGATAGCCAATGGGCATGCCTGCAACTTTTGTGTATTCCTCGATATTCATCATGCCGATGGAGTCCAAGGCTTTACGACTGTCTTGCGCCATATCTTCCCAGAGCAAATGATCTAGATCATTGCCGATGAATTTCTCTAAAACTGGGAAGATGGAAGGACGTCCGATTTCTCGGCCCACTTTAATATTTTCCATCACGCTGAAATCGGGAATGAGCATGAATTCCTGATGCACCATTCCGATTCCGTAATTCATGGCATCATGTGGGTCTTTTACCTCGATATCCAGGCCTTCAAGCTGCACCTGGCCCTCAAAGCCGCCGGTTTGATGAATAACGGGCATGCCGAACAAAACATTCATTAAAGTCGATTTGCCTGCACCGTTTTCCCCCATGAGAGCATGGATTTCACCCGCTTTCACTTGGAGATCAACATTTTTTAGCACCTTGTTGCCAAAATACTCTTTGCTGATGTTGTTCATGGACAACAAGTATTCTGTCTCCAAAATATCCTCCTCTTAACTATAAAGAGGCACCGGCATCTAAAAGATAACCGGTGCCTCGGGAATTAGTTCATAGATTCTCCGGTTACAGCATTATTCACCGAATGGGTAGAATGGTGCCAGCAGGAGATAGAAGTTTTCCAAAACACCCTTATCAGGATCTTCGTAATTGCTCAGCTTGATCTCGCCGACATTTCTGGCAGCAGCAACTTCTTGGACAGTGTCTTCAAAGGCTTTGAGATCGCCGCGCTCGATTTCGCCGTCAAGCCATTTCATGGCATAGTGTACGCCGATATCGATCATGAGCATATTAATCGGGGCTCCCCAGGTGGACATGCGGTTTTCTTGTCCCTTTTCCTTCAGCTTGGAGGAAATGGAATCGAGCATGTACTGAACATCACCTTCATGTCCTTCAACTTCGATGGACAGGGCGGCGGGATAGCCATGATAGGGGCTGGGGCAGCATTGCTGCGGCATAATGGCGCCAAGCTCATAAACCTGACGGATCAGAGGCTCTTGCATGGAGCAGTTGGTGGAGAAGAAAGCAGTATCCTTACCATATTTTTCAATCTGGCGCGGTACGTCTTCAATGATGAACTGTTGTGCTCCGGAGACGCCAGCATCACTGGTGGGGTCTGGTGCAGTAACTTCAACCAGTTCAAGGCCGAGCTCTTTAGCAGTCTCTTTCATGATGTTGAGACGGGTGGCGATGGTGGCATAACCCAGATGGCGCGGGAATGAGTAATGGATGAAGGTCTTGGCACCCATATTGAAGGCCTCTGTAGGTACGGTCACACCCATGGAAATCTCGTCGGTCAGCATGCAGACATCCGCTTTTTCAGACATAACGGCGGGGTCTTCAGCGACAACACCGCAGATGAACATCATGTCTGGGCGGGTCTCTTTGACCTTGTCAATGGAAGCAGCGGCTCCCGGTACAGCCTGGCTGAAGACGATTGCTTTGACAGCCGGGTCTGATGCCATATTGACAACGTTTGAGATGGTGGTTTCAGTTTCTGTGGCAAAATTGTCCGGATAGGTGGTGTGGACAATCATGTCAGGACGGCTCTTGAGCTGATTCTGAGCTTCTTGGAACTCTTCTTCACCCTGGGAGACGGTTCCGGTAACAATACCGATTTTGTATGGCTCAACGTCATCGCCGGGCTCATCAGCTGGCTCATCCGGTTTTTCCTCGGCTTCTGTTTTTTCAGCCGGGGCTTCTGTTTTCTCAGTATCTCCGCTGCGGCAGGCCAGTACTGGCATTACCAAAGCGAAAATAATAAGAAGAATAAGCAGTTTTTTTACTGATTTCATTACTTTCCTCCTTAAAAATATGGCTGACATCTCAAATTTCTATTCCTAATTAAATAGTTATTGAGGTCAGGCTTATTTCGCTAAATATTATCATAATAGGCTTTATTTAGCAAGATTAGTCGAGGGCAATAACAATAATACTAATACTTGGACGCATAAAATAGGGCTAGCTTATATCCGGATTAGAACCGGCTATGGCAATGCTTAGAGGTGAATTTAGTACAAAAGGAGAGGGAGATTTTAATCTGATTAATCCTGGCTGAAGAAACGTTTGCCCAGATGGGAGTTAGAATCATCATCGGCGATTAATTCTTGAATCTTATCCATGAGGGCCAAACCCAGATTGAGATCGGTGTAGATGGCATATCTGGTTGAAAACTTGCCAAAATCCAGACCGGAATCGAGAAAATAATTGGCCAGATCGCGGATAAAATGCCGGCTGTTCGGGTGCGAGATGTCTGTAATCAAAGGAAGATTGCTCCAGACTATCTCCTGCCCGGGCATATCCGGCAGATTTCTGAGGTATCTTCTGGGGATCGCCTGCTGCTGGTCGTGCAGATGGTAGACCTTGTCTTCAAGCTCCAGGCAGAGTCTAGTCAGAACTGTGGCCACAACAGAGCGGGGATAGGCAAATTGCAAGGTGAGCCAGCCGTGGATATAAAGCAGGCGGTTGGCTGAGAGCAAGATTACTTTTTCCAGTTTTTCAATTTCACCTTTTTTCTTCAAGGTGGCCAGCACCGGAAAGAGTAAAGCCTGGTCGTTCTTGGACAAAGAGAGGGCAAAAAGACGGATTTCACTTGCGCTCTCAATTTTATTGAGCTTGGATAAGAGCCAGGTTCTAGAGCTCTTTTGCTGGTTCATCTGGATTTCCCGAGGCAAATGATATTTTTCGCGCACGAATTCCATCGTGTTCTTTAGGCCCGGAAATAAAAGCTGCCCTCTGGGAATACGAGGAATTGCATTTTCTAATCTGGCCATTTCCTCAGATATCTCTATCTGGTAAGTTTCCGGCTCACATAATACCTCTTCCTTTTGAGTTCTAGCTACTAAGAGATCTTCTGCAGACAGATCTTCAGCGGCGATCTCTTTAGCCCTAATTTCTTCTAATGGCTGATCTTCTTTTTCCTCTGCCTCAATTTGCTCGATCAGATCTAAGTAACTGTCATCTCTTATAAGCCTTAATCCCTCATCTTTGCCAATGAAATCAAGCTCAGCTTCAGGTTCAGGAGCAAGCTCAGGTTGAGGCTCAGATGGAGGTTCAAGCAGAGGTTCAGACAGAGGTTCAGGTTCAACTGCAGGCCTTGTCTCGGGCGGGAAGGTCATGACAAATTTTCTAATACCCAGCTGAGAGGAATCTGCTTTCTTTCTCTTAGGTGCAGTAGCAGTAGGAGCGGCAGAGGCAGGTGCAGCAGAAGAAGGATCAGGAGCTGAGATAGGAGAAAGAGGAGCAGAAG
>CAZUWY010000036.1:0-10701 GCA_964624395.1 uncultured Mageeibacillus sp. | reverse complement strand
GCAGGTGCAGCAGAAGAAGGATCAGGAGCTGAGATAGGAGAAAGAGGAGCAGAAGATAAACCAGGCGTTGGGGCAGAAGAAGAATCAGGTGCCGGTGTAGAAGAATCAGGAGCCGAGATAGAAGAAAGAGGCGCAGAAGATAAGTCAGGCGTTTGGGCAGAAGAATCAGGTGCCGGGGTAGAAGAAAGAGGAGCAGAAGCTAAATCAGGCGCTGGGGCAGAAGAATCAGATGCCGGAGTAGAAGTAAGTGGGGCAGAATAAGTTGGATCAAGATCTGGTGCTGGAGACGGGTCATAATCAGTTGCAGGGGTAGGAGCAAGAGACTCAGTAACCGGGGCAGGGGCATAATCAGGTGCAATAGCAAGATCAGCCGCCACCTTTTCCTTAATGGTCAGATCCGGCTTTCTAATCCCCTGCTCAGCGTCGGGCACAAAATCTAATGGCATTTTGGCAGGAATACGTTTCATCTTTACTATCTGTCAGTGCTCACGCGCAAAGCATACGGCAGTCCGTCAATGGCATCTCTGATCTCAGCCACGACAAAGCTTAAGCGTTCAACCACTTCGCCCAGACTGGCATCATATTCAGCCAGAGTCTTGCTGACCAGTTGAGCGGATTCAGCCGTGAAATGGGTGGTATTCTTTCTGATCGTCTGATTGATGGCACCCAGGTTTTCAACTTGCTCATCCAGGCGGGCCAGCAATTCTGCACTGTATTCTTCCTGCTTTTTGGTCATGTCGGCGGCCAGTTCAATCGCCGTGGATGACTCGGTGATGGAATTGTTTAATCTGTCGCTTAAAACATTTAATTGATTGGAGAGATTGCTGATATGAAGGGAGAGGGAGCGGTCTTCACCCTGGTAGAGGCGGGCCAGTTTATTGGTGCTGTCCCCGATCTCTTCCAGATAATCTCTGATCTCGAGCATTTCGTTGGCCAGATCGTTTTTGGCCATGGTCATCAGGCGCAAGGCCTCGGAGATTTCCTTATTCAGCTGGATATTTTGCTCGCGCGAGGTCTCCAGAGTTTCAACCGAGACGGAAACATACTCTTCAGTTTTTCCGATCAGATGGTTGAGCTTTCCAAGCTGTTCATTGACAGGTTCAAGATGCTTTTCCAAAGAGCCGACCACAGCACTGGAAAATTGTGTTGCCAGTTCAGCCATGCCGCTTTCTTGCCTTGCTGTCAGTTCATGGGCCAGAAGGTTTAGAGTGTCGGCTGCCTTGATAATCGGGGGGGCTATCTCATCATTCATGATGGAGCGCACGCTTGAATTGATCCCGGCGGCAAACTCTCCTTCGACCAGCTTGCTGGCCGTGTTTTCAAACTCTGTCAGATTATCCTTGATCGTCTGCTCGTATTCAAACATCCTAGCGGAAAGTCTGGCAATGCCGGTCTCTTCCGTAAAAGCGGTGAATTCTTCCTCTAATGATTTATTCATTAAAGCCAGATCTCTGTCAGTTCTTTTTTTGATCAAGCCGGAGACAAGATTTACCAGATAAGAGAGGGCAGCGGCTGTAAAGATGGAGATCAGTAAAATTGCCGCGGCTGTGCTGAAATCTTCCCGGGGCACAAAAAACAAAGTAAAGGCGGCTGCGGCAGTTGCCACTATGCCCAGCAGGATTAAGATCCGGCTGTATAGTCCATCCAGGACTGAGTTTTCATATCTGCTGAGAAGCTGCTCCTGATTAATATGGCGCTGAGGATCGTGCAGCCAGTAGTCCTGATGCTGGCTTTGGCTTTGCCAGGCGAGATCTTCAAGGGCCAGAGCCAGTTTTTGATCAGATACCTGCGCCAGCAGATCTCTTAAATAGTTAAGCCTTAACTTGATATTATCGTTGCCCTGACCTCCCTCAGGCAGACCAGAGAGGAGGTCCAGCAGTTCTTGCTTTTGCCTTGAGACGGGCTTTCCTGCCCTTAAGATCTGCCAGAGAGCAAAGAGGCTAAATAAGAGCAAAAGGAGGGGGATTAAAAGAATAAAGATAAAATTAATAATAGTTTCAATGCTATAGAGGATCATTTCAGCTTTGCAACCTCCAGAGGTGAAATTGTTCGATTAAGAAACGAAGTCTCCTGATTGCTGAAATTATAGCATTAGATGTGAAAAAAGAATAATCCGGCCAGGCGAAAATTTTACTAATCCTATATTGAAATAGATCAGGGCTGAATATATGATGAATAAAATCTAACAATCAAAAGAAGCAAAAAACTGTTTTGTGTTAATCTGTTTGCAAGAATTGTTGACATATTGAAAGAGGTGTTTCGTGTCTACAAAGTATATTTTTGTGACGGGCGGCGTTGTATCCGGCCTGGGCAAGGGGATAACAGCAGCTGCGTTGGGTAGACTCCTGATAGCACGCGGTCTCAGTGTCAGAATCCAGAAATTTGATCCCTATATAAATGTTGATCCGGCTCTGATGAGCCCTACCCAGCACGGGGAGATATTTATTACCGAAGATGGTGCGGAAACCGATCTTGACATCGGCCATTATGAGCGCTTCACCGATGTCGATCTCTCCCGAGAAAGCGATATCACCTCCGGCAGGGTCTATCTGGATGTGATCACCAGAGAGAGGGCGGGGGGCTACCACGGGAGCACGGTTCAGGTTGTACCCCATATCATTAATGAGATTAAAGAGCATGTCTTTCAGGTCTCGAGAGAAGGAAATCCCGATGTGGTCATAGCCGAGATCGGCGGCACAGTGGGAGATATTGAAAGCCAGCCCTTTATTGAAGCCATGCGCCAGGTCAGCTACCAGGTGGGCCGCGGCAACTGTCTTTTCATCCATGTGACTTTACTGCCGTACTTGCGCAAATCCGCGGAAATAAAAACCAAGCCGACCCAGCACAGTGTGCAAAAGCTTTTGTCCTATGGGATACAGCCAGATATCCTCGTCTGCAGGACTGAAGTATCTTTTGACGAGAGTATCCGCCAGAAGCTGGCGCTTTACTGCAATGTCAGAGAAGAGGCTGTCATACGCAATCTGGACTGTGATTCCGTCTATGAGCTACCGCTTCTTTTGGAGCAGGATGGCCTGGCCCGGGTGGTCTGCGACAGGCTGGGCATTGCCCAGTATGTCGAGCCGGATCTGGCCAGCTGGAAAGAACTGGTTGAACGCATCCGTTCAGCCAGAAGACCATTGAAGATGGCCCTGGTCGGCAAATATACGGAACTCTATGACGCCTATTTTTCTGTCACCGAGGCCATCGACCATGCCAGCATCCACCATGCCGCCAAAACAGTGATTGACTGGATACCGGCGGAAGAGCTGGAGGGCTTAGCCGCCGAGGAGGTGGCCAAGCGCTTTTCCCAGGTGGATGCAATTATTGTGCCCGGCGGTTTTGGGCCCAGGGGCATGGAGGGGATGATCGCTGCCTGTGAGGCGGCCCGTGTGCAGGAGATTCCCTTTCTGGGAGTCGGTCTGGGCATGCAGATGGCAGTGGTTGAATATGCACGCAATGTGGCCAAAATACAAAATGCCCACAGCGATGAATGCGAGCATGCCTGCAACGATATTTTCTACTATGCCGGCCTGACCAAGGAGATGGCGCAAAACATCAAAGATATTCCCTATTCGGAACAGCCCATGCGCATCGGCTCCTATCCCATGCTGCTTGAGCCGGGGAGCAAGCTGGCTGAGCTTTATGATGCAGAGGAGACCTCAGAGCGCCATCATCACAGGCGCGAATTAAATCCGGCCTTCCAGGCGGAGCTTTGCACTGCCGGGCTAAAATTTAGCGGCACATCACCCGACGGCCTTTTGATCGAAGCCTTTGAGCTGCCCGGTCATCCCTGCTATCTGGGTATTATCTCTCATCCGGAATTTAAATCCAGACCCTACAGGCCCCATCCTTTGTTTATCGAGCTGATCCGCGCTGCTTTGGAACAGAGCAAAAAAAGAAATGGAGTAGATAGCTAAGCAAAGGGATCTTTAAGGAGAATTATATGGTGACCATTATTTCAGAACTTTCACGCACTTTCAGCGAATATCTCCTGCTGCCGAATCTAACCGGCGAGGATTGCACGTCGGATAAAGTGGATCTTTCCACCCCGCTGGTTCGCCATCGCGCCGGTGAGGAGCCCAGGTACAAATTGAATCTGCCCTTGGTTTCAGCCATTATGCAGTCTGTATCCGATGACGGCATGGCAATAGCGCTCGCCCGTGAAGGCGGGCTTTCTTTTGTCTTTGGTTCGCAAAGCATCGAAGAGCAGGCGGAAATGATCCGCCGGGTCAAAAAATACAAGGCCGGCTTTGTCTCCAGCGACAGCAATATCCGGCCCGAGCAAAGCCTCAGAGATATTTTGGCCATCAAAGAGAGAACCGGCCATTCGACCGTACCGGTAACTGATGACGGCAGTGCCAACGGGAAACTGCTGGGCATTGTCACTTCCAGAGACTACCGGATCAGCCGCCTCTCCCAGGATACTTTGGTTAAAGATTTCATGACCAAGATGGAAGATTTGATCACCGGAGAAGAGGGCATTACCTTATCCGAGGCCAACGATATTATCTGGGACAATAGATTAAATCAGCTGCCGATCGTGGACAAAAAAGGAAATTTAGTCTCCTTGGTTTTTCGCAAGGATTATGATCAGCACAAGGAAAACCCTTTCGAACTTTTAGACAAGGACAAAAGTCTTCTCTGCGGCGCCGGCATCAATACCAGAGACTATATGGAGAGGGTACCGGCTCTTTTAGAGGCAGGCGCAGATGTTTTTTGCCTTGATTCTTCCGACGGCTTTACCGCCTGGCAGCACAAGGCCTTAAGCTGGGTCAAGGAAAACTATGGCGATGAGGTCATGGTGGGGGCGGGCAATGTTGTTGATGCTGACGGTTTTCGCTTTCTGGCCGAAGCGGGCGCGGCTTTCATCAAAATCGGGATCGGCGGCGGCTCTATCTGCATCACCAGAGAGCAAAAAGGCATCGGTCGCGGTCAGGCCTCTGCGGTCATAGAGGTGTCAGCCGCCAGAGATCAGTATTTTGCCGAGACCGGTATTTATATTCCGCTTTGCTCAGACGGCGGCATTGTTTACGATTACCATATGGTTCTGGCCCTGGCCATGGGCGCGGATTTTCTCATGCTGGGGCGCTATTTTGCCCGCTTTGATGAAAGTCCGACCAAAAGGCTGATGATTAAGGGCAACTATGTCAAGGAATACTGGGGCGAGGGCTCCAACCGGGCCAGGAACTGGCAGCGCTATGATGACGGCAGTTCGGACAGCGGCCAGCTGATCTTTGAAGAAGGGGTAGATTCCTATGTACCCTACGCGGGCAAGCTCAAAGATAATCTGGCAGTGACGATGGCAAAGATTAAAGCCACCATGTGCTCTTGCGGGGCCACCTCGTTAGCGGAGCTGCAAAGCAAGGCCAGGCTGGTAAAGGTATCTCCCACCAGCATAGTTGAGGGCGGGGCCCATGATGTTATCCCTAAGGACAGCGATATCCGCTAAATTTGCTTTTTTAAGCCCAAAGACCCGGCTTTAAGCCTGACTGAAAGCCTAAAAACTGGACAAAATTTAGTTTAAGTTTAATTTGCAGCTGTTAAGATTTAGAACTGTTTGATTTAAGGGATACTTTATCTTCTTTTTCTGTGTTATAATCTTGCAGATAAATCGAGGAGGAATCAGATGGCAGATAAAGTATTTGGTTTAACCTATCAGGGCATAAAAGAATTCCAGCAAGAACTTGAAGAAAGAAAGACAGTTATTGCTGCGGAGATTGCCGAGCGCCTGAAAGAGGCGCGGGCATTGGGGGATTTGTCAGAAAATTCTGAATATGACGATGCCAAAACAGCGCAGGCGGAAAATGAGATGCGTATTTTGGAGATCGAAAACATCCTTAAAAACGCCACTGTAATCGGAGATGAAGATATAAGTCAGGAAGTGGTCACTCTGGGTGGGCAGGTGACCATCCGTGATCTTGAAACCGGCGAGGATCAGGAATATATTTTAGTCAGTTTCCAGGAAGAAGATATCTTCAGCAACAGGATCTCCAGTGAATCACCAGTGGGAAACGCCATACTGGGCAAGAAAAAGGGTCATACCGTGACGGTTAAGACCCCGACCGGAATGCTCAAATACAAGATACTGAAGATCAGCAAACCGTCATGACAATTTTTTAGCCGGATGATTTAGATCGAGCAAAAGCGACCCATCCGGTTGGATCAGGGTCGTTTTATTTTTAGATAAAGGAAAGATGAAGATGGCTACGGATAAGATTATAAATGAAGCAGCAGATTTGGCCGAAAATGAGAATAAAAGCAATGAACAGATCGAATTCAGGCTGGCGAAATTAAAAGAGCTGCAAAAGATAGGTGAAGATCCCTTCCAGGAGACTTCCTATGATGTCAGTATTCATGCAGCTGAGGTTATTTCTAATTTTGACAGTCTGGAAGGTAAAAGCGTGCGCATCGCCGGCCGCCTGATGAGCCAGCGCGGGATGGGCAAGGCCAGCTTTTGTGATCTTCAGGATCGCTCGGGCAGGATTCAGATCTTCACTAAGATTGATCTGGTGGGAGAAGATGAGTACCAGAAATGGCTTGATCTTGATCTGGGAGATATTGTTGCTGTTGAAGGTGATGTTTTCCGCACTAAAAGGGGTGAGATTTCCATCCGCAGTCAAAACTTCAAGCTGCTGGCTAAATCCCTGCGTCCGTTGCCGGAGAAATTTCACGGCCTGAAAGATACCGATACCCGCTACCGCAAACGCTATCTGGATCTAATCGTCAATCCCGAGGTCAAGGATGCTTTTGAAAAGCGCAGCCAGATTATCAAGGCCATCCGCGCCGAGCTGGAGGATAGGGATTTTCTCGAGGTGGAAACCCCCATCTTGAATCTGATTGCCGGAGGGGCCGCCGCCAGACCCTTTGTCACCCATCACAATGCCCTGGACCTTGATTTATATATGCGCATTTCACCTGAGCTTTACTTAAAAAGGTTGATAGTGGGCGGGATGGAAAGAGTCTATGAAATAGGCAGAAATTTTCGCAATGAGGGTATGAGCATCAAGCATAATCCTGAATTTACCATGATGGAGGCCTACCAGGCCTATACTGACTACCACGGCATGATGGAACTGACCGAAGCTTTAGTCGTGAGAGCTTGCCGGGCCGTAAATGACGGTAAGACAGTGATAGATTTTCAGGGCACAAAGATTGATCTGACCCCGCCTTTTGCCAGAATCAGTATGAATGACGCGGTCAAAAAATATGCCGGCGTTGATTTTACTAGCCTCAAAGATGATGAGGCCGCCCGCCTTCTGGCCAAAGAAAAGGGGCTGGAGGGAATTGAGGAGCATATGGGCAAAGGCGAAATTTTAGAAAAATTCTTTGATGCCTATGTTGAAGAAAAGCTGATCCAGCCGACCTTTATCTTGGATTATCCGCTGGAGATCTCACCTTTAACCAAGAAAAAACCTGGCAGTGACGGTCTGACGGAAAGATTTGAACTTTTTATCTACGGCAGTGAATTTGGCAATGCCTATTCAGAGCTTAATGATCCTCTCGATCAGGCGGAGCGTTTTTTAGATCAGATGTCTAAAAGAGCTGCCGGTGATGATGAGGCCCACGTCCAAGACGACGATTTTGTTGAAGCTCTCTCCTACGGCATGCCTCCCACCGGTGGCCTGGGCATTGGCATAGACAGACTGGTGATGCTTTTGACCAATAATCCCTCGATCAGAGATGTTTTGCTCTTCCCGACCATGCGTCCGCTGTGAGAGTTTTTAAGCTAAAGGATTGAGAATTAAAAATGGACAAGCAAGAAAAAATCAGGCTGCGCCTGGACAGGGCTTTGACCAAGGCAGGCTTTGGCACCCGCAAGGAGGCCAGGGCTCTGATCAAACATAAAAGAGTTACGGTCAATGGAGATCTTATCACTGATCACGGCTTCATTATTTCTGATCCGGCCAAGACCCAGCTGACGGTTGATGGCGAAGTGGTGGCAATCAGAAAGAATACTCATCTAATGATGAATAAACCCATGGGTTATCTGACAGCGCATAAGGACAGCAGATATCCTGTGATCTTCAGCCTGCTGCCGCCGGAGTTTTTCAGTCTAGCTTTGACCAGTGTCGGCCGGCTCGATCTCGATACCGAGGGTCTTTTGCTTTTGACCACGGACGGTGAGCTCGCCCATAGATTGATGTCGCCTAAATACCGAATCGGCAAGCGATATAGGATTATTTATTTAGGCAGGCCCTTTGGTCCTGAGGAGGTAGAGCTCTTTAGTCAGGGGATGACTTTGGCTGATGCTACTGTATTGCTGCCGGCCGAGCTGGAGCCGCTTTCAGATCATGAGGCCGAACTTACCATCTTTGAGGGCAGGCATCATCAGGTTAAGCGCATGCTGCTTGCAAGCGAAAGAGAAGTTTCCTACCTGGAAAGAATTGCTCTGGCCGGGCTAAAGCTAGATCCCACTTTAGAGCGGGGAGAGTATCGCCTCTTAGAAAAGGATGAGATAATACAACTGTACAAAGCTGTAAATTTAAGCTATGACGAGGATTATCTCTGATTGACCAGTATCTTTAAGATGATGTAGTCTTAATTTATCCGCAGGAATAATTACAGCCGTCTTTTTTGGCTGGGATTGATTAGGGGAGAGTTTACTATCGACAGCAAACTGGAAAGACTGCCCTATATGCACTGGGTCACTGTGCTGGCTCTGTTTTTTGCCCTCGCGGCCATCTGGGGATCTACACTTAACTCCTCCAGCCTTTTTATCACGCCGATTCAAGAATCCCTCAATGCCACCAGGCCGGAGATGGTGATGGGCATGACAGTCAAAGGGCTGGGCAATATTGTCGGTGCCTTTCTTTGCGCCTATCTCTTAAGACGGATGCCGGTGATCAAGCTAGTCAGAATTGCCGGCCTGCTTTTGGTGGCCAGTATTTTTGCTCTGGTCTATGTCCAAAGCATCGCCCAGTATTATCTGGTCCTGACGATTCAATCCGCTCTGACCAGTATCGGCGGCTATATCCCCATGTCGATCATCATCCACAACTGGTTTGAAAAATATACTTCTTTAGCGATTGGCATGGCCTTTATGGGCTCAGGCTTTGGCGGCATGATCTACAATTACCTGGGCGGGATCTGGATTCCCAGCCTGGGCTGGCGCAAAACTCTCGTTTTCTTTGGAATTTTGACTCTGGCGGTGGAGATAATCACGCTCTTTTTCATCACCAGGGCCACGCCCTATAATTTGAATATGAGGCCCTTTGGCGCTCCGGAAAGCTGGGAGGATGAAGAGGAGGAAGAGGTCTTTACTGGTATGGAGATCAAGGAGGCTTTCATCTCTCCTCGTTTCTGGATTTTTCTCCTGGCCATCTTCTTGGTCACCATGACCACCAACGGACTTTTCAATAATCTCTCCCCGCATCTGATCGACAGTGGCTATTCCTTGACCGAGGCGGCCAGGATCTCCTCCTTGCTGATGCTTTTTTTAATGCTGGGCAAGCCTTTTATTGGTTTTTTATATGAAGCTTTGGGCCTGAAGCTGGCCTCTGTCTTGTCAACTGTTTTTATGCTTCTGGGAGTTGTCAGCGCTCTTTTTATTCACAGTGCCTTTTTTATCGTCACCCTGATCATCGGTGCGGGGATTGGCTTTGCCTATAGCTCGATAGCTTATCCGGCCTATGCCAGGCATTTATTCGGCTTGAAAAATTTTGCCAATTTCTCAGCCTTTTTGCAGATCACCTCCGGTGCCGGCACCCTGATCGGGCCGATTATTACCAGTCTGACTTACTATTACACCAAGAGCTACAATCTCTATTTTTATATCAGTCTCTTTTATATTCTTCTGGCTCTTGCCATCTGGATATTCGTTCTGCCAAAGCGCGGCCGTGAGCCGTATTGAGGGGCGAATACTTTTCTAGTTCCATATAATCTATGCCGTAGACGGGCTCTGGCTTCTGGCCAAAAAGTGCTTCGCCGGCCTGTTGAAACTGGTTAAGATCTCCCGTAGTCAGCAGGAGCAGGCTGCCTTTATCTTTGTTTAGTTTAGCTTTGGCTTTCATAGCCTGGGAGATCTCTTTGGCATAGGGCAGGGCAGGATCTAAGATCTTGACACTTTCAGGCAGTGCTTTTTCGATCAGAGGAATTAAGGCTGGATAATGGGTGCAGCCGATCAAAAGACTGTCGATGTTTTTATCTTCAAGCTTTTGGGCCAGCTCTGCGACCGCTCTTTTTGCCTTGCTTCCGAAAAGATCTCCGCTTTCCACCAGGGGGACAAAGGCAGGGCAGGGGATGGTTGTAATTTTAGCAGCGGGCAGCCTGGCTAAAATATTTTTAGCGAAGCTGTCGCTTTTAGCAGTGGCGGCTGTGGCAATCACGCCGATATTTTGGCTTTTACTTTCTTTGACGGCATAATTTACCCCGGCCTCTAAAACGGAATAAACCGGCAGGGGTGCGACAATTTCTCTAATCTCCGCCACAATTGTCGAAGATACCGTATTGCAGGCCAAAGCTATGGCTTTAGCTCCCTTGGCCTTAAACCAAAGGGCAATGCTGCCGGCAAATTCAAACAGCTCAGCCGGGCTTCTGTCGCCATAGGGGGCGTGGCAGGAATCGCCCAGATAAAGATAGTTTTCCCCGGGCAGGTCAAAAAGAAGCCTGGAGAGCACACTCAGCCCGCCGATGCCGGAATCAAAGACAGCGATGAAGGATCGGCCGGAAATTAATTTATCGATATTTTCATTATCTGTCTGC
>CAZUWY010000035.1:0-18470 GCA_964624395.1 uncultured Mageeibacillus sp. | reverse complement strand
TTTATTGATTAAATACCATAATATTGAATAGGAGCAGCTATGAACTATATTTTCATCTCCCCTAATTTCCCTTACAATTTCAAGCATTTTGTCACTGCTTTGAAAAAAGAAGGGGTAAATGTTCTGGGCATAGGCTCAGAGCCTTATGATAATCTCGACTGGAATCTAAAGAATTCCCTCACTGAGTATTATCTTGTTCAGGATTTGGAAAATTATGAAGAATTGCTCAAGGCCTGCGGCTATTTCACCCATCATTACGGCAAAATCGATATTATTGAATCTCACAATGAAGACTGGCTGATTTCAGATGCCCGCCTGAGAACGGATTTTAATGTTGCCGGCTACAAAAGTTCTGAAATAGAGAGAATCTTGAAAAAATCTGAAATGAAAAGGATTTTTGCAGAAAATGGTATCAAGACGGCTAAAGGATTGCTGATCAACAATATTTACCAGGCCAGACGCTTCATAGAAGAAGTTGACTATCCTATCATCTTAAAAGCAAATATCGGCAGGGGAGCTGCTGGCATAGAAAAAATTACCAATGAAAAAGAGCTGCAAACTTTTTTTGCCAGCCAAGCCAAGGTCGAATATTTAGCTGAGAGCTACATTGAAGGCAGCATCCATTCTTTTGACGGCTTAGTAGATTCTCAGGGCAAGCTGATCTTTAGCAATTCCTTTGTCTACGGCAGCAGTGTCTTTGACACTGTCAAAAACGACTTGGATCAATTCTATTACAGCCAAAAGAAAGTCCCCCAGGATATCTATCAGGCGGGCCTTAAGATTCTCACAGCCTACGGTATCCGAGACAGATTTTTTTCCATCGAGTTTTTGCGCAGCAAGAACGATGATTTAATCGGCCTGGAAGCAAATTTCAGGCCGCCGAGAGGGCATTCTTTAGACATGTTTAATTATGGCAGCGACATTAATGTCTATGCCCTGTACGCAAAGGCAATTAGGAAAAGGGAACTGCCCAGGATAAGGGATGCAAAATACCATGTGGCCTATTTAGGGATTAAAGATAATCGCTGCCCCAGCTATATGAGAGATGAAATCCTGGCTGAGTATCAGGATAAAATTCTCACTCATGGCACTGTGCCTGCAGTCTTTTCTTCTTTGATGGGGGACTATTATTATCTGCTTCGCTCTCAGGATTTGGAGGATATCAAGGATATATCCAGCTTCCTAACTTTTAAGCTATGAAAGATTTTTGTTATAGTAAATTACAGGAGATTCAAACAGGATAAGGAATGGCTAAAATGAACTATATTTTCATCTCACCTCATTTCCCACCTAATTTCAAGCATTTTGTTGCAGCGCTCAAAAATGAAGGTATTAATGTTCTGGGTATCGGCCCTGATCCTTATGACAATCTTGATAGCGAATTGAAAAGCAATCTGACGGAATACTACCTCGTCCGGGATATGGATAATTACGAAGAGCTACTTAGAGCCTGTGGCTATTTCATTCATAAATACGGCCGGATAGATTATATCGAATCGCATAACGAGCATTGGCTGCAGGCAGAGGCCCAGCTGAGGACAGACTTTAATGTTTCCGGTTATAAACTGGCTGCTATCGATAAGATCAAGAAAAAATCAGAGATGAAAAAGATCTTTGAAAAAGAAGATATCCCTGTTGCCAGAGGCATTATTGCCACTGATGCTCAGGCGGTCAGGCAATTTGTAAAAAAAGTCGGCTATCCGATTATTGCCAAGCCCAATATTGGTGTGGGAGCTGCCAATACCTACAAAATATCCAATCGAACAGAATTAGGCTATTTTCTCGAGGGAAAGCCAGATTGCGAATATCTGATTGAAGAATTTATTCCAGGTGAAATTCACACTTTTGACGGGCTGGTGGATGAACGAGGGAAACTGATTTTCATTAATTCCTATATTTTCAAAGACGGTGTTTTAGATACTGTAAGTTCAGGACTAAATCAGTTTTACTACAATCAGATGTCTGTGCCCAAAGATCTGTTGATGGCAGGATTGAAACTGTTGAGAGCCTTTGAGGTCAGAGAGAGATTTTTTCATTTTGAATTCTTTCGCACTAAAAAGGAAAAGCTCATCGCTCTGGAAGTAAATATCCGGCCGCCCGGCGGGCAGTCACTGGATATGTTCAATTACAGCTGCGATATTGACATCTATAAGATGTATGCTGAGATGATTGCGGGCAAGAAGATTAAAGACCCGCCCAAGGCCAAATACCATTGTGCTTATATTGGTGTAAAAGGGAAAGATAGTTCCAGCAATTCTATCGCTAAAATTATTAATAAATATGGAGAGATAATCTGTGTCCACGGACCCGTGCCCAAGATTTTCTCCAAAGCTTTAGGGGATTATTCCTATATTATCCGTTCTCAAGAAATGGCAGAAATAATGAAAGCCAGCGAGGCGATTTGCCAGCAATAAAGCTGCCATAGCTGTGATTTAGGGGATGATTATGAATATTGAATACCATGAATTTTTCAGCAAAAATCTGAACAAGGATATGCCTTTTAAGATATATGGGCAGGCCGGCAAGCCGATAATTGTCTTTCCCTCATCCGGGGGCAGATTCTATGAGTATGAAGATTTCAAGATGATTGAAGCCATCAGTAAGTTCATTAGAGAAGGAAAGATACTCATATATGCTGTCGACAGTGTCGATTATGAAAGCTGGCTGAATGAACAGGCCTCCCCGGCAGATAAGGCAAAAAGGCATAATGCCTATGACCGGTATATCGTGGAGGAGTTTTTGCCTTTCATTAGGGATCATTCCGGCTGGACGGGGAAAATTGGAAGCACTGGTTGCAGCATGGGAGGATTTCACAGTGCTAATTTTTTCTTTCGCCATCCCCATACTTTCGATCTGCTTATAGCTTTGAGCGGAATCTATGACGCTGGTTTTTTCACCGCTGCTGATCTTGCCGCTAGAGATGTTTATCTGAATAGCCCCATCGACTATCTTAAAAATCTAAGTGACAGCTATTATCTTGATGCGATCAGAGAGGGCGATATAATTATCTGTACGGGGCAGGGCAGCTGGGAAGAGGATTCAGTCAGGGATACCCGTCTGCTGGAGGAAGTATTAAAAGCGCAAAATATTCCTGCCTGGGTAGACTACTGGGGATATGATGTCGATCATGACTGGCCCTGGTGGAGAGTGCAGATGCCTTATTTCCTAGGCGTTTTAAGCGATCTGGGCAAGATATAGCTGCCAGATTGACTGGGGCTTGGCGGATTCTATAAGCTTTTGAGGTGGATCAGCCGAAATAATCTGCTTTGGGATCGCAATTTATTACCAAAATGACAACACGTTTATCAGTCAGATTCAGCCATTTATGAGGAATCGATGAATGATAATGGGCGCTTTCTCCTTCTGACAGGGAATAGCTTTGCTTGTCCAGCATCAAGGTAAGCACACCTTCAAAGACATAGACAAATTCCTCACCGCTGTGCGTGAAAGGGACGGTTTGGGTAACGCTTTCAGTGGGAAGAATAGTAACTCTCAGAGCATCAAACGGGCGGGGAGAAAATTCTTGGTCAACAAGATGATCATATACCCTTCGATAATCTTCAAGTTTTGTTGAGACGTGCTGGTAGCTGCGAACCAGCCCCTTGGTTTTTTTGCCTGCCGGGGCAAGTATTGCTTCTTGCCCTACCTCCAAAGCTTTGGCGATATTGCTTATTGCAGTCAAAGACACGGGGCAAAGATCTCTTTCTACCATCGACAGATAGCTGATGGATAAATCTGTCATCTCACCCAGATTCTCCAGCGTCAAGCCTCTTTCCTTGCGAAGTTTGCGGATATTGCCGCCTGTTTTGCTCTTGTTCATACCGCCAGCCGCCCCCCGTCTCCATACGAAGCAAGCAGCATATTGACTAATCTGTTGCTTCTATTAAAGCAAGCGTAATCAGTGCTGCCGTCAAAATAAAGACTGTCACCATGAAACATCTTGCTCGATTCATTCTCCCATTCAATCGTCAGTATTCCGCTGAGAATGTAAATTAGCCCTGTCCCTTTAAGATCAAAGGCTTTATTGATTTTGCAAGGTAGAATTGAAACTTCATCGACTATTAATTCTTTATTGCCACTTTTATTTGAGAGAGTTCTAAAATAGTAGAGGCTTTCAGGCGGAACGACATAACCATTCAAGGAATTGTTGATGGCACCAGCATGCTCGATTTCATCAAAGAAAAAATATTTAATATTGACACCCAGGCTTTTAGAGATCTGCTCCAGTGAAGATAAGGAAATTGAGCACAGGCCTCTTTCTACCTGGGAGATATAACTGGCTGAAACCCCTGCTGCATCGCCCAATTCAGTTAAAGTCAGGCCGCGCGATTTGCGCAATGATCGAATTTTTTCTCCATAATTCACTTGCATAAAACCCACCTTACCTTTTGAAAACCAGGCATAAAGCCGAGTTTTAGGACTTCTTGTAAAGTATCTCAGCAGTTGTAGTACTGTTTTTTAATCCCTTGCGGCCACTCAGTGCAAAGTCTGCTTAAACTATTAACAGATGTGACTGGGCTTTTCTGCCGGCCGGAAAAGACCACTTATTACTGATTTGTATAAATTTATCATATAATTAAAAATAATTGAACTATAAATTTAAATTATAGATAATTTTACTAATAATTACAGATACTCAACTAAATTTTAGCTGTAGCTATAATTTTCTTACTGTATTTAGGCTCGCCTACGAGTTTTGTTTCTTGTCAAAAACAATTATCTGCGAAAATCGTTTTTAAAAAATCAATCCGCAAAACTTGAGCAAATTTAAAAAGCGAGCTGTGCTCACTTTTGGTTAAAGATCAATCTAAATTTTGTCCCTTTGCTATACTAGATTAAATTTGGATCTCTTTTTATTCTTAGTTATGGACAAAAATAGCGAAAACAAAAATTATTATGCCGCAGTAATCATGACAATTCTTTTCTTGTCATTTTTTTGTGTCAACTATGCCCATTATCAGTTGTCGCCAATCGCTGCAGAGCTGATGGCCAAATACGATCTGACAATTAAAGGATTTACTGCAGCTTTCTCCGCTCCAATGCTGCCCGGTATATTCTTAGCCCTCTTAGGCGGCAGCTTAAGCGATAAATATGGTGTCCGCAAAGTATTGTCTTGGGGTCTGGCTGTAAGCCTTATCGCATTGTGGCTTAGAGTCCTGGTTAAAAGTTCCGCAGGTTTTTATCTGACAATGGTGCTTTTGGGTGTGGGTGTCTCTTTGCTCTATAGTACTTATGCAAAAATCATTAGCTCCTGGTTGAGCAAAAAGAGGATGGGCATTATTGGAGCCGTGATCCTCAGTGCAGCTTCTGTAGGTATGGCAATTGCAGTGGGTACAACGGCTTTAATCTCCTCTATCAATCGGGTATTTCTTATTTCGGCGGGAATTTTCACCATTGTCTTTCTTCTTTTTCTTATTTTTATGCAAGATCCTCGCCAAGAAGAAGAAACGCATCAGCCTAGCCTGAGAGAATGCTTCCAAACAATCCGTCATTGCCGGCCCGTTTTTATTGCAGCCATTGGCCATTTTTTAGGTCTGGCCATCTGCAATATTGTCGGATCCACCCTGCCCACATCTTTAATGGAAAATAATGGCCTATCTGCAGCGCAGGCAGGGAGTCTGACCTCAATTCTAATGCTGGGGACGATTGCAGGATCTCTGCTTTTGCCTTACATCGTAAGTAAAAAAGGCTACTTTCGTTTGCTGGTAGTAAGTAATTCTATCCTTTATGGGGTCTGTATTATTCTCGCTCGCCTGCTGGCAACTGGTTTTTCTCAAGTTCTGATCTTGTTTTTGCTTGGCTTTGCTCAGGGAGGAATCTTAACACTGATACTGTCTACTCCGGCCTATATGCCTGAAATTGGTCCCGTTTACGGTGGAACAGCGGGGGGTATTATTGTTACGGCTCAGATGCTGGGAGCTTTTTTGCTGCCTTCTTTTGTTGTGGTGCCGCTTGCCGGTGGCAATACAAGCAATATTCTTTTAATTGCAGCAATTATGGCTTTTTTGATCGCACTGGTATCTTTACTTTTTCCTGCTCAACCTTTCGGCAAGTCTAAAGATTAAATCTCTGCCGCTTGAGCCAGCAATTAACTAAAATAAACCTGCTTGCCAGAAGATCCTCTCTTCGATCAAAGGGATCATTTACTCTAAGTAGATAGTTCTCAAAGCCGCCAAATCTGCTGCATCAAGCTTTAACATTTCTTGGGCATAGTCTTCAAAGCTCGGATAAGAATTTACAGCTGCCAGAGTTGTATCAATATATTCTTCCTTGACCAGCAGCATTCCTTCCAGAATACTGGCGATTCTGGGATTTGAAATTACAGCAGTGATTTCTTTAAGATCTTGTTTAATTGCTTCCCTTCTGCATTCATTCGACAAAAGATAGTCTTTTTTTATATCATCTATTGATACTCCAAGACTCAAAAGGATCATAGATGCCAGTATTCCTGTTCTGTCTTTGCCAGCTGAGCAATGAAACAAGACTGCTTTACCGCCATTTTCAATCATTTCTTTAATAATCTTGCCAAAAACAAGAGGATTTTCACCCATATCTGTATAAACTCTCTCCATAAAACCGGCTAAAAATTGAAAGATTTCAGGGCTGAATTCTTGACCATCAGCTGAGCTCAACAAATTTTTATAGCCGGGAAACTCTAGATCTAATTCTGCCAGTTCCTCTTCAAGTGAAACTAAAATAGGTCTGTGCCTGTATTGGATATGGTCTGGCAGTGTATAGGGTTTTTCTTCCAGCTCATCACTGGACCTGAGGTCAAATACAATCGATATCCCCAGGGGATCAAGAGTGTTTTGGATGAATTTAGTAGAAAAATCTAAATTTCCACTCCTGTAAATTAGATTTTTTCTAACTGTCAGGCCGCCCTGTCCCGTATAGCCCCCGAGATCTCGAAAATTAGCAATTTCATTTTTAACATTATTTTCTTTGGACATATTTCCCCCCGTAATCATCTTTCTTCTCTAACACCAACATTAATATTTTGATCTTATTTTCTTCCTATTATAATCATATCTTCTGATCGACATGACATCGACTAGTCGCAAGCATAGTTTTTGCACCTGCTGGTCAATATTTTCAAAAAGCGGCTGACCGAAAACCATTCGGTCAACCGCTGCTATCAAGGCTGGTAAAGATCAAATATTTCTCTTTTTCTAATTCTTACGAAGAATTGCCATCTTCATCCCTGCAAAATATGTTAATAAAACTAGAACTTAAAAGCCATCCCAACTAAAGCCGAAATTGAAATGTAAAAGACTGGATGGCGGCGAAATTTTCTCATTATAAGCAAGAGAATAATAAAGAAGACTAGTTTATAGATATCTAATATGTCACTTATAGAGTTCGAAGATAATAAACTGTCAATTGAATCAACAAATATAAATGATGTTTGCATTATGGTTAAGGTAGCTGCCATGATCAAACCGGTTACAGCCGGCCTTAAACCATAAAAAGCATACTCCATCAAACTGCTGCCTTGAAATCTTTTTAAGGACTTTGAAACAATTATAACTATGATAATTGAGGGCAATATTACACCTAGAGTGGCAATTACGCCCCCTAACCAGCCTGATACTTTGAAGCCGACATATGTAGCCATCTTGATGCCCAAAGGACCTGGAGTGGCTTCCGAAATAGCTATCATCTCACTCACCAGTGATAAGGGAAACCAAGCTGTTTTATTTGAAAGATGCTCTAGAAAGGGGATAGTTGCTAAACCTCCACCTAAAGCAAACAAACCTATTTTAAAAAACTCTAAAAATAATTGTAAAATTATCATAATCTACTCTTTATTGTCTGCGCGACAATCCCCACAATTGCAGCCCCTATAACGAAAAGCATCGGGGATATGGAAGTTGCTAAAGACAAGACAATCACGGACAAAAATATAAATGAAGAAAGGAAATCCTTTTCTCCCTTCTCCCATAGACCAATGATCGTATTAACCATGAGAGCTGAGACACAAACCAAAATGCCTGCTAGAGCATACTGCACATAAGCATTATCCATAAAACCCTGCAAAATAGTTGCTATAACGGTGATAATGATTACGCTCGGTGCTACAACGCCTAGAGCAGCAATGATCCCTCCAGATGTTCCCATATGATGATAGCCAACAAAAACTGAAACATTAACGGCAATAATACCTGGTAATCCTTGGCTTAAAGCGTAATAATCGACAACTTTTTCAGAGCTGAGCCAGTTTCGTTTTTCCACCACTTCAATTTCCAAGATCGGCAGCATCGTATAACCACCACCAAAAGTTAGTGATCCCATCTTAAAAAAGGCAACAAATATTTCTAACAGATCTTTTATTTTCTGTCTCCGCAAGTCCATATGGTAATTCCTTATTTATTGGTTAATGAATGTAGTTTTTTACTTCAAATAATTCTCAATATCATTGATTTTCTTCGGTATATGATCAGAAAGATTTTTGACCCCAGATGAGGTTACTAGGACGTTATCTTCAATTCGGACTCCCATCCCCCATTCAGAAATATAAAGCCCTGGTTCCAGAGTTTGTACGCATGCTTCATTAATTACATTGCGGGAGTATCTGAATTCGTGCAGATCCAAACCAATGGGATGCCCTGATCTGTGCATATAATAATTATGAACTTCACTTTTGTCTTTGATTAATCCAAGCGCTTTAAGCGCCTTGAAATAATGATCCCTGATGGCTTCATTAATGACATCCTCGTCTATACCTACTTTAATGGTGTCCAAAGCAATCTCCAGAGCCTCATAGACAATTTCATAGACCATTTTTTGTTTTGGAGTAAATTTTCCATTTACCGGGAAGGTACGAGTTATATCAGAGACATACCAATCGTTCATAGCCCCTACATCCATCAAGACAAGATCACCGTCACGGCATTGATAGGAGCCTAAGTTATAGTGAAGCAGCGTAGCATTATCTGCCGCTGCTATGACAGATCTGAACCTTGGTTTGCTGCCACGCATATGAAGATAGTGTGAATAGTGGGCACTGATTTGGTATTCCCAGATACCTGGCTCTAAAAGCCTTGCTGCATGGAGCATTGCATCACCGGCAAGATTAACAGCTCCAGATATGATCTCAATCTCTTCAGCAGTTTTGCTGCTTCTCAGTTCAAGCATTAAAGGCAGGGAGTTGCAAATTTTAAGAGAAGGATAGAGTCTGGCAGCCTTCGAAGCAAAATGTTGTGCTGGTGTAAGTGGTTCATGCATTTCAGCAATACAGGTGAAAACATACAAATTGTGACAAATTACCGGGGAATAAATCTTTTTGGCAAATTCTGATTCAAACTGATAACTATAAAGTACTTGGTCGATGCCGGATATTTCTTTTGCTTCAACTGGGCGAAGCATTTTTGCCTCCCATCTTTCAAAATGATCATCAACGGGAAGAATAAATAATTGTTCTAATTGCCTACCCCCCGCCTTTAATAAAATTAATTGAAACCCATCTCTGTCTATTCCAGTTAAATAATAAAAATTGCGCTCTACTGAAAAAGGATAGGATAATTGATCGCTGGTATCTCTGCGCAGATTGCCAGAGAAAAATACTGCAATTGAATTGTCTTCCATTAAGTCAAAATATTTTTGGCGATTGTTAACGTAGAATTCTGTTTTCATTTAATTATTCTCCTGATAATGTTTTTTAGTCCTTCAAATACAATGTGCAAGCAATAAAGTGTTCTTTTTCATATTCAATAAAGGGAATATCTTCTCCCACACAGCTAGGATTCATATGTGGGCATCTAGGTGCAAAACGACACCCCGGAGCGGGATTTATTGGACTAGATACTTCTCCTTTTATTAATCTTCCTTTTTCTGTAAAGGAACCAATCTTGGGGATTGGGATAGAGGATAAAAGAGCTTTAGTGTAAGGATGCAAAGGATTCTCAAATAATTCCCTCACAGTTGCCACTTCGACGCAATGTCCCATATACATAACCATGATCTTGTTCGATATATGTTTCACCACACTCATATCATGGGTGATAAACATATAGGTCAAACCATGTTCATCTTGAAGATCCATAAGAAGGTTTAGGATTTGTGCTTGGATTGAGACATCAAGAGCTGAGACCGGTTCATCACAAACGATAAATTTGGGGCCTAAGGCTAGAGCTCTGGCTATCCCAACTCGTTGCCGCCGTCCACCATCCATCTCATGTGGATAGGAATTTATATAGCGCATGGACAAGCCCACCGTCTGCATCAACTCAAGTACTTTCCTTTGGATGTCCTTTTTATTATTAAACAATTTTGCTGTTCGAATCGGATCGGCGATAATATCGAAGATCGAAAGCCTAGGATTTAGTGATGAGAAGGGGTCCTGGAAGATAATTTGCATTTGCTGCCGCATTTTTTCCATCTCTGTGCTTTTAAGCTGTAAAATATTTTGGCCTTCGAATAGCACTTCTCCAGCGGTAGCTTCACATAATCTCAAAATCACTCTCCCAAGAGTTGATTTCCCACAACCTGACTCACCTACAACACCAAGAGTGTTTCCTTTATCGATAGATAAATTAATGTCGTCCACTGCGTGTAGGCAACCTCTTGCTACTGCAAAATATTTTTTTAAATTCCGTGTTTCAACAATAGGAGAAGACATATTTCATCCTTTCACTCTGACTACTCAACATTTGTTTGATCTGCAAACAAATGGCAGCGAATCTTATGGGAGTCGTTTATCGTATGCATCCGGGGGTGTTCAAGAGCACAAGGTGCAAAAGCTTTGGGGCATCTTGAATAGAATTTACAGCCGGAAGGTAAATTGGTGGGGTCTGGCATCATGCCTGCAATTGGATTTAATCTGCTTTCTTGCTTTGTAAGATCCGGTATCGATCCAAATAAGCCAGTTGTGTAGGGATGATGCTTCTCTCCCTCAAATATATCCAGCAAATGACCTATCTCAATGATCTCACCCGCATACATGATTGCAACTCTGTCACATGTCTGAGCAACCACTCCTAGATCGTGGGTTATAAGAATTGTTGAGGTATTAATTTTCTCTTTTAAATCACGAATCAGCTGAAGAACTTGGGCCTGTATCGTAACATCAAGTGCAGTCGTTGGCTCATCCGCCAAAAGTAATTTAGGTTCACATGCTAGGGCAATGGCTATTACTATCCTTTGGCGCATGCCACCTGAAAACTGGTGTGGGTATTCGATCTTTCTTTCAATCGGCAATCCAACCAGTTCAAACATTTCATTTACTTTCTGCTCTATTTCTATTTTAGAATACTCAGGGAAATGTACTTCAAATACTTCGGCAACCTGATCACCGACTTGTAAGGTGGGGTTAAGGCTAGACATTGGATCCTGAAATATCATGGACATCACATTTCCGCGTAAAACCCGCATATCGCTTACGCTGGCCTCTAAGATATTGTTCCCCTCCAAAAGAATTTCGCCATGATCAATGCTGCCTATCCGATCCGGCAGTAATCGCATAATTGATAAAGCAGTAGTTGTTTTTCCAGCACCTGTTTCACCAACCAAACCAATGGTTTCGCCTTTATACACTGTCAAATCCAAGCCGTTAATAGCATGAAAGCTTGCTTCATCAGTGGTATAGGTGACATGAAGATCTTTTATCTCTAATAAATTATCCATTGCTAAGGGCTCCTCTCAATTTTTAAGTTTTGGATCTAAAGCATCCCTTAGCCCATCACCTATCAAATTGAATGCTAGGACTGCGACGATTATTGCTACCCCGGGAAAAGCAATTAGATGCGGTTCATAACGCATATACTCCTTGGCTTCTGAAAGCATTGAACCCCATTCAGGGATTGAGGAAGGCAAGCCCAATCCAACAAAACTCAATGAAGAAATCATCAAAATTGTATTGGCCATAGACAAAGTTGCCTGGACAATAATAGGGCCGATTGCGTTGGGTAAAATATGATATGTGATTATCTTGCGATTCCTACAGCCGTATGCTTTGGCAGCTTCAACAAAATCTTGCCCCTTAACTGTCAGTATTGAAGAACGGATTACACGAGCAAACCGTGGAACTGAAGATACACTCAAGGCAATCATCAGATTTATCATACTGTTGCCCAATGCAGCCACAATCGATATGGCCAGCAATATCTCTGGGATGGCTAGGAATATATCCATGATGCGCATCAAGGAGTTATCAACTTTGCCGCCAAAGTAGCCGGCTGTTGCACCAACTAGTGCTCCTCCTGCCAGAGATAATAAAATTGTTGTCGCTCCAACAAAAAGTGAAATCCTGCCGCCATAAAGTACTCGAGCAAAAACATCCCGGCCATAATGATCTGTGCCAAAGATATGTTCCGATCCGGGTTTAATGAAGCGGGTTTTCATATTATGATGAACTGCATCGGTTTCGTAATCTACAAATAAGCCGGCGCCGATGGCAAAAAATACTAATACCACTAAGAGGATCAGACCAAAGACCGCAAGTTTATTCTTCATATAACGCCTCATAACCGAAGAAAAGCGGCTTTTTTTCTTTTCTAATTGAAAATCTAATAGAGGCGAGTCAATATTATTAAAACTGCCCATCTAAGTACCTCTAGCTTTCATATATTGCGATCTTACCCGGGGATCAATATAGGCATATAAAATGTCAACTAGTAAATTAATTAAACTAATTGCCACAGCAACAAAAATAATCGATGCCATTACCATGGGAATGTCTTTTTGCCGCAAGGATGTAATCAGTAAAGTTCCCATTCCTGGAATTGAAAAAACAGTTTCATTGATCATTGCTCCACCCATTTGTTTGCCGAATTGCAACCCAATTATGGTAAGAACAGGCAAAAATGAATTCCTCAACTGGTGCTTTTTAACAATCCTTCCTTCAGATACTCCCTTTGCACGAGCCGTCCGGATATAATCCTCTCTGATCACTTCCAGCATTGTTGAACGCGTCATCCGGATTACGATTGCCATACTTCCAATTGCCAAGGAAATGGCTGGCAAGATAAAGCCTTTCCAACTAGTAATGCCAATGGCTGGGAACCAGCCCAACTGCAGAGAGAATACCAATAACAGCATCAGGCCCAGCCAAAATGGCGGAATAGATGTCATTAATAAAGCAGCACCTAAACTGGCTGTATCAAACAAAGAATATTGCCTGACAGCTGAAATGACACCAATCGGAACACCTATTATGACGGACAATCCTATCCCTAAAGACGCTAAGACAAGAGTATTGGGTAATCTGGTCATAATTTCTTGGACGACTGGAAGACCTGTACGGTATGAATTGCCGAAATCAAATTTCAGTGCATCCTTGAGATAGTTTAAATACCTAGCCAAAAAATGATCATTGAGACCCATTTCTTCTCTTAATTTTTCTATATCTTCTAAGGAAGCATTTTCTCCCAAGATCATCTGGGCAGGATCGCCGGGTGTTAGTGCAAGAATAGTGAAAATTAGAAATGAAATCCCAAGAACGACCGGTATCATCATCAATAATCTTCTACCTATGAACATCAACATGGGAACCTCCAAAATGAGGGGCAGGTAAAAACCCACCCCTCGACCTGCTAAGCATTAATTCTCCCAGCGGAAATTATAAACATACTGAATATCAAGCGGATCGCCTTTAACACCCTTTAGATCTGCTCGACAGGCCACGCCATTGACAGGGCTCAAAATTGGTACCAAAACTGCTTCGTCACGCAATATTTCACAAGCTTCAAGATATGCCTGTTCTCTGGCTGCTGGATCAGTAGAAAATCTGCCTTGTTCTAAAAGAGCGTCCAATTTGGCATTATTGACCATCACAAAATTGTTACCGCCTCCAAGATGATCACTATGGTATCTCATATACATGATGAAATCCGCATCAGGGCTGAGGGCAGTATATCCGTTGACGCAAATCTCATATTTGCAGTCGGTATAGACATCTTGCAAAAAGGCAGTTCTTTCCATCAGATCAACTTGAGCATCAAAGCCAACCATATTAAGCTGCTCTGCAACTACTTCAGCAACCTTAGGATAAGCACCGGATTCCATCACTGGTATTTTAATGCTGAGGCCATCTGGATAACCGGCTTGGACAAGCAGTTCTTTGGCAAGCTCCGGATTGTATTCTGCACCCTCAAAATCCTTCGGTGTCCCGAAACAGGTAGCTGGTATAGCACTTGGACATTCAAGACCCACACCCTCTGTCGCTCCAATAACAACACTCTCTCTATCTATAGCGTGAGCCACAGCCTTGCGCAAAAGTGGATTATCTGCAAATATGCCGTCTGTGTTATTAAAAGCCACAAAATAAATTGAGCTTGATGAGACTTCATCATAGAAAAGATCATCATTATTCATGATATTGTCTCGATCTGCAGCCTGGGTTGTAACAATCATGTCTACATCACCTGTTTCCAGAGCGATCAAAGCAGCAGATGTATCTGAAACCAACTGGTACGTCAGTGATTTGATTGAGGCTGGTTCACGATAATAATCTTCAAAGGCTGTAAAAACAATTTTGTTGCCGCTCTCCCATTTTTCAAACATATATGGACCAGTAGCTACAGGGTTTCTTTCAAAGCCATCCGGATCCGCTTCAACTGCAGCTTTTGAGATGATGCCGCAATTGACACTTGCCAGGCAGCCTTCGACGGGACCATAAGCATAAAAGAGGGTTAATTTGACATGGTTTTCATCAATCTTTTCCATTTTCTCCATTGAGCCGGTTATCCTTGCTGTGCTAGGGGATGCCAGAGAACGCTCAAATGAAAAAACCACATCATCTGCGGTCATAGTTTCGCCGTTATGAAATTTAACACCTTCTCTAAGTTTAAATGTTATTTCTGTATTGTCCTCATTGTATTCCCAGGACTCAGCCAGCCCGGGAACTAAACTGCCATCTTGTTCTTGGCGAATCAAGCCATCATAAACATTGCATGTAATACTGAAGGTATTGCGGTCATTTGCTTTTGCACTGTCTAAAGTAGTGGGTTCTCCGGTGATGGCCAGGATAATTGTCTCTTTTACATCTTTCGGGTCCCGAGCATCTTCCTCTACTTTATCTTCTTCCTTTTCGGCATTTGCTTCTTGTCCCTCTTCTGCCTTTTTTGTGTCAACAGCCTTAGATCCTTCTTTTGGGGTAGAGGAACATCCCACGGATATTAGCAGAATTCCAAGTATTAAAATAGCTGCTAATAGATAATTTAGATTTTTGCCTTTCTTCATTTTTTTCTCCTTAAATATTTTCAGAAAATTTCAGATCAGTGAAGCAATGTCTTTGGTACCTCCTTTTATCATGCAAATTTCGTTTTTAAATATAACTTAATTAATTTGATATTTTCTATATTTATAAAGTGTTGCCTCTAGCCAGCATTTGTAAAAATTTGCAGAATGGACAAATTTAGTTGACAATATGTATAATTAGTTTGAGAGGCTTGGGATTATTATAGTACAGATGTAATATTGTTATTTATATCTCTTTTATATTTATCAATATGCGAAATATTGAGATCCAAAAATATTGATCATTTATGCCTTGAATTAATTTTAATTATTTAAATATATAGAGGAATTATGGAGCTTTTTCAACTAAAATATTTCGTCACCGTAATCGAGGAAGGAAGTATTTCTGCTGCGGCCAGAAAGCTTCATTTATCACAACCGCCCTTAAGTCTTCAAATCAAGAAACTGGAAGAAGAATTTGGCATATCACTTTTTATTAGAAAAGGGCGCAACTTGATAATTACCGATGCAGGTAAAGCTCTTTACCGCAAGGCAAAAGCTTTGCTGGATATGTCTGAAACTGCAAATAAAGAATTAAAGGCGATGGTTAATGGTTGTAGTGGCGTGCTACGAATCGGTACGATATCTTCTGTCGATCACGCAAAAATACGAGATAAAATATTTACCTTTCATAAATTGCGGCCAGATGTATTGTTTGAAATCGTTGAAAAAAACACCTATTCCTTGATCGATATGCTCATAAATAATGAACTTGATCTTGCATTTGTCAGAACACCTTTCCCTCAAGAGCATTTTAATTGCTTAAGCCTGCATAAGGAAGCAATGGTTGCTGTTGCCCATGAGTCTTTTTTTGATGCTAATACACCGTTAATTGATTTGAAATGGTTGAGCAGTAAGCCACTGATAGTCTACCGGCGCTGGGAGGCTCTAATAAAGAATGCTTTTAATGAGAAAGGCTTCTCCTTTTGCCCACTTTGTGTCTGCGATGATGCGAGAACTTCAATCAGCTGGGCATCATCTGGGATCGGGATCTCTCTTACTCCCAAATCGGCTTTGGAGTCATGCCAAACTGATAAACTATTAGCCTATGAGGTGGAAGATTTAGGGATATTCTCTTCTATAACTCTTATCCGGAAAAAGACAGCTGATAATGTTTTGTCAGGTCTGTTCTTTGACAGTTTTAAAGATTTTGGAGAATTTAGCAACGATTACGATTGCTAGCCTATATATTAATTGCCTTCACATCCAATTTTTTGTGTAATTTTGGTTAAACTCAATTGCTAGTGATGAATTATTTATGCTGGCAAAGGGCTAGGATTTACTATCCTTTCTTAACTTCTGTATGAGCTACTTACTATTCCAGCAAACAAATAAAAAACGGATGAGGCTAGCCTGCTGCCTGCAAATCGTATAAACGGGCTAATTCTTAAAACCGATTTTCATCTTTTTGTTTCTTGTTTTGAGGCAAAACAAAGAAGAAAAGCAAGCAAGAAAGTGACATCACCATAATCATAATTACAAACACAAGCTTATAGCTACCGGTACTGTCAAAAATTAGACCACCGACGAAAGGACAGAACGCTAAACCCACATTCTTAAAATTTATCAGCAAACTGCTTGCCTTGGAAAAATCCTTGGTCTTGAACAGATTCCGGGCAATCAATGCTGGCGATATAGTTACTGCAGGGCTACCGAAAAATATACCAAAAAATAGAGCTGCAGCAGCCCATGGTTTTTGGACATAAAGCAAGCCCAATAACCCAATAATTGTTGATATTAAAGCAAACATAGTTGCAAATTTCACATTGGTTTTATCGTAGATAATGCCAAGGACAACTTTACCAATAGCCAGAAAGCCCATAGACAAAGCCATAATATTGGCAGTGTAGTAGCTAGAAAATCCAGAATCAATAAAATGGGGCGTAACCAGATTGACCATTGAAAAGCCCGCAAGGCCATATAGACAAAAAGCTAGGGCCAACATCCAAAATTGCTTACTAGTGTATAGTTGTATCCGCCCTTCATCCGAATCATAATTCCTTATACCCTTATCTTCATCTAGGACAGCCTCTTTTGAAACAAGTATTTCTTCCTTTTGTTTGCTGCCTAGTTTTTGTTTGTTCTCTGTGGTTTTAACTGGCTCTTTCAAGATAAAGAAAGAAATTGGGATTACAATTAAGCAGGTGATAATGCATAGAAAAGCGAAAGCTGACCGCCAATTATATACCTCAATAATCCAATTAACGACTGGATTTAAAACCATACCACCGATCCCACTCCCCATAAACGCTATTCCTATCGCTAAACCAATATTTCTTGAAAACCATTTGTTTAGAAGAATAGATAGAGGGACTTGAGTTAAAAAACATTGGCAGGCACCCAAAAGAATTGAAATTAAATAAAAGTGCCATATATGAGTAGAGATTACAAAGCCGAAATACACAATTGGTGTCAGAAGAGAAAATATTCTAAAAATACGGATTAGGCCAAAGCGGCTGATCAATTTGCCAATGAAAGGTGTTACCAAAATTGTAGCTATGAATATCAGTGTTTGTGCCAAAGAAAAGCTTTTACGGCTGATAGCCAAGTCTTTAGTAACAGGGATAATGAAGATTGAAAATACATTATTTACAACGCCTGTGATTAAAGCCATCAAAAAAAAGCTTGCACCTGTTATGACCCATTTGTAATTGCCCTTTTCTATCTCCTCACTCACGATAACTGCTCCTTCACTTTTGTCATCTGTTGTAAATTTTCACCAATAGTTCAATTAATTTGAAATTAATCTCCTATAAATTTTTGCTAATCTATATATATTGTGTATATGCTTCAATATATTGCATATATACACAGTATTATCTGCTATAATTTTATGATATCAAACAAATATGATTAGATTCTAACTTATCTCAATTTTTCCAGCCAGCAATTTTTTGAATTAATCTTTTTTAATTTCTCCCAGAACCTATACCTCATTATTTTGTTGGATCGCTAACAAATGCTTAATAGCATCCTGTTTATAAACTCAAAATTGGTTTGGTATCTTAACTTGATATCGGGCTGAAGCAGACGAAGTTAAGAGGAGGATAAGGGGGGCAGTGTCAAGAAATTGTAGGTTAAGAAAGCCAACCTGTGCCTCATAGTCTATTGTCGCCAGATTTAATAGCTTCAAACATCCTGTAAATAGAGACGTCTTTGGTAATGTACAGTTCCAAGCCTAGTCTCTATTGTTCTAGAAATTCCCTTTTGTGCAGAGATCCAACCGGGTCTTTCTT
>CAZUWY010000034.1:11615-18724 GCA_964624395.1 uncultured Mageeibacillus sp. | reverse complement strand
GATCTCATCGAGGCATTTAATATAGGCGCTGAAACGATCGGCTGCTTTTACCAGCTGCATAATTTCCTTTATTTCCTCATCTTCTTTGTCCGGTAGGATCAATGAGCGGTAGTGTTCCTCTAGAGACGGCGGCAGCATAGCCAGAAGTCTTTTAGCCGCTGACATCTCCACCGAAGCATAGCTGTCTTGCATCTCCTTGGTGGCATATTTAACCGGCGTAGGCAGATCCCCGGTCAAAATTTCAGGCAGATCATGGTAAAGAGCAAAAAGAGCCACCTTTTCCGGCGCCGGAGAAATCTTAGCTTGGGGAAAATAAACCAGACGGATCAGGGCCAGGGCATGAGCAATAACGGAAGTCTCATAGGAATGCTCCATAATATTTTCCAGCTCGGTATTTTTCATCAAAGACCAGCGGTTAATATATCTCATGCGATGGAGCATGGCATAAAAGCCTGTTAAATTAGAGCCCTCTTGATTGGCAGCGGCGCAAAAAGGAAGCTCTTTAGTAAAATCAAAATCCTTGGCCTGATCTTTTTCCATTTTTATCTCTCAACTCTCACATAAGCAGGATCAAATCTGATAGATGGCATTAAAAGTCTTACTGGCATAATGATCAGTCATACCGGCAATATAGTCGCAGATCTTTCTAATCCTGGAAGCCTCCGGCTCGGGATGGCGGCGGACAAAGTCTCTAAAGTTGGCCAGAGCCAGATCAGCCTCTGAAGTAAATTTTAACTCATTTTCCCTGTCCTGGTAAAAGGCAGAAAAAAGACCTCTGATCACATTTTCAGCCATCCTCTCATAGCTGAGAATAGGAGCGGAATTATAAATATTTTTGTAATTAATTTCAATCAATTCCTGCAAAGACTCACCTTTGGCCTTACTAATTTCAATCTTATCCTCAGTAGCGCTATGAGAGATGAGATCTAAAACCAGGCTGTTGACAATGGCGGAATTAGAATTGCCCAATTCCTTTTTTATCTCCTCCGGCAGATCGGAAAAACTCATCAAACCGGCACGGTAGGCATCTTCAATGTCTCTGCCCACATAGGCAATGCGATCAACCATCCTGACAACACAGCCCTCAAGTGTGGCCGGCGGCAGGTGGGCTTTGGCCCCGGAGATTAAATCCTCTTCTCTTTTATCTCGCCAGGGAATAAGAATAAATTCATCAATCTTCTCCCCGCAGTGACTGGCGATGCCGTCTCTGACTTCAAAGCTTAAGTTCAGACCGGGCTGACCCTTATGTTCGGTTAAAAGATCGATGGTGCGCAAAGAGTGCAGTTCATGCTGAAAGATGAATTCTTCTCCTTGCTCAGAGATTATCTGGTTGAGATACTTTTCTCCGGCATGACCGAAAGGAGCATGGCCCAGATCGTGACCTAAGGATATGGCCTGAATCAGATCCTGGTTAAGACTTAAGGCCTTACCGATTGTCTCAGACAGGTACATGACATAGAGCACATGCTCCATGCGGGTGCAGATATGATCGTTTCTGGGGTTAAAGAAGACTTGAGTCTTCTGGCGCAGGCGCCTGAAGGGCATGGAGTAAAGGATGCGGCCGGTATCTCTTTCAAACATGGTTCTGACCGGACAGTCAGCTTGCTTTCTCCTGCGCCCGCGGCTGAGCTGGCTTTTGGTGGCAAATTCACTTAAATTCTTAAACTCCAGCTCTTCTTTTAGTTCGCGCGGCAATAACATAATAATCTCCCCCTCACTCCTCGGACAGGGTTTTTAATAAAGACATCGAGGCCTTAAATCTTTTAACTCCACTGGCAAATTTAATCTCCAAGATAGCATCATCACTTAAAGGGGTGATCTTTTTAATCTCACCCTGGCCATAATTAGCGTGTACCACCTGATCTCCTACATTAAGTAATCTAAAATCGAGACCCTGATCTTTGTTAAAAAAACTCATGCCTCCCTTTTGTCTATCTTGTCGACTTTGTCCTTTATCCCTTAGGTCTTCCCTTCCTCTTTGTTCTTCCCCAGAGCCAAGCTCTTCTTTTTTTCCTCTTGCCTCACTCTTTCCTTGCTCTTCACTATCTCCAAGCCCTGCTTGTCCTATAGCCTGCTGCCACGCTTGCCCAGCTTGTCCTATACCTTGCTGCCACGCTTGCCCTGCTTGTCCTGTAGCCTGCTGACCCGCTTGTCCTGCTCGTCTAATATCTTGCTGTCCTGCCTGCCCTATATCCCGTTGCCCTGCCTGCCCTATATCTTGCTGTCCTGCTTTTTCTCTATTTTGCTGCCAGCTATCACCTTGATCTGCCGGGCCGGTAAAAGATCTGAGAAAATTATCTTCAGCTCTGTTTTTAAGAAAAGCCTGGCCAAAAGATCTAGTTGCTTTTTGCCTGTAATCAGATCCCGAGCTGGTCTCTTTTCTGGAGCCGCCCTCTTCATCCACCAGATCGTCTGGGATCTCTCTGATGAAGCGAGACACTTCCCTGTACATCGTCTGACCGTATAAGAGACGGCTTAGGGCAGAGGTAATAAATAGTCTCTTCTTGGCTCTAGTCAAGGCCACATAGGCCAACCTTCTTTCTTCCTCCAGCTCTTCGGGCGAGTAAAGAGACTGCTCGCCCGGAAATAAACCCTCATTGGCGCCGATGACAAAGATGGTGTCAAATTCCAGGCCCTTGGCACTGTGAATAGTCATCAGACTGACGGCATCTTCTTGGTCTTCCTGATCTAAATCACTGTAAAGGGCAATTCTTTCCAGGTAGCGGGCGGTTAAAGTTTCCAGATCCAAGGGCCAGCTTAAATCTTCCAGTTCTTCTAAAAGTTCAGGATAACTGCTAAGTTCCTCCATTTCTTCCTCCAGGCGGGCCTCAAACTCCATGGCGTCGGAAATTAGTTCATCCATATTTTCAATTCTGCTGATAGCTTCGAGGGGAAATTTATCTTTGAGAGCTTCTTGCTCTGCCCTAAGTCCGGAAGCATGAATTAATTCTTTGACAAAAAAGCCAAACTCCTGCTCGTTTTTAGCCAGCTTCTTTTGCAAATCCTCGATCAGTCTGACAAAGAGCTGGATCTTGCCCGCGGCATAAGAGAGCTCGGAAAATTCTAAAACTCTTTTACAGATAGCAAAGATAGAGCTTTGCTCCCTGGCGGAAATACTGCTCAAAAGCTCGACCGTGGTGGCACCTATGCCTCTTTTGGGGCTGTTGATGATCCTGCGCAAGGCCACATCGTCTGACTCTTGCGTGATCAGCCTGAGGTAGGCGACAACATCTCTGACTTCTTTTCGATCGTAAAATCTAAGGCCGCCGTAGACCCGATAGACAATGCCCTTGTCTCTAAAAGCGCTCTCAATATTTCTGGCCAGAGCATTGACCCGGTAAAGCACAGCAATTTCTTGACCAGCAAGTCCCTCTTTGGCTTTGGCCATCAGGCTCTTAATCTGGTTGGCCACATATGAGGCCTCGTCATTTTGATCATAGGCCCGGTAAAACCTGATCTTCTCCCCTTCCTCTTCCGTGGTCCAGAGCTTTTTTTCATTGCGGTTAAAGTTTTGGCAGATGACAGAATTGGCCGCTGCCAAAATGGTCTTGGTTGAGCGGTAGTTTTGCTCTAGGCGGATAATGCGGCAGCCTTTAAAGTCTTTATCGAAGTCGAGGATATTCATCAGATTGGCGCCGCGAAAACTGTAGATGGACTGATCGTCATCACCGACGACAAAGACATTTTTGTGGCGCTGGGCCAGCATCAGTACCAGCATATACTGGGCGTAGTTGGTATCCTGGTACTCATCGACCAAAAGATGTAAAAACCTCTCCTGGTAATAAGCTAAAACCTGCGGCTGCTCTTCAAAGAGAAAGACCGTCAAAGCCAAGATGTCGTCAAAGTCCATGGCATTATTTTGCTTGAGCTCGTTTTGGTAGATGGAGAATATCTCGGCGATCTGCCTCTTACTTAGATCGGAAGCGGCCTTTTTTTCATATTCCTGAGGATAAATCAGCTTGTTTTTGGCCTTGCTGATCTCCTGGTGGATATATCTGACCGGTGTGGTCTTGTCATTGAGGCCGATCTTTTTCATTGCCTCTTTTAGGATCCTTCTTTGATCGTCAGTGTCCAGGACTGAAAAGGTCTTTTCATAACCGAGAAGATCTGCGTGCTGGCGCAGGATTCTCAGCATCATGGCATGAAAGGTGCCCACCCAGACAGCTCTGGCCCTAAGCCCTATCTGCCGGGACACTCTCTCTTTCATCTCATTGGCTGCCTTATTGGTAAAAGTGATGGCTAAAATTCTACCGGGGTCAACTCCCTTTTCTTCGATCAGCCAGGCTATTCGATGTGTAATCACTCTGGTCTTGCCCGAACCGGCACCGGCCAGGATCAAAAGAGGTGAACCTTCATGCACTACTGCCTGCAACTGCTCGGGGTTGAGTCTTTCCGGATCAGTCTCTGGCATAAATGTTCCTTCTACTTGGTCTTTTACACTCTCTTGGCCTGTCAAAGTTTTCTTTTCCATCCCTTCTTATCTTCTGTGAAAAGCGGCCGCCAGCTGGCGGCCGCCTCATATATCTATATCAAGAATAAATTTTAGTATTCTGTTTCAATCAAACCGTAGTTGCCGTCTAAACGCTTATAGACAAGATTGACCTTGCCTGTGTTGCCATTGAGGAAGAGAAAGAAATTATGATCTAAAAGTTCCATCTGCAAAACTGCCTCATTGGCATCCATGGGGGTAATCTCAAAGCTCTTGCGCCGGATAATGACGGGGAGGCTCTCCTCATCTTCAGCGCTCAGAGATTCCAAATCAGCAAAATACTCATCCATATAGTCATACTGCCTGGACTGCTTTTTCATTCTCGCTTTTTGCTTCCTGATCTGCCCCTCCAAAATATCTATGGCCTTTTGCAAAGCCATGATCCCCTCCGGGGCAATTGCCTCTGCCCGGTACAAATGGGACCTCACCTTGATCGTCACTTCCGCACGATAATCGTCATGTTCATGCTGGAAACGCACACTGCCTACCGCTTCATCGCCAAAATAGCGCTGAAACTTCTGCATTTTCTGATGAACCTTGTCGTGGAAATTATCGCCGATCTTAATTCCTACTCCATGAATATCAATAATCATAGGTCACATCCTTTCTAACCGCAGACGCGGCTAAGTAAATACAAAGAACAGAGCTGCCAGTTAAGTGGCCACTGTTACACGAAAAAGATCTAATTCAATTTTATCACAGCTGATCGTCGATATTAGTAAGATTTTCGCTCAAATCGTCCCGGGAGGGATCATTCATCTTCCTGGCTGTCTCATCATCAATCAAGACACTGCTGCTGTGGCAATCTACACAGCTGACACCGCAGTCACATAAAATAACCTTATAGCTATTACAGGCCAGCACAGCCTGCAGTTCTGCCTCAGCCTCCAGATCAAGGTCGGAAAAATCAAGGCCGGTCCAGCAGCAAAAATCCTCCTCATCCGGATATCTGCCCTGGAGCAGGATTTTATTGTCGGCAATGGTAACAGGAAAGACAGAATCGTCCATTTCGTCCACTAAAGACAACACCAGTGGTTCACAGACAAAAGCCTCCGGGTTTTGGCTGATCGAATAATAATGAAATTCATGGCCCAGCTCTTCCAGCCTATGGCCTAAAGCCAGCAGCAAAAGCAGATTTTTACTGCCGCCCGCCAGCACCAAAGAGGCATCCTCCAGCCCTAAAACCTTGATGTTCATGCGACCCTCCAGCTCGTGCATATCGCAGTCGCCCCGGCAGCAGTTTTTTCTCTCGCGCCGAGAAAGCCTGACCGGATCAGGTCTATCGTTTATTTTAATTGCATCTATCTCTCTTAGATTCATAGGCTATCCTTCTTACACAGCAAGGCTCAAGGATTGAAAAAAGCCGGTCACTGTGTCAATATACTTTTAAATATCTCTATTATGTCTTGCATATTAACAGATCGGGAGACGGGGCAATGCAACAAAAGAAACAGTTTTTGCTAGATGACAATCTCAGCTGGCGCGCGATCATACTCTCTATTCTGGGATCGATACTGATCACCATCAGTTCAATCTATGTGGCATTAAAAATGAGCGCTCTGCCCTGGCCGACAATCTTTGTGGCAGTCCTTTCCATGTCCCTGCTGCGCCTGGGTGCGAAAATCAGTAAAAGAGCAGCCAGCAAAAATGAAATAAATATCACTCAGACCGGCATGTCAGCCGGTGCCATGATCGCAGGCGGCATCGCCTTTACCATCCCCGCCCTCTTTATCTCTGGCGTCTATGAGGCCTATGATCCCGAGACAATGGAGCTTACCACCTGGCTGATGCCCAAGTTCTGGCCGGTATTTTTAGTCTCTCTGGCCGGTGTCATCATCGGCACCGTCCTCTGCTGGATCTACCGGAAGAGAAATATCGAGGAGTTAGAACTGGCCTATCCGATCGGCGCCGCCGCCGCAGATACACTGGAAGCCGGTGACGAGGGCGGCAAGAATGCCCTTTTACTTTTGTTCTCCCTCTTGTTTTCTGCTCTTTTTACAGTCATGCGCGATGTCTTCGGCTGGATTAAATCGCTTTACAGCGGTTTTATCTCCTTTTTCCCCCTGGCCATCTATATGTCACCTCTGGCAATTGCCACCGGCTATATCATCGGCTTTAGCTCTGCCGCCTTCTGGTTTGTCGGCGCTCTGGCCGGTCTGATCATCGAGGCCGCCGGAGCTTCAGACATTATTCTCACGGCAGCCGTCGGCCTGATGGTGGGAGCTGGCATCGGCATAGTCTTAAATTACCTGGGCACAGGCATCAGTGAATTTAAGAAAAATCAGCAGTTAAAGAAAAAGGGCGAAAAGGTCCTGGGCAAAAAAAGAAGCGGTCTTTTACTTATAATTGCCGGATCGGCAAGCTTTGTCATCACCATCGTAGCCGGCCTCTCCCCCGCCATCTCCTTTTTAGCCATGCTGGGCGTCATCTTTGCCACCGCCATGTCCTCTGTCATCACCGGTCAGACCGGCATCAACCCGATGGAGATCTTTGGCATCATCGTCCTTTTAGCTATCAGGCTTCTAGTAAATCTCAACAATGAACATGCCATTTTAATCGCCTGCCTGGTGGCAGTGGCCTGCGGCTATGCCGGCGATGCCATGAACGACTATAAAACCGG
>CAZUWY010000034.1:9300-11515 GCA_964624395.1 uncultured Mageeibacillus sp. | reverse complement strand
TGGGCATGTCCACCTCAATCTTTATCGGCGGGCTTTTAGCTTTGATCATCAGTAAAACAAATCTCAAGAAGCTTGAGCTGGACGGCAGCATCATAGCGGCCGGGCTTTTAGGCGGCGAGGGCATCAGCTCCACCGTGATTGCAATTATCCAGATGTTTAAGGGATAAATTATCTTATCTTAAATCTGACCGGAAAGGATAGAATGAAAAAAAATCCTCGCTTTTACCTCGCCATCCTGGCAGCAAGGCTGACAGCCAGATTGATCCAGCTGACAGGCGGTCAGGGCAGCCACTGGCCTGGTAAGATTGCGCTTTTAATCTGCCCCAAGTTTTTAATGGTGATCACCAGACCAAAGCTTATTATCGGCATCACCGGCACCAACGGCAAAACGACCACAGCCAATCTTCTAGCTGACAGCATGAAAGCCCTGGGCTATGATCTGGCCCATAACAGCTACGGCAGCAATCTTAAAGAAGGGGTGGCCTCGGCTTTAATTTCGGCCTCCAGCTTTTGGGGCGGCCCCAAAATAGCAAATCTCATCTTGGAGCTAGATGAAAGGGCCACGCGCATTATCTTTCCCGACTTAAAGCCGGATTATCTTTTGATCACCAATCTCTTTCGTGAATCCTACAGCAGAAATGCCCATGTGGAATTTGTCGCCTCAGTCTTAGAAGAGAGCATCCCGCCAGAAACTATTTTAATTGTCAACGCCGACGATCTGATCAGCAGCAGGCTGAGCCCTGAAAATGAGCGCTATGCTTTTTCAATCTCGCCTTTGCCCGAAGAAAATGAAGAAGAGCCGGGCCTGATCGACGATCTGCCCATCTGTCCAAGATGTGGCGGCCAGCTAGACTTTTCTTTTCGCAGGTACCACCATATCGGCCAGCTGAAATGTAAGTCCTGTGGCCTAGAAAATATTGCGGCCGACTTTGTTTTAACTAAAGATCAAGATCTCTTAAGAGTAAAACACCAGGGGCAGACAGAAAGCTATTTGCCTCTTGGCGATACCATTCAAGATGACTATAATCTTCTCTCTGCCCTGGCTGTACTAAAAGTACTAGGCCATCAGGAGGAAGAGATCAACAGCGCCCTCAGGCAAATCCAGCTTTTAGCCAGCCGCAAGGAGATCGTAGAAAGAAAGGGCACTACCATCTACCGCATGCTGGCCAAGGGCTGGAATCCAATCGCTGTGACCAGAGCTTTGCACGCCGTCATGAAACTTGAAGGCAGCAAGGCCTTGATCCTTTTATATAATCTTAGTCCCGGCAGCAGAGGCTTTGCAGATAATACCGCCTGGCATTATGATGTGGACTTTGAGCTCTTAAATGACCCGGCCGTGCTGCAAATTGTCCTGACCGGAGCAAGGGTAAAAGATTTTAAGCTGCGCCTTTTATTTGCTGGCATTAAAGAGGAGAAAATCTATCTGGTGGAAGATAGTAAAAAGCTGGCCGAGACGGTAAAGCTTGAGGCGGATAAGATCTTAATCTTGCATGAGCTTTATTCTGCACCCTTAGCCAAAAAGCTGCAGCAAGATTTAGTCAAGCGACTGGAGCAAAAGACATGAAGATTGAATTTTTATATCCGGAACTGACAAATCTTCTGGGTGAAAACGGCAGCCAGATGTTTTTGACTGAAATTTTCGGCCAAGAAAATATCTTCAGAACCAGCTACCCCTCTCCGCCGCTTTTTTTAAAAGAAGATATTGATCTCGTTTACATGGGTGTGATGACGGAGAAAAAACAAAGATTAATCCTCGACCTCTTAAGGCCGCTGAGAGATCAAATCAAAGAAAAAATCAAAAATGGCCAGCATCTTTTACTGACCGGCAACTCCTTTGATCTTTTAGGAAGAGAGATCAGCTACCAGGGGCAAGAGACTGTTTCGGCCCTAGATCTTTACCCTTTCAAAACCTTGACCAATCGCTATGACCGCTATAATGATCTAATTTACGGCCGCTACTTAGAGATTGAAATGATCGGCTTTATCTCCCAGTTCACCCGCCATGAGGGAGAAATGCCGCCCTTTATCGCCACAGCTAAAAGAAATGTCGGCCTCAAGGACAATAATCTCTATGCCGCCTCCCTGTTAGGTCCCTTGCTTTTAACTTCACCTTTTTTTAGTAAACATTTACTTAAAAGCATCGGCTACGAGGGAGATCTTCCCCATCAAGAGGCCATGCTGGCAGCTTTTAGGGCCAGAAAAGAGCAGATCAAAA
>CAZUWY010000034.1:0-9200 GCA_964624395.1 uncultured Mageeibacillus sp. | reverse complement strand
AAGTAAGATACTTTCATCAGGACATTTATTTGGATTTCATCTGGATTTCATCTGGATTTTATCTGGATTTTATCTGGATACTTCCAGCTCAGGCTCAGCTAAGATTTTCCGGCCCGAAGAAAAAGGGCAAAATCTCCTCCAGACTGTATTCAAGATAACTGCGATCCGGCTTTAAGGCAATCAGGCGAAAGAAGGGCCCGGCAAATTCTGCTGCCACCTGCCGGCAGATCCCGCAGGGTCTTGCATAATCGTCATCATCTGTTATGACCGCTAAAATCTTGATCTCTTTGGCCCCAGCCGCCACTGCGGTAAAGATCGCTGTGCGCTCGGCGCAGACAGAGGCGCCAAAACTTGAATTTTCAATATTGCAGCCGGAAAATATCCTGCTTTTTTCATCTAAAACAGCAGCTCCCACCCTGAAATTGGAATAGGGCGCATAGGCCCTCTTCTGGGCTGCAAAGGCAGCATCTATCAGTCTGTCAATCAGCTCATTGCTCATCTTTAACCCCCGGCTGAACCTATCTTAAAGAGTAATGGCCGCCCCTTAAATGAGAGGCGGCCTGAAATTAACTGTTAGTTCTTGGCGTCTTTTTTAGCCATGTAAAGGAGCATATCGATGCAGCGATTGCTGTAGCCCCATTCATTGTCGTACCAGCTGATCAGTTTGAAAAATCTTTTTTCACCCGGCAGATTATTGGCCAGGCTGGCCTCGGAATCATAGACAGAGGAGCTGGCATCATGGATTATATCGCTGGAGACGATCGGATCCTTGCCGTAGACCAAGATGTCTTTTAAATAGCTGTCGGCTGCCTTTTTCATCAAAGCATCAATCTCGGTAATCGAAGTATCCTTTTTGGTTGTAATGGTGAGATCGACCACCGAACCTGTGATCGTCGGCACCCTAAAGGACATGCCCGTCATAATGCCTTTGACCTCCGGCAGCACTTCACCTACGGCCTTGGCCGCTCCGGTGGTGGAGGGAATAATATTTAAGGCTGCAGCTCTGCCCAGGCGCCAGTTCTTTTTGTCCGGTCCGTCCACCACAGACTGGGTGGCGGTATAGGCGTGAATAGTGGTCATTAGACCCTTTTCAATGCCAATGCCCTCCTTGAGGAGCACATGGACAACGGGAGCCAGGCAGTTGGTGGTACAGGAGGCATTAGACACTATATGATGCTCTGAGCTGTCATACTCATCCTCATTGACGCCATAGACCACGGTTTTAACCCCACCCTTGCCGGGAGCTGAAAGCAAGACTTTTTTAGCACCGGCTGTGAGATGGCCAGAAGCTGCCTCCATACTGTTAAAAGCGCCGGTGCACTCCAGGACATACTCGACACCCAGCTCTTTCCAGGGCAGCAAGGCAGGCTCCTTGGCTGCCGGAATGCATTTAGTCTCATACTTGCCGTCGATGATCAAAATATCTTCTTCTTCCAGTTCAGGGCTGGATTTTTTCGTCTCCACCTGATGGGCAAATCTGCCCTGGGCCGAATCATATCTGAGCAGGTAGGAAAAATAGTCTGCATCAGTCATAAAATCGGCAATGGCGACAAGCTCAACCTCTTTGCCTAGAAGTCCCTGCTCTGCGATCGAGCGAAAGATCAAGCGGCCGATACGGCCAAAACCGTTAATTGCAACTTTAATTGCCATAAATTATTACCTTCCTTTATCTAAATTGAAAAATATTATCGCTGGCTATAGTTTACAGTATTATCTTAAATCATTTCTTTGAACTCAGGCAACAGCTAACTCTAGCAAGAGATGAACTAAAGCAACAAATGAGCTTAAGCAACACAACCCGGTAATCCGGGTTATGTCAGCCATTTAATAAATTACTTTTCCATCCTCAGGCCTTCAGCTTTGGCTCTTTGGCGGCCAGAGTTTCATTGGGCCTGGAGATGGGGGTATAATGCGGTGCCCCGTGTAAAAGCTCGGGATTGGTCTTGGCCTCTTCAGCAATCTTTAGCATTGCCTCAGCCAGAGAATCAAGGTCTGCCCTGGACTCTGTCTCGGTCGGTTCCACCATCATGGCCTCCGGCACAATCAGGGGGAAATAGACGGTCGGCGGATGAAAGCCATAGTCGATTAAACGCTTGGCCATATCCAAAGTGCTGCAGCCGTATTTTTCCTTCTGCCAGATGCCGGAAATGACAAATTCATGCATGGGAGGTTCATCAGAGGCAACCTTAAAGGCCTCTCTGACTCTCTCTAAGACATAATTGGCATTGGCGACTGCTCCCTCAGACACTTCCTTTAGACCCTCTGCCCCGTTGGCTAGAATATAGGCATAGGTGCGCACCATAATGCCAAAGGAGCCGGAATAGGCTCTGACTTTGCCGATTGTCTTGGGCAGATCATAGTTAAAGGCAAAGCCTTCTTCCTTTTTAACCACCACAGGTGTGGGCAGATAGGGGGCTAAAAAGTCCTTGCAGCCCACCGGGCCTGCCCCGGGACCACCGCCGCCGTGCGGGGTGGAGAAGGTCTTGTGCACATTCAAATGGACCACATCAAAGCCCATATCTCCCGGTCTGGTCTGCATGAGGATGGCGTTGGCATTGGCCCCGTCATAGTAAACCAGGCCGCCGCAGTCATGCACCAGCTTGGTGATCTGTTCAATATCTCTTTCAAACAGACCCAGGGTATTGGGATTGGTCAGCATCAGGCCGGCAACATCATCGGATAAAACCTCTTTTAAGGCCTCGATCTCCACCAGACCCTTTTCATTGGACCTGACTTCCCTGACCTTGTAGCCGACCATGGCAGCTGAGGCGGGGTTGGTGCCGTGGGCTGCATCAGGGACGATCATTACTTTTCTTTTCAGATCTCCCCTGTCCTCATGGTAGGCCTTGATCAGCAAAAGGCCGGTCTGCTCGCCGTGGGCACCAGCTGAAGGCTGGAAAGTAAAATGATCCATGCCCAAAACATCACAGAGCTGCCTTTCCAGATCGTACAAAAGTTCCAGATTGCCCTGGACAGTTTCTTCCGGCTGCAGGGGATGAGTCTGAGAAAAGCCCTCCAAGGCTGCCATATCCTCATTGATCTTAGGATTATATTTCATCGTGCAAGAACCGAGAGGATAAGTACCGCTTTCCACGCCATAGTTCTTGCTGGACAAATTGGTATAATGGCGCAGCACAGAGATCTCATCAATATCCGGGATATCCGGGAGATCTTCTTTATAGTTTTTGCCATAAAAGGAGGCCAGATCAATTTGCTCGACATCAAGAGCTGAAATCAGGCGATTCTTCTTGCTCTTGTCCTCATAGGAAAAGATAAGTTTACTGTCCTTATACATTATTTCGCCCCCCCTTCAACAATTGCCACTACTTCAGCGACCAGCCGATCGAGCATTTCTCTGCTCTTTTTTTCCGTCACGGCCAAAAGCCAGACATTATCTGCCAGCACCAGGCCGCCAATAATCTTTTTTGCCAGCAGATCTTTATTTAATTGCTCAAGATCAATATCTGCTCTGGCTTTGAGGGCAAATTCACGAAAATAGGCTGAATCATAGAGAGGTTCAAAAAGACCGCTGGCCACCAGCTGGTCGTGCAGGTAGATGGCCTTTAAGGCGGACTGTTCCGCCACCTCTCTGAGGCCGGATCTGCCGTTTAAGGCCAGGTAGATTGTGGCTGAAGTGGCCAAAAGAGCCTGATTGGTGCAGATATTAGAAGTGGCTTTTTCCCTTCTAATATGCTGCTCTCTGGCCTGAATGGTCAGCACATAGCAGGTCTTGCCCTCGCTGTCCACAGTCTCACCGGCAATTCTGCCCGGCATCTGGCGCATAAACTCCTGCTTGACCGCCATGAAGCCCACGGCCGGTCCGCCAAAGTTTTGGGGAATGCCTAAGGACTGAGCTTCACCGCAGGCAATATCGATGCCGGCGGCGCCCGGCTGCTCTAAAAGAGCCAGGCTGATCAGATCACAAGACAGGGCAGCCAAAGCTCCCACCTGATGGGCTGCAGCGGCAAATTCTTCCAGATCTTCCACCACACCGTAAAAATTAGGGCTTTGAATTAAAAAGGCGGCAAAGCCTTCCTCTTTGGGCATAACTGTTGTTTTACCCGCGGCGTCCAGCTCTCCTTCCACCACTTCAAAGCCGGCAGATTCAAGATAGGTTCTGACTGTCTTTTTATACTCAGGGTTTAAGCCCGCTGAAATCCAGACCTTATCCAGCTTGCGCTTGACCCGCAGGGCCAAAAGCATGGCTTCAGCCGCAGTAGAAGCACCGTCATACATGGAAGAGTTTGAGATATCCAGTCCGGTCAGGCGGCAGATATAGCTCTGCCATTCAAAGATGGCCTGCAAGGTCCCCTGAGATATCTCCGCCTGATAGGGCGTATAGGCGGTCAAAAACTCCTGACGCTGCACCAGATGGCCGACGGCGGAAGGGGTATAGTGGTCATAGATGCCTGCCCCCAGATAACAGTCATATTCGTTTGTGCTGATGTTCTTGGCTGCCAGCTTTTCGATTTTCTCCCTGATCTCCATCTCCGACAGCCCCTCTTTAGCCAGATGAGAAAACTCAGTTTGCCTAAGGCGCATATTGGCTGGGATCGAGGAAAACAAAGCGTCAATATCCAGCCCGACATCAGCCAGCATTTTGGCTCTTTGCTCCCTGTCGATGGGCAGGTATCCCTTCATTGATTATTCTCCTTCTATAAACTTCTCATAGGCGGCAAGGTCCATGAGCTCATCCAGTCCGGCCCGATCAGAGATTTCCACTTTAACAAACCAGTTGGCATAGGGATCCTCATTGATGAGTTCCGGCTCATCTTCCAGCCCCTCATTGACCTCAGTAATCTTGCCGGCTACAGGACTGTAGATGTCTGAAGCCATTTTGACTGATTCAACACTGCCGATTTCATCTCCGGCCAAAAGCTCGCTGCCGACCTCTGCTGTTTCAGCATAGACAATATCTCCCAGCTGGTCCTGAGCATAATCCGTAATGCCGATGGTGGCGATATCGTCTTCTACTTTCACCCATTCATGCGATTTTGTGAACAAAAGATCTTTCGTAGCCATTTTTATATCCTCCAAAATTTTTTATCACTAGCGCCAAAGCGCAAACAGCCGAATTTTTAGTCCAAAAATTTCTTCACTAAAGAAAAGGGAATATATTTATTTCTAATCAAAACCTCGACTTCTTTTATATCCTCGGCAAGATCGTCTCTAACCAGGGCATTGGCAATGCCCTTGCCTAAGGTGGGAGAAAATGTCCCCGAGCTGACATAACCTATTTCTTCACCATTAGAAAAGACCAGATAGCCATCTCTTGGAATCTGCTTGCCCTGAGAGATCAGGCGGATAATTTTTCTCCTCTTTTTCCCGGCCATCTGCTCGCCCTGAAACTCGCGCTGAAGCTCTACAAAGAAATCCATGCCGGCGTCAAGCGGATTGATCTCAGCTGACATTTCATGCCCGTAGAGCGGCAGGCCCGCCTCGAGGCGAAGGGCATCTCTGGAGCCTAAGCCGCAGGGAATTGCTCCCGCAGCCAAAAGAGCGTCCCAGATGGGACTGACCAACTCGGCCGGACCGTAAATCTCATAGCCCCTCTCCCCCGTATAGCCGGTGGTGGAAATAAAGAAGGCCGGCTGAACATCGGCAGGCGAGAGCTCTAAATTGCGGTAGCGCTTCATCTCTTTTAAGATCTCCTCCTGGGCCTGATTCAGCCCCAGCAGATCTTTTACCTCTAAGATCAAATCAAGGCTTGTGGGTCCCTGAATGGCGATCTGGGCATAAAGATCAGAGAGATCTTCAATTTTAACCTGCTCTTTGGCCAGAGGATTTTTGGCGGCAAAAAGAGCCAGACTATCTTTTAGATGGAGCAGATCCTTATCCTTGTTGGCGGCGTTTACCACCAGAAGATAGCCGGATCCGGCGTGGTAGACTAAAAGATCATCGACCACACCACCATCTTCATAGCACATGATGGCATAGGTTATCTGCTCATAAGCCTTGCCGGTGACATTTCTGCTCAAAAGCCAGTTTAAAAAATCGCCGGCCAGATCGCCGGTAACAAGTATCTCACCCATATGAGAGACATCAAATATGCCAGTAGACTTTCTGACAGCTTCAGTTTCCGCGGCAATTCCCTCGTACTGCACCGGCATCTCCCAGCCGGCATAATCCACCATCCTTGCTCCCAAGGCCTTATGCTTCTCATTTAGCGGTGTTTTTTTCACTCTCTTTACCACCTTTCTCAATATTATGTTATATTCTCATGGGATCTGCCCCGGCAGATAAGAAGAATAAATGCCGGGACAGACAATATTGCTAGGCTAATTCTAGCATGATTATCCTAATCACTCCAGCATCAGGACTGGCTGTTAACAAATAAAGCAGGCCCATAAGAGAAGGCAAAAGTATATAATGGAGCTGAGCTTAAAAAACGGAGGATTTTATGATAGATCTCGCCAGACATTTGCGTCGTGTACCCGATTTTCCCAAAGAGGGCATCGAATTCATCGATATAACCACTGTGCTCAAAGATCCCAGCTTGTTTCAGGAGACAATCGATCAGATGCTGGCCTCTGTAAAGGATCTTGACTTTGATCTGGTGGTGGGCGCCGAATCAAGAGGCTTTATTATGGGGGCTCCGGTCGCTTTGGCCGCCAAGGTGGGCTTTGTCCCGGTCAGAAAAAAAGGGAAACTCCCGGCTGAAACCGTCAGCGCCAATTACGCCCTTGAATACGGCACCGACACTTTAGAAATCCATAAAGATGCCATCTGGCCCAAGGCCAGGGTTTTAATCGTTGACGACCTTTTAGCCACCGGGGGAACTGCCAGGGCCAATATTGAACTGGTGGAAAGTCTGGGCGGCGAGGTGGTAGGACTTTTGTTTTTTATTGAACTGACCGCCCTAAAGGGAAGAGAAAAGCTTCAGGGCTATCTGGTTGACAGCATCGTAAAAATCTAATCCTCCCGGCTGAGAATAACTAGAAGGCTGCCCTCTTTAAGCTCAAGCTCAAAGTCCAGCTGCTCAGGATTTATACAGCTGTTGCTAAGACCCATGCTTGTGCCCCGGGGAAGCTTTTCGGGGGCTAAGAATTTAGCACCTTTATAGCTTAAACCCTCAACTTCATCATCTAAAGCCAAAGCAGAAAAGAGCCAGTTCTCCCCTGGCCTGGGTTTTTGCGGCCAGATTATTTGGGCCTTTTGGGGCCCCTTGAAAAATAAGAAGAGGCTCTGGCCGTCAGTCATAAAAGTAGGGATATCTCTTTTTACTAGTTTTTCGGCCAGAAATAAATTGGCCAAAAAATGATCGGATCTAGAGCCGGTGACGGCAAAAAAGATCAGTTCCAGATCAGATCTCAAAGTCATCTCTTCCCAGGCGCCCTCTTTAATTAAAGAGAGCTTTGAGTCTTCAGAGGGTCCCTTTTTTAGTAAAGAAAAAGATTTAGATCCTAAGGGAAAGCTAGCCTTTTGGGCCGGATCTGAGCTAAAATCTCTTGCCAGCGCCAGATAGGCCGCAAGTTCAGCGTCGGTTTCATCCTTATCCTCTTTGAATTTAAGCAGGGGGATGTCATTTTTCAGCAGCCAGTCATAGTCTTCTTGGCTGATGGAGTCAAAATCTCCCAGGGCCAGATCTAAATCAAGCTCTAAAGATCTGGCATATCTGGCACCGCTGTCTGCGGCCAAAAGATAATCGCAGGAGATAAGCAGCTGGGATAGATCAGCTGAAAGCTTTAGATCTCCTCCTAAAAGAATGCCGGCTCTTTTTGCTTTGCCTTTTTGCCAGGGCAGCTTAATCACTAGATTTGCTCAAAACTTTCTTGATAGGCTAGGTTGGCCGCCTCTTTAAGCTTGCGGGCGGCAGCAGCGGGATCTTTAGTTGAAAAAATTGCATTGCCGGCCACCAGCATACTGGCCCCCGCCCTGACCATCTCAGCTGCTGTAATTTCATTGATGCCGCCGTCCACCTGAATATGAAGGGGCAGATTTTTGCTTTTACTTAGATCTCTCAGTCTTTTTACCTTGTCAACAACTTCGGGGATGAATTTTTGTCCGCCGAAACCGGGATTGACCGACATAACCAGAACCATATCGACAAAGGGCAAGATCTCAGCTAAAAAATGTAAAGGTGTCCCCGGATTAAGAGAGACCCCCACAGTACAGCCCAGCTCTCTAATTTTAGTGGCCAGGCGGTGGGCATGGACCTCACTTTCAATATGAAAGACCAAACTGTCAGCGCCGGCCTCGGCAAAGGGTAGGATCCAGTCAGCCGGTTTTTCCACCATCAGATGCACATCTAAAGGCAGATCGGTTGCTTTTCTAATCTTGGCTAAAACCGGCGGGCCAAATGTCAGATTGGGCACAAAATGCCCGTCCATAATATCGCAGTGTAAAATATCCACTTCGCCCTTGACCTTGTCTATTTCCGTGGCCAGATTGGCAAAGTCAGCGGATAAAAGCGAAGGGCAAAGCAAGGGTCTACCTTTGCTTTTTAGATAATCAGGCAGCATTTTTTACTCCTTTAATACTCTCTGGCTGAAAGAATCTCCTCTCGCAGCTCCAGATAGCGCCGGTATCTACCGGCCGGCATTGTCTGCTCGGACACAGCGCAGCCCAGATCTCCCGCATGGGCACAGCTGGCAAAGCGGCAGTAGTGTTTAAGTTCTCTGATCTCGGCATAGCCGTCGGCCAGATCAGCTAAATCCATCCCCGCCTCGGCCAGATTAATCTGGCTAAAGCCCGGGGTGTCAGCCAGATAGCCGCCATCTGCAAGGGGAAAGAGTTCCGTATGCCTGGTTGTATGCCTGCCCCGGCCTATTTTCTCGGACAGTTCACCGGTCTCCATCATGATGCTGCCAAAGAGGCGGTTTAAGATGGTGGATTTACCGGTGCCCGACTGGCCGGCAAAAGAGACAGTCTTGTTTTCGATCAGGCTTTTTAGCTCTGTTAAAGATTCATCATTGTGGTTAAAGCCGGTGCGCAAGATGAGGCTGCCGGAAGCCTGGTACTCTCTTTCAATGCCCCTGATCAGATCTTCATCTTCCATCAGATCAATTTTATTGATGATCAGGACAGTAGCAATTGCGGCGGCAAAAGATAAGACCAAGAGGCGGTCCACCATGTTGAGATCGGGGTAGGGCCTAGAGGCGGAAATCGTGATCAAGAGCAGGTCGAGATTGGCGATGCCGGGCCTTTTAAGAAAGCTCTTTCGGGGCAAAATCTCTTCGATCACCCAGGGTATATCCGGA
>CAZUWY010000033.1:10142-20299 GCA_964624395.1 uncultured Mageeibacillus sp. | reverse complement strand
ATACCTTTCATAGCGTCATTTCTAGCGAAAAATACTAGCAGCGCAAATGGCTCTAAAGAGGCTGCAATTGACAGCCAGCCTCGATCTTTAATAGAATATAACTCAGTATGCACGACGCCTTTCGAGGCGCTGTTTTTGAAATTTATCGTAACTTGAAAAATTAATCATGGAGGTGATTTGTCATAGAGTGGCTATATTTAATAATTGGCTTAATTATAGGCGCTGTACTAGTGGCAATAGCTATAATCAACTGGTACAAGCGCGGTTTGAGTAAAGAGAGCATCGCCCTGCAGGAAGAAAAAGACAAGACCGCTGAAGAAATAAAGAAACTGATTCTAGAGGCCAGAAAAGAAGGTGAAGATCTTAAAAGAGAATTTTTACTGGAGGCTAAAGAAGAAGTACATAAGGTGAAAGCGGAATTAGAAAAGGATGCCCGCAGCAAGAGATCAGAATTGTCCAGAGAAAGAAACCGCATTGATCAAAAGGAAGAAAGTCTGGACCGCCGCATGGGTGTTATGGAGCAAAAGGAAAAGGAGATCGAGCAAAGACATTGTGATCTGGTTGAGACGGAAAACCGTCTTGAAGAGATTGAAAAAAATAAAATGTTGGAGTTAGAGAGAATTTCCGGGCTCTCCATGCAGGTTGCACAACAACAGGTTCTGGCTGAGGCCAGACGCGAGTATAAGCACGATATGGCGGTATTGTTTCGTCAGATCGAAGATGAGACCAAGGAAAATGCCGACAATATGGCGAAAGAAATTGTTGTCGGAGCTATCCAAAGATATGCCTCGGATTTTGTCTCAGAAGCAACTGTGACTGTTGTATCTTTGCCCAATGAGGAGATGAAGGGCAGGATCATCGGCAGAGAAGGCAGGAATATAAGAACCATTGAGACCATGACCGGGGTCGATCTCATTATCGATGACACACCTGAGGCAGTTATCCTGTCCAGCTTTGATCCGATCAGGCGTGAGATTGCCCGCATTGCCATTGAAAAACTGGTCCAGGACGGCCGCATCCATCCGGCAAGAATTGAGGAGATGGTGCAGAAGGCCAAAAAGGAACTGGATCAGTCTATCAGGGAGGCCGGTGAAGAGGCAGTGTTTAAGGCCGGCGTGGTAGGCATCCATCCTGAAGCGATCAAGATACTGGGTCGCCTGAAATACCGCACCAGCTATGGGCAAAATGTTTTGCAGCATGCGGTGGAAGTTTCTGGCATCAGTGGCATCATGGCCTCGGAACTAGGCCTTGATGTAATGGCTGCCAAACGTGCAGGGTTGTTGCACGATATCGGCAAAGCTGTTGACTTTGAACTAGAGGGATCTCATATCTCTTTAGGTGTTGACATCGCTAAAAGGCTCAAGCTCGATGAGGTGACAACCAACGCTATTGCATCGCATCACGGTGATTGCGAACCTACCTCTTTGATCTCTTCACTGGTTGCAGCTGCAGACGCAATATCTGCGGCCAGACCGGGAGCCAGGCGCGAGAATGTGGAAACATATATCAAGCGGATTGAACGGCTGGAAGAGATCGCCAACTCAATGGAGGGGGTGGAGAAATCCTACGCAGTACAGGCTGGCAGGGAAATTAGAGTCATCGTATTGCCGGATGTGGTAAAAGATGATGAGATGCCCCTGATAGCACATCAGATAGCCAAGCAGATCGAGACCGAGTTAAACTTTCCCGGTCAGATCAAGGTTAATATGATTCGTGAGAGCAGATGCGCAGATTACGCCAAATAAACTAAGAGAGATTGCCAATGCATACTTGGCAAAACAAGAAAATCTTGGCTGTTCAAGCAACGGTGAGATAATCGGACCGGGTGAAATGAATTATTTTACCCGGTTTTTTAATTGGCAGGCTCTGCAGCAAGGTCAGAGATGAAAGTTTGGTGCTTACCAATTGAAAAAAAGATTAAAAAATCAAAAACTAATGAGAAAACCAGAGTCAAACTTAATAAAGAGAAGTAAACTTAGCTTAGCTTAGCTTAGCTGATCTTAAATTAATTGTATTTAACTTAACTGTACTTGACTTAACAGCACTTAACCTAACAGCACTTAACTTAACTTAACCTAACAGCTCCAATGAATCTTGTAAATCTAGCTTTGAATCCTTGAGGTAGAGCCAAAAATTTCTTTTGCCAGCTAGATCTCAACTATTATTATACGAGAGGAGGCAGACTATGAATTGGGAGCCATGGATCGGTTGTTATGCCTTCAGTGAAGGTTGTAAAAATTGCTATTATTATGGACCCAGAGGAAAACGTTATGGGCAAAATACAATTGTAAAAACTGATAAATTTGATTGGCCCATCAGGAAGAATTCAAAAGGTGAATATAATATTAAAGGAAATAAAATTCTCCCAACTTGCTTTGCCACCGATTTTTTTCTCCCAGAGGCAGATGAGTGGCGAAAAGATGCCTGGGCCATGATTAAGGTAAGACAAGATATTGAATTTTTGATCCTGACCAAGCGAATTGACCGTTTCCTTGTATCTCTTCCCTCTGATTGGGGAGAAGGGTATGACAATGTAAATATTGGCTGCACAGTTGAAAACCAAAAGCTAGCCGCTTACAGGCTGCCGCTATTTTTATCTTATCCTTTGAAACAGCGCTTTGTAGCCTGTTCTCCTCTTTTAGAAAGAATAGACTTATCTCCCTATTTGTATGGCATTGATCATGTTACAGTGTCCGGCGAAACAAGTAGAGATGCTCGAGAATGCGACTATGATTGGGTACTAGATATTCGTCAGCAGTGTGCTAAGGCCAAGATTAGCTTTTGGTTCAAGAGCACAGGCTCATTATTTAAATACAAGGGCAGAGTACAAAAAATAAATCCCTATAGGCAGGTAAGCCTTGCCAGGGAGCTAGATGTAAATATCTCAGCTGACAAAAAGCTGTTTTAAGAATATCTTCAAGATAAAGAGTTTTGTAAAACACTTTCAAGGAAGAGATTAGGAGCAGATTGGATGTCAAAAATTGAAGAATTAGTTAAAGGCCTTTTAAATCCTGACGATAAAAAAGCTTATGCCTATTTAAAGGAGCTTGAAGAAATAAGTAGCCATTCTGCCCAAGCCTATCCCTTCTTCGATGCTTTTGCAGATATGCTTGACAGCGATAATTCTTACGTAAGAACAAGAGGCTTTCTCCTAATTACAGCCAATAGCAAATGGGATGCAGATAATAAACTGGAAAAGATCATCGATCAGTATCTAAACTGCCTTGAAGATGAAAAACCAATCACAGCAAGGCAGTGCATCCAGCTTTTACCTGCTGTTGTAAAATACAAGCCTGCTTTAAGAGCTCAGATTGAAAATGCACTTTATAATATAAATCCAGCAAAATATCAAGACAGTATGCAGGCCCTTATCCAAAAGGATATTCAAAAGGCATTGGCTAGTATCAACAAGACTTAAGAATTCAAGTTGACGGTCTGCTCTGCGCTGGACAGCATTTGCAAGGTATACTGCTTACTTGAGCATACCTTGCAGGTTCTTCTGCCAGCTGTCGATAGAGTAATGGATGACGCGACCGGCAAAAACCTCCCGCAGTGCTTGTAAGGCAGGGGTTCTTTCCAGCAGCATACGGGCGTTCGCATTCTTTTCAAGCTCTAGCTCGGAATCCGTCAGATAAAGCATCTCACGGCGGAAGTCAGTGGCTTCGAAGGCTCGGTTCAAAGTTATAAGAAAACTCTCAAAATTTCCCTTTGTTTCAAAAACATAAGTGGCAGCCTTTTCTTTGGGGAAGTTAAATTCCACTACTGCTTTTTGTCCGTCTCCGGCAGGCGAAACTGTCCAGAGAGCCCAGTCTGACACCTTTTCCGGTACTGCTTCGGCTTCAACTAAAGGCTCTGCCAGCTCTTTGATCTCCACATTGTCTTTTGCTTCTGTATCGTCTGCGGACATTGTTTTGTCCTCCAGATTTTCAGCCTCATCTGCTGCAGACGGAAGCCACTTAAAACCCACAGCCATCCGTGACACATCAGTAATTTCCTCTAAAGCCTGAAAGTACTCAGCCAGAGGACTCGCTGCCAGCATTTTTTTTATGACGGTTGCGGTAGTGGGAAGATGCGCCTGCAGCTCTGACAGTGGCACTGCAATTCCCTCCGGCACTAATTGTGCCGCCTGCACGGCCTGCGAGCGGCTCAGCGCCGGATCGAGCTGTTCCAGCAGCTCGGCATTGCGTGCGCGCAAATTACGGAAGGCATCACTTATCTGCGCTATGAGGGGGTCAAAGTCATAGCCAAGACGGGAAAGCCTATACTGCTCATCTGTTTTCAGTACTAAATCTAAAAGGTAATTCTTGGCTGTTAAAGCGGAAACAAAGAGAAAGGGAATGCGCCTTGCATCGAGATTGGGCGACAGCAGCAGGATACAATCGCGGAAGACCTGCAATTTTGCCTTGCCCTCTCGTTCATCGTAATTATAGGCCGGATTTTTTAACTCCATCAGCAGGGAGCCTTTGGGTTGGAAAATCCTCTTGACTTTTTCATTAAAAGCGGTACAGAGATTGAGAAAAAAAGCTTCTTCATCCAGACCTAAACGGGAGATCTTTAGAGGGGAAACCCTTGTATCCAGGTGTATGGCATGACTCTCCCTGCTAATAGCGGTGATCGAATCATAGGGGACATAATTTGTCTTAAAAAGGCTATCTAGGAGTATTCCTTCAGCCTCGATAGTTATTTCACAATCTCCTGAGAATAAAGCCGATTCAATTTTTCCTCTATAAACAGCGGCCGCATTGCGGGCAGCAGTGTTTTCACTAATCATAGCTTCACTCTCCTGGTCAGAGTTTGGCGCCGCAACCACCGCAAAATCTCACACCAGGTGGATTTTGAAAACCGCATTCGCCACATAGGCCGACTTGCTGGGAGGGAGCCTCCAGATTGTTACCGCAGTTGTTACAAAATCTAACGGTTAGGCTATTTTTAGCTCCGCAGACAGAGCACTCCTGCATTTCCATGGAAGCACCACAGTTGTTGCAGAATTTTCCTGAGCCAGCCGGCTTGCCACAAGAAGGGCAAATCGTTGTCTTGCTTTCGATTTCACCCCGCCAAACAGTCGCTTGCGCCCCTGCTTCATCGATATTTTGACGCATAGCCTCTGCTCGCGCTTTGGCCACGTAAATTTCCTGGCGTGGAGCGCATTTTGTACACAGGCCTTCATCTTCATTAAAACATGAATCACAGACATAAAGGTGGCAGCCGTGGCAACGATGGAAGTGGCGTTGCGCCTCATGATGCGCTCTTTCGAAAGCCTGCTCGTGTTCTTTGCGCCATTCCGGTGACTGGCCTTCGAAGCGCTCGGATAAAACATGGCCACTGCGCTCCACTCTGTAGCCGACACTGCTGGCGCGTCCACCGAGGAAAGACCCAAGGACACCAAGCCCCTGGCTAAGACCGCGCAGATTCTTACCCTTCTTGTAGGTCTCACTTTCAATAAAACTACTTCTGAAACCGTCGTTGCAGATATCACAATAGAAAGTGAACTCAAAGCCCGCATTGGTCGAGTTATCCTCATAATTCCTGGTAAATGAATGTAGCATCTTAGTCTCTCACTTCCTTTTCTTCTTGTTTTTTAAGAGCTTACCACAGGCTGTGCACTTCGTATTCTGGAAAAATTGCATCTGCCCGCATCTCCTATTCTGACACTGCACGAGCAGGGTAGAACCGCAGGCTTGGCAGCGATCAGAGACAAAGGTCAGTTGTGCGCAGCTGGGGCAGGGTACATAGAGCTGGCGCCCGCAAGACGAGCAGATTGACTGTTCCTTTTCGACCTCCTTGAGGCAGCTGGGACAGCGATAGGCGAATGGGCTGCGGCTGTTGCAGTAGGTGCAGTAACGAGCATCATGGTCAATCATATTCCCACAATGAATGCAAGGGTGTTTGTAACCGGCCATACAGATTTCTCCTAGGAGCATTGGTTTTGTTCAGGGATGCACTGCTTCTCTGACGTTGGGTCGCAATTTACCGGTTTTATCCGGTAGGCCGTTATTGAGGGAGGCAGTAGTTGAGAGGTATGATGCGTAACTCTTAGGTTAAGTATAAGAAACGGTTGCCTCAGTATGCCTCCGCTAGTTTTAATCTAGCACAAACTGCTTGTTTTTTCCATATTTTGCTGGCAAGGCCTGCTGCGGTGACCCGAAAGTCGGCTTGTTTTGTCCAACTTTCGGGGGCCACTTCTATTTCTGCCGCCTCTATGCTAATTTCTTTTTTTGCTACGGGTGTTTAGCCAAATTACAGCAGTCAAAATGAATAAGGTAAAAATGAAAATAATATCTGCAGGAAAAGCTTTCAACCATACCGCCATTGGCCAGAGCAATCACCTTAAGACCAGAAACAATTATACGAGAGATCATCCGGCCGATTGATAGCCTGAATCAGGCAGAGCAATTATAGTTCAAGAGCCTATCTTAGCTGGCTCTGTGATACAATTAGCTAGCGGAGGAAACTGTGAATATTTTGATGATCGGCGACATAGTCGGCCGGGAGGGCAGGGAAGCTGTAATAGAGTGGCTGCCGGCCTTCCTCAGGGATGAAGATATTGACTTTTGCATTGCCAATGCTGAAAATGCAGCAGGAGGGCTGGGCATCAATGGCAAAATTGCCACGGATCTTCTTGCTGCCGGCATCGATGTCTTAACTCTTGGCAATCATGCCTGGGAGCAAAAGAGCTGGCCTTTAGAGGCCGATTTATTTCCTGAGGTCATCAGGCCCTGGAACGGATCTCCTCTCTGGCCCGGCCAAGGTTATTTTTGCGCCCAGCATAAAGCGGGCAAGATTTTGGTTATCAATCTTCTCGGCCAGATCTTCATGCAGGGCGCGGACAATCCCTTTTATTTTCTGCACAGGTATTTTGAGCCCCTGATGCAAAAGATCAGGCCCAAAATTGTCATCATCGATTTTCATGCTGAAGCCACCGCTGAGAAAATTGCCCTGGCCTGGCAGCTGGCGGACAAGGTTACTGCAGTCTGCGGCACTCACACGCATGTCCAGACAGCCGATGAAAGAATCATTGGCTCGGGCACAGCCTTTATTACAGATCTGGGTATGACGGGCAGCATGGATGGCGTTATCGGGATGGACAAGGAGCGCTCCATCCAGCGCTTTACCACCTTTATGCCCACACCCTATCAGCTGCAGAGGGGAAATGTCCATATTCAGGGTGCTGTGATCAGAGTTGATGCCTCTTCTGGGCAGGCCAGATCGATTAATAGATTGGATATTAATTATACAGGCAGATGAAAATAGGATATAAAAAAAAGGGTCAAAATCTCTGTTTAAACGGCAAAGCATATCTTGAGATCAAAAGATCTTATTTTGCCTATTCAGCTAGGATTCTTGCTCTAGGCCTCTGTCTTTTCTTTAGCTTGAATCTTTTAATCTCTTGCTCTCCAGCCAGGAGCAATGAGGAGATTTTTGCAACTGAGCAGGCCGATAGCAAGAATAAAATTGAACTTCCCACCCCGGCAGTCCAGCAGAAAGCAGCTGAGGGAGAGCTTAGCATCTGGTGGCAAAACCCTGACACCTACAGCCCGCTCCAGCCCGGTACAGTAGAGCAAAAGGGTGTCTACAGCCTTTTGTATCAGACGCTCTTTGAGCTGGACAGCTCGGCAGGGCTGAAATCAGAGATTGTGGAGAAAATGAGCTGGTCTTCCGACCGCCTCTCGCTCAAACTGACGATCAAAAAGGGAATCTTTTTTTCTGATGGCAATTTGCTTACCCCCGAAGATGTCCGTGCTTCAATTTTAGCCTGGAAGAATAATCAGGGCTGGAGGATTCTGACAGAAGGTGAGAAATGGGCCGATTACCAGCCCTCCGAGCAAAACGGCGATAGCGATAGTGATAATGATGCTGAGGGCATAGAGACTATTGCTCCTCCGGAAGCTCTTGATGAAGAGAAGGATTTGGATGCTGAAGATCCTGAGGAGGAAAAAAGCGAGAGCGATGATCAACCTGAGGGCGATCTAACTGCTGGCAGCGCTGAAGATCTCAATTTTGATCAGAGCCTGGTTGGGATCACAGCAGATGATTTAGCTAGTAAGGTAGACATTAATGAGCTCACCTTCTTGCCTCGCTCAGAGGGGATCAAAAAGATTAAAAGCATTGAGACAGGTGCAGATTTTGTCATCATCCATCTGGCCGGCCGCTGCGATAATCTGAGCGATTATTTAAATATTCCCTTAGTGCCCAGGCAGTATGCTGAAGGTCTAGTCTGGCAGCTGCCGCCCGGGACGGGTAAATGGCGGGTCAAAGAACAAGAAATTGGCGGAGCGCTCAGTTTGCTGCCGAGAAATCCAGAGATCAAGATGGAGATCAAGGTCAGGGTTTACCCAGCGTCAGATGCTGCCATAACCGCTTTCATGCAAAATGAACTGGACCTTTTGCTCCTATCGGCAAAAATCTGGCCCCGCTATGGCGGTGTCAGAGATCTAAGGCATAGAAAGCTTCCCACGGGTGAGTTTGCCTATCTGCAGCTTTACCGAGATCAAGGACCCTTAGCCGATAGAGATTATTATCTTTCCTTCCTGAAAGCTTTCCTCAGATCAAGCCTTTGCCAAGACAATCCTGCCGGCTCCTGGCTTTATTCTCCTGTCCCGGATAAGGGCGGCCATCAGTTTATGCCTCCGGTAGAAGAGATTAAAAACAGTCTGGAAGAATTTGCCGCTGGGGCGGATTTATCCCTGATGGACAGCGAGCCTGTTATGCCGCTGCTTTTTGTCTGGCCGGAGAGCGATAATTATGCCCTGGTGGGGGAGGAAATAAAAAGAGAGCTGAGAATTAATAAGCTGCCTCTGGTCAAAAAGGATGAAATACTGGTACCGGAACCCACACCTGACCCCAATGTCACTCTTACGCCCACGCCAACATCCAGCCCGACGCCCACGCTCGATCCCAATGTGATCTTTTTGCCCAGCATAACTGTGACACCGACACCTATCCCGGTGATGCCCAGCGATCTGCCCAAGATCAAGGCGCTGGAGCTTATGATTGCAGAGGCTGATTATTCTGAGCCCTATCTTTACTTTAATCAGCTTTTAGGTGAGGCCGGCGATATTGAAGCTTTAAGCCTCTTGAAAGAGGCATATTGGCAGAGACTGAACAGTCTGAGCTTTGCTACAATTGATAATGAGCAGCCGGAGAGTAAATTTGCGCAAAGGCATGCTGTTACCATGGCCCTGGTGGAGCTGTTGGATGCCGGAGGCGTTCTGGGACTGGCCAGTCCTTGTAATGTTATCTGCTATAATCAGCGCATTGAAGGTTTGACTGGGGCGAGCAGCGAGCAGCCCTATGAAGGATTGGAGGAGATCACTATATGGCCGTAGTAGCAGTTTTGGCCCTGATCGTCATCGACCAGCTGTCCAAGGCCATGGCCGAGAGATATTTGCTGGACAGGATCATTCGCATCATTCCGGATTTCTTCCATTTTGAGCTCTCGAAGAATCCCGGCGCTGCCTGGAGTTTTCTGGCTGATCAAGAATGGGGCATTATTGTTTTATCCTTGGCCTCAATTCTGGTGAGCTCTGTTGTCTTGTACTATCTGGGGATTTGTGAGGGCTATAAAGCCAAAATTGTTCTCGTCCTGATTGCTGCAGGCGGGATCGGTAATCTCATCGATCGAATCCGCTTAGGGAAAGTCACAGACTTCATCTCCTTTATTTTTGGCCCTTATCGATTCCCTATTTTTAATCTGGCCGATGCCTACGTCACCTGCGGGGTTATTTTAGCTTTTCTATTTCTTTTAATCGACAAAAATTTCCTCACGGATCTGGCAGGCAAAATTCCTCATATAGACGGTGATGCCATGTGAGCAAAAGATCTTTTACAGCCACCAAAGATCATGCGCGTCTGGATGTCTGGCTGGCAGCTGAATCGGGCTTGTCCAGATCGGAGATCAAGAAGCTTTTGATCAGCCAGGACATTACCGGACCAATGGAGAGGTTAAAACCTGCCCAGGAGGTGAGGGCAGGGGATGAATTCACTGTTATCATAAAGAGTAAAGAATCAAAACCTCAGGCCGAAAATATCCCCCTCGAGATAGTCTATGAAGATGAGGATCTTTTAGTTGTTAACAAGAAAAAAGGTCAGGTGGTTCATCCGGCGGCCGGGAACAAAGAGGGGACTTTGGTCAATGCTCTGCTTTTTTATTTAGAAAA
>CAZUWY010000033.1:0-10132 GCA_964624395.1 uncultured Mageeibacillus sp. | reverse complement strand
CCCAGACTTAACTCAGGCTGGTTTTCACTCCTTGCTTTTTTATTTAGAAAAAAATATCTCGGATGTCTCCGGCAGGGAGAGGCCCGGTATTGTACACCGCCTCGATAAGGATACTTCTGGCCTTATCGTGGCTGCTAAAAACAACAAGGCTCATCTGAACCTGGCTTTGCAGTTTAAGGAGAGAAAAGTCAAAAGGATCTACCATGCTGTGGCCTGGGGCCGATTTGCCTCTTCTTCAATCTCGGTCGCTGCACCGATAGGCCGAGATCTTGTCCACCGGCAGCGCATGGCAGTGCGGGCAGATGGAAAAGATGCCCTTACCATAATAGATTTGCTTGAGCAGGCTAAATACGGCGCCCATATCGCCTGTGAACTGACAAGCGGCAGGACCCATCAGATAAGAGTTCATCTCGCCTATATCGGTCACCCTTTGGTGGATGATCCGGTCTATGGCAAAAAAAGAGAAAAGATCTTAGGTAAAGGCCAGATTTTACATGCCAAAAGTCTGGAGTTCAGCCAGCCCAGCACTGGGGAATTGATCAGCCTAAGCTCTGCTTTGCCGGCAGAGTTTAACCTTGTAATGGAGCATCTGCGCGGTGATGGATAATCTTTTGCCTGAAGAAAAACTTGAGAAAAAAAGCTTTGGCTTAAAATCAAAAAAAGAGCTCTTTTGGCTTTTGTTTTTTCTTTTGCTGGCTTTGGGTGTCAGCAGTATCTATCTCTTGAAGGATTTTGGCCGAGAAAACTTAGAAGACGAGCTCAGCCGCCAGTATGACGAAGCAGAAAGTGAACTGGCCTCTTTGATGCTAAACCACGATTCTTTGCTGCGCCAGCAAAAGAATCTGGAGAACAAAAGAAGGGATCTGCTGGCCTCCTTGGATCTGGCAGGCAAAAGGCCAGATTTGCTGGCGGAACTGGAAGAGGCCAGGCTGATCGGCGGGCAAGAGGAAGTCAGTGGGTCGGGACTTAAGATTATCCTCAGAGACAAAGAGGGCTACGATCCCTTGATCGATAAGCCGGACGCTCTTATTCATGACGGCACCATCACTCATCTGATTAATCTCCTCAATGGGGCCGGGGCAAGAGCTTTATCTTTGAACAAAATCAGGATAACCTCTTTGCCGCAGATTTACTGCATCGGGCCGACCATACTTTTTTATTCGCGCCGCCTCTCTCCTCCCTATGAGATTTTGGCCATCGGCCCAGAGGAGGACTTACTAGAGGCAGTGGCAAATGACAGGTACCTGCAAAGAATAACAGATGTTGAGATAGGAGTGAGGATGAGTATTGAGAGCGGGCTGCAGACAATTCCCTCCTTCTCTGAATACGGGGATTACAGAAAATTCATTACTCTACTGGAGGTAACACGCAGTGAGGATTAAATACGGCCGCAGCATTTTTGTCATCGTAGTCTGTGTTGTCCTTGGGCTTTTACTGGCCCTGCAGATGAAAGGGCTGAACAGAAGATCTTTGACCAGGGACAGCTTGCAGGAATTGCAAAATTCAGTGATCGAATACCAGAAGAAAAATCAGGAGCTCGATCAGAGAAATAATCAGCTGCACAATTATATCCGCACCCTGGAAAATGAATTGAGCGGCTCGGAGACCGGGGCGATTGCCAAGATAATTGAAGAAAAGGAAAGCTATGCGATTTTTGCCGGCATGCGCAAAGTGGAAAATGAGGGAGTGGTGATCAGCCTTTCTTGTAAGGCACCGGCAAAAATGAGAGATTCGGTGCTGAGACAGTTTGTCAACGAGCTGGCTTCTTTAGGGGCCCAGGCTGTATCGATCAACGGTGAAAGGAAAGTGGCCACCACGGAAATTCGCAGCATCGAAGATCAGATAGTAATCAATGGGGTTCGCTTCGACCGAAATTCCGCTTTTGAAATCAGGGCCATAGTCGAACCGGCAAATATCGAGGATTATGTTGTCCCTTATCTGGAAAATGTCAGAGCTTTAATCCTCAAAGATTTGGAGGGAGAGAACTGGACAATTACGGTCAAGCATGAAAAGAAAATTGTCATTCCCGCCCTCAGTGAGGACAGAATCTCGTATCAAAAGGATTTGCTGTTGCCTGTTGACTAAAGATATACTTATCTGGTATGGAAAAGAGAATTCCAATTGATTATACAGGGGCCGCGATTGCGGTCATGGGTGCCATCAACGGTCATGTCCGTCTGATTGATCAGGCATTTGCCGTTGAAACTGAGGTCAGTTGCGATGGGCTGATTGTACGGGGCGAAGAGGACGCTGTTGAAGCTGCTGCAGCTATCTATTTGAGAATGGCAGAACTGCATAAGAACGGTCATCCGCTGACAGAGCAGCTAACCGCTTACCTTGTTGAGGCAGCTTTAAGCGGTGAAAAAGAAGTATTTGCCGATTTTTCTCCCGGGCTGATCTGTGTCAACGGCAAGGGCCGCCCGATCATGAGCAAAACGCAGGGGCAAAAGAAATATGTGGAAGCGATTGATAAAAATGAGCTGACCTTTGCGATTGGGCCGGCTGGCACGGGCAAGACCTATCTGGCTGTGGCCATGGCGGTCAAGGCTTTTAGAGAACATAATGTTTCGCGCATTATTTTGACCAGACCAGCGGTAGAGGCGGGAGAAAAGCTGGGCTTTTTACCCGGAGATCTGCAAGACAAAGTTGACCCCTATATGAGGCCTCTCTACGATGCCTTAAACGATCTGATGGGTACGGAGCAATATCTGAAGAATAAGGAAAAGGGTGTGATTGAAGTCTCCCCGCTGGCCTATATGCGCGGCCGAACCTTAGATGATGCCTTTATAATTCTGGATGAGGCGCAAAACACCACCAGAGAACAGATGAAGATGTTTTTGACCAGAATAGGCTTTCATTCCAAAGCGGTTGTGACCGGCGATATCACACAGATAGATCTGCCGCTCGACAAAAGGAGCGGTCTGGAAGAGGCGGCTTTGCTCCTGAGCAAAATTGAGGGGATCGGGCTTATCCGCCTGACTCAGAGAGATGTAGTTAGAAATCCTCTGGTTCAGCGCATCATACGCGCTTATGAAGCGGCAGAGAATAAAAGGCAAAAGAGAAAAAGGGGTGGGCAGCAATGAATCTGGTTACCAGCAAAAAAATAAGTTCTGCCATTCTGGTGGCTTTAGTCCTTTTACTGGTTTTGTCAATCTATTTTGGTTCACGGCCGGAAAATTATAATCTCAGTGTTGGCGATATAAGCGATTATGATATCAATGCCCCCCGAGCCATTGCCGATAAGATAGAGACGCAAAAAAGAGCAGCTCAGGCCCAGGCTGAAATCAAAACTGTGATGATGAGATCGGAGCAGGCAAGTGAGAATACGCTCTCTGAGGTCAATCGTTTTCTTGCCATGGTTGAAGAGAGAAGAGATGCCATCTATACGGTCAAATCACCGGAGGTTGAAACACCTGATTCAGAAGGGGAAGATGCCCAGGGCAGACCGGAGACTGAAAGCCCCGAGCAGACTGTAAAGCACAATCTCAGACAGCCGACCGAGACAGAATTGCAAATTTCTGCCTCCACCCTGATCTCTGAGCTCGACCAGACCTTAGGCCTTACCATACCGGCAGCAGACGCTCAGCTTTTGATGAAAATGTCTGCAGTCCGTTTCGAAAATTTTGCTGATATGCTGCATACCCAGTCCGAAGCTATTATGTCCGATTCTTTGGATCAGCTGCAGTTAAATCAAAGCATCAATAATGCCATAAAACTTCTAAAAGAAAACAGTGAATATTATGCTGATGATGTCAATTTGGTCGGACAAAGCCTGCAGCTGATCTTGAAACCAAATGTCATCCCCAATGAAGAGGCCACTATCAATGCCCGCCAGGCTGCCTATGACAGGATTGTCAATAATCCGGTCATGGTCAACCGGGGGGCGAGAATTGTCTCTAAAGGTGATGTAATCACGGAGAGCAGCTGGCAGATGCTCTATGATTTAGATCTGACCGGGGACAAGAGCATCGACTGGTTTAGGCTCCTGGGGATACTTTTACTGGTGCTGGTTTTATCTGCCATTGGCATCGCCTATTTTGCCCGCTACCATCCTCAGATCATGGAAGCACCGCGCTATTTAATGGCTCTGGCCATAGCTGTCTTGATCCCCATGCTAGTCTCGATTTACCTGGCCCAGGATCATCCTCTGACACCACCGGTTTATTTTGCCGCCGTGGTGGTGGCGGCCTATTTCGGCTTTAGGACAGCAGCGGTGATCTCGATCCTCTTGACCGTTATGATCATCCCCATGACCGGCTTTGAGATGGCCTTTTCTATGACTGCCCTGGCCGGCAGCCTGATTGCCGCCCTTTATACCAAGGGCATCGGCAGGCATGATAATTACGCCAAGATCATTATGGTCACATCTTTTGCCAACTTGAGCATGAGTGTGGTCTTTGGCCTTCTCACCCATGAAGCCTGGGGCATTATGCTCTCGCATATTATTCAAACTGTATTAAGCGGCATGTTCTCGGTCATCGTTGCCATTGGCGTGATGCCTCTTTTTGAAATGATCTTTAATACAGTTTCGCCACTGCGTTTGATTGAACTCTCACAGATGAGCCATCCTTTGCTAAGAAGGCTCTTTATCGAAGCACCGGGCACCTCCCAGCATTCAATGATGGTGGCTAATCTAGCTGAGGCGGCAGCAGAATCAATTGGTGCCAATGCCATGATCGTGCGCGTTGGCTCCTATTTTCACGATATCGGCAAGATAGAAAATCCGCTGGCTTTCACCGAGAACCAGACAGGAGAAAATCCCCACGATTTCATGCTGCCTTTGGAAAGCAGCAAAATAATCACCAGGCATCCCTCTGATGGCGTCAAGCTGGGGAGAAAATACCGGCTGCCCCAGCAGGTGCTAAATATTATTCACCAGCACCACGGCAGTACAGTGCTGCAGTACTTCTACCATAAGGCCTGTGAACTGGCTGAAAAAGAGGGCAAAGCCCCGCCGTCAAAAGAGGCCTACAGCTACCAGACACCGCTGCCTGACTCGGAGGAATCCGCCATTGTTATGCTGGCAGATTCGGTTGAAGCTGCCATGCGCTCGGTAAATCCCAAAGATATTTCTTGTGCGGAAAGTCTGATCAGAAGGATAGTTAAGACCAAGACCGATCAAAACCAGCTGATCAAATCCGGCCTTTCTTTTGCCCAGGTGGAAAGTATCATCCTCTCTTTCCTCCATATCTATTCAGGTCATTTCCATCAACGGGTCAGCTATCCTGAAAGACCTCAGGAGCAAGAAGAATGAAGCAAAGACTAAAACTGGGGCTTGAGGACAAAAGCAGGATTGAAATTGAGCAAGAATTAAAAACGGATCTCTTTTTGCAGTTAAATAATGCCTACCTCCAAATGCCTCTGGCCGGAGAGCTTGAAGAAAAAGATATTACAGCTGTCATTTCCATCCTTTTTTGCGATGAAGAAGAGATCAAAAAATTAAATAAAAACTACCGCCAGCAAGATCAAGTCACCGATGTGCTATCTTTTCCAGCTCTAGCAGCCAGCAAGGGTGCTTTGACTGAGAAAATAAATCCCTGGGATTTAGAGATCATGGCTGAGAAAAAATATCTTTCTTTAGGAGATATTGCCATCTGCCTGCCGAGAGCAAAAGAGCAGGCCAGTGAAGCAGATCGATCCCTGCAGGAGGAAGTACTGCTTTTAGCTGTGCACGGAGCCCTCCATCTTTTCGGCTTTGACCATGCCAGTGAAGATGAGGAAAAAGAGATGTTTCAAAGGCAAGCCGAGATTTTAACACTGAAGCAAAATAAGTTTAAAGCCGGCTATGTGGCCATCTTGGGGCGGCCTAATGTGGGGAAATCCACCCTTATAAATCATCTGATCGGCAACAAGATCGCCATTATCTCACCGAAGCCTCAGACGACCAGAAAGATGATCAGGGGCGTATACAACGATCATGAAGCTCAGATTGTTTTTTTGGATACACCGGGCCTGCACAGGGCTAAAAACAGACTGGGTCAGCATATGCTCAAGGAGGCTGAGCAGGCTCTTTTGGCAGCAGATCTGATCCTTTTGATGATTGAGGCAAGCTTTAGACCTTTTATCGATGATCTAGAGAGGCAGTTATTAGACAGGGCAATTAAGCTCGATAAAAAAGTTATTCTCATCATCAATAAAATTGATACCGCCAGAAAAGATGCCCTCTTGCCCCTGATCGATATTTACAGCAAAAATTTTACTATCAGCTCTCTTGTCCCCCTATCTGCTAAAACAGGAGACGGCATTGATCTTCTTATTGCTGAGATCAAAAGAGAGCTACCTCTTTCAAGCCCACTTTATGATGAGGAGGATTATTCCGATCAGACGGAGAGAATGCTGTCCGCTGAACTAATCCGTGAGACCATGCTTTATCTGCTCTCCGAGGAGCTGCCCTACGGCACAGCTGTGATGATAGAGAGCTTTGAGGAGGTAAATAATGAGGCGGGCGAGAGAGAAAGGGTTAAAATCGGTGCCGCCATCCTCTCGGAAAGAGACAGCCACAAAAGAATCATTCTGGGCAAAAACGGTGCCATGATCAAAAACATTGGCATCAGATCAAGAGAGAAAATAGCAGAAATGCTGGATTGCCCAACTGATCTAAACCTCTTTGTCAAAGTGCGCCAGGACTGGAGAAATAAAATCCAGCATTTGAAAGAGCTAGATTTTAACAACTGACAAGATGAAACAGCAAAAAGTAAAGGCTTTTGTGTTAAAATCCAGCCCCATCGGCCAAAAAGACAGGCTGCTTCATCTGCTGAGCAAAGACAGGGGCCTTTTTACTGCCATGGGCTACGGAGCAGCCAGCGGTAAAAGCCATCTGCAGGCTATCAGCATGCCCTTTGTGCTGGCAGAATTTGAAATTTTCTCCTATCGTGACCGCATCACCGTTGATCGCGGTGAATTGGTCGAGGCTTTTTTGCCTATCAGCCAGGACCTGCCAAAGCTCACTGCTGCAGCCCATTTAAGTGAGATCACCCTCGATATTTTGGCCCAGGGGGTGGCTGAAAAAAAGGTCTATGATCTTTGGGCCTATAGTCTTTACCAGCTGTCACAGACCGATGATCCGGTCTTTACCGTTCAGATAGCAGCTCTGCGCCTCATCAGTGATCTGGGTTATGCCCCCTGGCTAAATGACTGCCTGCTCTGCCATCAGGAGACTAAAGACAATTTATATTTTAGTTTTACCGATTCCGGCCTGCTCTGCTGCCCGCATGGCAGAGAGGATTTACTTCAGCTTTCCCGGGCGGCGGCAGCCTCGCTTTTATACATAGTGCAGGCAGATTACCAATTATTGTTTAATTTTACTGTCAGCGGGCAGGTTAGAGATGAGCTCTTGGCCTTTATTGCAAGATATTTGGAGGAGAAGCTGGAAAAAAGATATCTTAAGCTGAAAATGATTGACAGTCTGGATAAGCTGACAGAGCAGCTGGAAATGAAGAAAAGATAAATTAGTTTTCTGCCCAAAAATCCTCAATTGTTAAAAGGGCCTCTTCATCGTCTTGGACATAGACTGTATACCAGTCTTTTGGCATCAGCTGCAGATAGTCCTCTCGGCTGTAGCGGTCATCAATCAGGACAATGACGCCCCGGTCTGTTTCACTTCTGATCAAGCGTCCGGCTGCCTGCATCACGCGGTTAAAGCCGGGGAAAGTATAGGCAAAATGAAAACCGCTGCCAAATTCCAGTTCATAATACTGGCACATCAATTCTCTTTCCGGCGAGGGACGGGGAAGCCCGGTGCCAATGACAAAAACTCCCACCAGCTGGCGGCCTGTAAGATCAATCCCTTCACTGAAAATACTGCCCATGCAGGCAAAAGCTAAAAGAGGCTTCTGCTTAGGGCTTCTAAAGCGCTCCAGCCAGGCGTCTTTATCCAGCTCATTCATCTTGGGATTTTGCAGCATGATCTGCCAGTTATCCGGGGCTTTAGTTTTTTGCAAAATGTTTCTTAATGCGTGCAGATAGGAAAATGAAGGGCAAAAGACCAGATAATTGCCCGGCTGAAGCTGCACTGCCTTGAAGATAAATTCCAAAATGGGAAAAATCGTATTAGCCCGGTCCTTATAGCGCACGGAATAATTAGACATGGCCAAAACAAGTCTGTTTTCGGGGGCAAAAGGTGAGGGCAGATAGAGATCGTCGGCCGGATCTTCAGTGTTTTTATCGTAGAGAAGTCTTTTATAGTAATCGGCAGGATTCAAGGTGGCGGAGAAAAATATCACGGGATAGCGCTGGAAATACCTGCTTGTCAGATTGGTGCCGGCATCCAGGCAGAGCTGTCCGATCATCAGATTATCGTCCTTGAGGCGCCGGATCATGGTTATATAGTTTTTGTCGTAGAAGCATTCTGCTACCCGCTGGTAAAAATGCAGCTTGAACCAGAGCTCTTTAAGTTCTTTAATGTGTTCAAATTCAGTAAAATGCTCCATGAACTGGGCCAGAAAATATATTAAAGACCCGATATTGGCAAGAAAACTCTCCAGTTTTTTTCTGGTGCCCAAAAAATCTGCTGCCAAAAGAAGATCTCTGCTGTCAACAGCTGTGCCCAAGAGCTCATTATCTTTATACTCATCACCGGTAGCAAGCTGAGGTAAAAGCTTTTCCAGGCTTTCAACCACTGTTTTCAGGCGGTTTATAAGCTGGATTACAGGTGCAAAACTCATAATTTCCGGTGCTGACAGCTCTACTAAAGATTTTTTTAATTCAGCTAATTCCAAAAAAGCACTGTACATCTGCCTTGACCGTCCCGGAAGATTATGGGCTTCATCAATTAATAAAATATGCTTGGCTTTGTTATCTGCGTGAAAGAAGCGCTGTAAAGAGACTCTGGGATCAAAAAAATAATTATAATCGCCAATGACAATATCGCACCATTCTGAGAAGTCCAGCTGCAGTTCAAAGGGGCAAAGAGTATGTTTTTTGGCAATGCCTGTAATTGTGTCCAGATCCGCTTTATTCTTACCGGCCAGCTCTATCAGGGCATCAGGCAGGCGCAAGTAATAATCCTGGGCAAAGGGGCAAAGCTTTTGCTCGCAAAATAGATCTGGGGCCAGGCAGATCTTCTCTTTGGCTGTGAGGGTAATAGATCTGAGCATAAAGCCTGCAGCTTTGAGATCATTTACCGCCTGTTCGGCTATCTCCTTGGTCGAGGACATATTGGTCAGATAGAAAATTGTGCTGCCCAGACCTGCAGCCTGGGCTTTGACGGCAGGGTAGAGGGTGTTCATGGTCTTGCCGCTGCCCGTGGCTGCCTGAGCAAACAATACAGCTGTATCGCGGATGGCGGCCATTGCCTGGCGCATGAAGAAATGCTGGCCTTCGCGCAGATTTTCATATGGGAAGCCGGGCTCAATATTGGTTAGATCTCTAAGCCGCCTGTAATCGATCAGGCTGATGGTGTTTTTCAGCCAGCGGCTGCATATGTCCTCAAAAGAAGATTTGAGACTCTCATAGTCCATTTCTTTTTCAATAATTTTATAATCGCTGCTGTCAACGGAGATATAGGCAAGAGAGACAATGATTTTTTCAAAATCGTTATCTTCTTTCATTTCTTCCAGGAGTATATAGGAATAGACTTCAGCTTGCGCCCAGTGGAGCGGATTTTCAAAGACCTTATCTTCAGAAAGATCACCCCGATAGCTCTTGATTTCAATCAGGCAAAGCCCTCTTTCCGCCAGATACCATAGATCAGAGCGGCCGGATATCTCTAATAGATATTCAAGTCCTGGAGCTTTAAATCTGTATTCTGTTTTGAGGCTGTACTCAGAGTTGAGACTGATATTTTCTAAATCTGCACTTAAGATATTGACAAATTTCTTATGAGCACGCATGCCTTCAAGGCCTCTGGCCGGTCCATAGCTTGGATTGGTGAGGCTTCCTGTCTGCCTGGCGCCGGCGATCAGCTGGCGGACAGATAATTTACTGCTTAAAAAAACATCCTTTTTGTCCAAAATCTGCTCCGTGGGAAGGGATTGAGCTAATTATAGCAAAGAGACAAATACTGAGGAGAAAATAGCAAATTTTAAGATTTAATTTGTTCATCGTATATTTACACTCCTGCAGACCCCGGTCTGTTGTATTATTAAGAAAATAGCAAAAACTTATCCACCCTTTATTTAAACAGGACCAAGGG
>CAZUWY010000032.1:0-21790 GCA_964624395.1 uncultured Mageeibacillus sp. | reverse complement strand
GAATTTAATTTAGACGTAGCTTAGCAAATTGTCCGATGAACAGTTGACGACCGGACCATCTGCTAAAAGAGTAAGCCTCTTTTAACATTAATAAGCTGAGCTGTATACCGAAATCTTAATGCCAGAAAGGCTATAGCACTTCCACTTACAAAAGGATGCTAGCCTTGCTTTACTGTGCTTATTTTTGTTTCCAGTTTACGGCTCAACTTAAGTTTAACATGGTTTTCTAAAGTTAAATTGTGATTTTAGAACTGTTTTGTATTCGGAACTGCTTGCGTTTTCAAGTTTTCTTAAATCTCTTTCAGGACAAGCAGTTCATTTTGCTATTAACCCTGTGCCCCTAATCAGTGATAATTTCACCCCTATAACTAATCAGTGAATATTTCACCCCAAGAGGGAGTACTTTGCTTTAAGCAGCACATGGCTTACAAAGAAGTGAGATTGGTTTTTTTACAAGCTACTTTTTTATTTTTATTGCCTATTAAAATAGGCAAGTATTTTTTAGCCCTTGCTCGTAGCAATATTTGCCTATCATGCCCAATCAGAGTCTTTAACTGGTCAAGCTGCCGCCCTTTTTTTAGTCGCCGGCCAATGCCAAGGAACTTTCGTCCAGGGCCTGATTTTTGTTTAAGATTTCCTGGATATCTTTTCTTTTCTCAGATTTATTGGCGAAAAGAATCGCCAGCGGATAGTTGTTTTCATCAAGATAGGCAACGGCAAATTTTCCTTCATCCAGCTCACCCCACGCAAGAGTTTTGTCCCAGCTTCTTGCATTGCCTAAATACTCAAAAGTTTCATCATATTGATCTGTCCAAAAATAAGGATCTACACTATATGCACTGCTTTTATTATTTAAGATGTTTCGGGCGATGGAAATCCCTTGACTCCAGGCAGTTTCCCAATGTTCGATGTGAATCAGTTTGTTTTTATAGGGCCACATAGCAACATCTCCACCCGCATAAATATTGGCTAAAGATGTTTCACCGAACTCATTAACGATAATGCCACGATCTGTTTCTAGTGAATCGACTACAAAAGATATATTAGGTTCAACGCCCACCGCAATTAAAACCATCTCGGCTTCTATCTTTTTGCCACTCTTTGTTTGCACCGCAGCAACCTTTCCCGTTTCATCCTGAATAAATTTTTCAGTTTCTTCCTTGAAGAAGAATTTCACCTTGTGTGCCTGATGCATTTTCACGAAATAATCTGAAACTTGTTCACCTAATATCTTCCCCAGCGGCCTGCCTGATCTTTCTATGATTGAAACTTTTTTACCTAGTTGAGAAAAGGTCGAAGCTAATTCCAAACCTATAAATCCGGATCCGATTATCGCCACATGCTCAACTTTCTTGGCCCATTCTTTGATTTTCTGGGCATCCTTAAAATTGCGAAGATAAAAAATACCTTCAGCATCCTCACCAGGCAAATTTAATTTTCTCAATCTGGAACCTGTTGCAATCACTAAATGATCATAGGGAATAATTTCATTGAGATGAGTCGTCACTGACTGATCTTTATGATTGATGAAATCAACCTTTGTCTTAAGTCTCAGGTCGATCTTGTTTTCTTCATAAAACTCCTTGTCCTTCAGGAGAGGGGATTTTAGATTGTCCTCTTCCAGCATCCATTCTTTGGAAAGCGGGTAAGTGTTATAGGGGTAATCCTCTTTTTCGTCAATTATCGTTATCTTGCCAGCAAAATTTCTTTTAACTAATTCATTCATAAGATAAAAGCCTGTAATGGATGATCCAATGATGACAACTCTTTCCTTCATCTGATTTCACACTCCTTTTTAATCTGGATGTAAAAAAGAATAACTGATGCCAGCGGCAATTGTTGTGAGGAAGGTCACGAAGATCTGTGCTGGCATGTTTACTACGGGAATCCCCCATCACTTTTTGGGGGCAAATAGAGCATCTTCTTTGTCAACAAAGAAATAAACCAAAATTCTCCCTTGAAGAAAAGCTGGCCGGGATTAGAAAAAATAAGCTCTTCTCTTTAAGCAGCACTAAGCTTACAAAGAAATATCAATAGTACCTTTAGAAAAGAAAAGCAAAAGGCAGCAAAGTGATAACTGCCTTCTTTCTCGCAAAATTCTTGCTGGATAATTTCTGATCGATGCTTGCCCTTCAGCTTAACCGAATTGATTATAATGGGCGGCCAGGTCATTACAGGCCTGGCAGAGCTTGTAGATATAGACAAAGGGTCCTATCACAATTAGAGAGCCCAGAATATTCCAGAGCCAGAAGGTAGATGCACTAAAGTTTGAGGGGACATTTCTGCGCCGCAGCTCTCCGCCAATTCGATTAGAAATCCGGTGAAACCAGACAAAATAGGCGATGGAGAAAGTAAAAGGAGCGGCCAGGAAAAGTAAAAGAGCGTAGTGCATGGTCTTTTTACCATCATAGCGGCTGGCTATGATATTGATATCGTTGGAGACCCCGGAGTAAAAAACGATCGAGTAAATGCCGAGTGTCAGAAAAGACAATATGATCAGCTTCAGCAAGCCGCGATCAGTCCTGATCTGACCTACGGGAGCAGCAGACGGAGTATAGGGAGCTTCTGTTTGCATTCTTAGCCACTTCCTTGCTTGAGATTATTAGGCAGATAATAGCATAAGCCGCTAAGAGCGAATGAGAACCAAAGTCACAGTAGCATTTAAGATTTAGCGAAATTTAACAGCTGTGCCGTAGGCCATGACTTCTGCAGCACCCTGCATGACAGCTGAAGAAGCCAAACGGATATTTATAACGGCATCTGCCCCCAGAGCCCTAGCCTCTCCGGTCATTCTTTCCAGTGCCAGATCTCTGGCACTGGCCATCATCTCGTTATAGCTTTTTAATTCACCACCGATTAAATGCTTGAAACTCTGGCCGATATCCTTACCCAGATGACGGGTCTGAATGGTGCTGCCCTGCACCAACCCTAAAAATTCCAGTTCTTTACCCGGGATGTAATCTGTGTTGACTAAAAACATTTTGCCCTCCTATCAGATCAAGTTATATTTTTGCCAGCCTGCTGGCAATCTTTCACTCTCTTGCCGCCAGCATTATTTATTATAGGCTTCTGCTAACAACTATGCTTAAGCTAGCCAAGATATTTCCCTATCTCTAAAAAAGCCAGCAGACAGTATTGTTTTGTCTAGCTGGCCTTTTGAGTAATATATTTTGCCTTCTTGCCTTATCTTAAGCTAAGTTTATGCTTTTAGCAGGCGGCTCCTTTTGCCTCTTTCACCTTGTCGACGAACTGGAGATGGTAAAGATATGAATAGACGCCGCCTTTTGCCAATAAATCATCATGCGTGCCCTGCTCAGCAATACCATCTTCTGTCAGAACTAAAATGCTGTCAGCATTCTTGATCGTCGAAAGCCTGTGAGCTATGACCAAAGTGGTGCGGTCACGCGAGAGCACGTCGAGCGCTGATTGAATAAACAATTCACTTTCATTGTCAAGCGATGAGGTGGCCTCGTCCAGTATCAGGATGGGTGGATTTTTCAAAAAGACGCGGGCGATGGAAATACGCTGTTTCTGGCCGCCAGAGAATCTAACGCCCCGCTCGCCCATAATAGTGTCGTATCCTTCAGGCAGGGTCATGATGAAATCGTGGATATTGGCGTTTTTGGCCGCTTCAATAATTTCTTCATCCGAGGCTTCCGGGCGCCCGTAGGAAATATTATCCCTGATGCTGCAGTTGAAAATATAGACATCTTGTTGAACCACCCCAATATTTGCGCGCAAAGATTTCAAGGTCATATCCCTGACATCCCAGCCGTCGATGGTCACCTGACCGCTTGTGACGTCGTAGAATCTTGGTATCAGAGATACAAAAGTAGTCTTGCCCACGCCCGAAGAACCGACCAGTGCTATCGTCTCTCCTCTGGGCACCATGGCGTTTAAATTACGCAGTACTGGTTCATCTTCCTGGTACTCAAAGGAGACATCCTTAAATTCAATCTCGCCCTGCAAAACTCCCATTTCTTTGGCATCAGCTCTGTCCTGGACCTCGGGTTCAGTATCGATAATCTCCACCATGCGCTGAAAGCCCGTCATTCCTTTCTGGAACTGCTCAGTAAAATTCACCATCATCTTGATTGGATCCAAGAACATGCTGATATAAAGGACATAGAGGATGATATCCGCTGCCTGGATCTCACCTTTCGAGACAAAATAACCGCCTGCCAGTATGACTGAAAGGTACATCATGCCTTGCATAAAGCCGTTTACCGACATATATTCACCCATTACAAGATAATTATCGATCTTGGATTGGAGAAAGCGTCGATTGCCTTCGCCGAATTTTTCGGCCTCCATATCTTCATTGGAAAAAGACTGGACGGTGCGAATGCCAGCAATACTGTCTTGGACTATGGCATTGACATCTGCTATCCTGCGCCTGTTTTCCATAAAGGTTCTTTCCATCCTGCGCCGCATCATAAAAATAAAGCTGAACATGGCAATGGTCACCAGCAACAGTACCAGTGTTGTCGGCACATGGATGAGGAAAAGGACTGTAAAGGCGCCAATCATTTTGATAGAGGCCATAAAAACATTCTCCGGGCCGTGATGCGCCAATTCTGTGACATCAAATAGATCTGTGACCAGGCGTGACATCATCTGGCCAGTATTGGTGAGATCAAAGAAAGAAAAGGAGAGTTTTTCCAAATGGGTGAAGAGATCATCGCGCATATCCGCTTCCATTTTAGCGCCCATAATATGGCCATAAGTGCCCATATAATAGGTGGCAACAGCCTCGATTATATAAAGAACCAGCAGGAAGGCACAGCTGTACCAGATCTGGCGCATCATTTCGGCAGTGTCGGAAAGAAGAAAAATCTGCCCGGTCAATCTGCGCAAAACGATGGGAAACGTTACCCCTACCGCGCCGATGACAGCGGCGCTGAACAGGTCTAAAAACAATGTCCTGCGATAGGGTTTATAGTATTGAATAAATCTTCCTACAATGCCTTTTTTCATTAAATTCTTGCCACTCCTGATTTAATAGCAGCCTCAGAGACTGCCTTGGCCACTTGCTCGCGCACCTTGGGGTTAAAGGCTTCGGGCATAATATTATCCGCTGCCAGCTCTTCTTTACTGACCAGATCCGCCAGCGCATGGGCGGCAGCAATATTCATCTCGTCGTTGATCTCAGAAGCCCTTACATCAAAGGCGCCTCGAAAGACTCCCGGGAAGGCCAGCACATTATTTATTTGATTGGGAAAGTCGGATCTTCCCGTGGCCACAACAGCGGCCCCGCCAGCCAGTGCCTCTTCCGGGTAAATCTCCGGAATGGGATTGGCACAGGCAAAAACTATCGCCTTTTTTGCCATTGAGGAGACCATTTCCTGGTTAACAGTGTTGCCGGCAGACACCCCGATGAACACATCGGCATCAACCAGTGCATCAGCAAGAGTTCCTCTCAGCTCTCTGGGATTGGTCAGTGCGGCAATCTCTGTCTTATCTGGATCCATATCCTTTTTTCGGCCCAGATAGACAATTCCCTCCAGATCACAAAGAGTAATGTCTTTGGCGCCGGCAGAAAGGAGCAGGCGGGTTATGGCCAAAGCGGCAGCTCCTGCTCCGTTAAAAACAATTTTCACCTCCGAAAGCTTTTTGTCAACTAGCTTTAAGGCATTGATCAAAGCAGCGAAAGTAACTATTGCCGTGCCGTGCTGATCATCGTGAAAAATGGGGATATCGCATAGTTGCTTTAATCTGCGTTCAATCTCAAAACAGCGGGGAGCAGCAATATCTTCCAGGTTGATCCCGCCAAAACTGGAAGAAATACGATAGATGGTGTTGACGATCTCGTCAACGTCTTGTGAATTGATGCAGATGGGGAAGGCATCGACCCCGCCAAAAGCCTTAAAGAGAGCGCATTTTCCCTCCATGACCGGCATCGCCGCCTCAGGACCTATATTGCCAAGCCCAAGGACTGCACTGCCGTCAGTCACAACCAGGCACAGATTCCAGCGCCGGGTGAGATCATAGCTCAGCTTTTTATCCTTTTCGATCGCCAGGCATGGTTCTGCCACTCCAGGCGTATAGGCTATGGCCAGCTCTTCCTTGTTGCTGACAGGCGCAACAGCTTTAATCTCAAACTTGCCGCGCCATTTTCTATGTTGCTGCAAAGCTAATTGGGCATAATCGGGATTATTACTCATATTTGAATCCTCCAGTAGGAAATAAAATACTAATGCAATTGCTAATTATATCTTAAACAAAAACTAAGTCCAAAAACTACTGAGCCGCAATAGTTGCCAATTAATTGAATTAGTTTGATAATTGTTTCTTTATAGTGCTACCATCTATTATATTTATAAAGGATTGAGTGACCTTCTATGATTACAAATAATAAACTGAAACAATGGCTGGACGAGCTAATCGAACATCTGACCCCCGCTGATGTCTATCTTTGTGACGGTTCCAAGGAAGAGTATAACCGTCTGCTGCAAAAGGAGGTAGCAAGGGGTGCAGCTATTCCTTTAAATCCCGAGCTTAGACCGGGCAGCTTCCTCTTTCGCTCCGACCCTTCCGATGTCGCCAGAGTGGAAGATAGAACTTTCATCTCTTCTCTGACTGAAGATGAGGCGGGACCGACCAATAACTGGATCGACCCGGTCGAGCTAAAAAAGACCATGTCGGATTTGTACAAAGGCTCGATGAAGGGGAGAACAATGTATATTATTCCCTATTGCCTGGGCCCGCTGTCTTCTCCGGCTTCAAGGCTGGGAATCGAGATCACGGACAGCGCCTATGTTGTGGTCAATATGCATATCATGACCAGGGTCGGCCAGGAGACTCTCGAACGAATTAATAACGGAGAGCCCTATGTGGCTGCTTTACATTCAGTCGGCTATCCCCTGGAAGAAGGGCAGGAGGACATGCTCTGGCCCTGTGCCCCGATGGAAAAGAAATTTATTTCCCATTTCCCTGAAACGCGTGAAATCTGGTCCTTTGGCTCCGGTTACGGTGGCAATGCACTGCTGGGGAAAAAATGCTTTGCCCTGCGCATAGCTTCCGTAATCGCCCGCGATGAAGGCTGGCTGGCCGAGCACATGCTGATCTTGAAACTAACATCGCCTGAAGGTAAAAGCTACCATATCTGCGGTGCCTTTCCCTCCGCCTGCGGCAAAACAAATCTGGCTATGATCAATCCAAGTCTGCCCGGCTGGAAGGCAGAAACAATCGGCGACGATATCGCCTGGCTGCGCCTGGGCGAAGATGGTCGTCTCTGGGCTATCAATCCTGAGGCTGGTTATTTCGGAGTTGCTCCGGGCACCTCCTATAAGTCAAACTACAATGCGATGAAGTCGGTCGAATACGACACGATTTTCACTAATACAGCTCTAACCGACGAGGGAGATATCTGGTGGGAAGGGATGGACAAGCCCGCACCGGATCATCTGCTGGACTGGCAGGGAGAAGACTGGACTGCAGGCAAGGGAAGCAAAGCCTCTCATCCCAATGCCCGTTTCACTGTTAGGGCCGAGCAGGCACCTTCTATCGCTCAAGAATGGGATGCTCCCCAGGGCGTACCCATCGATGCAATTTTAGTGGGCGGCAGAAGATCCGACACCATTCCTCTGGTCTACCAGAGTCTTTCCTGGCAGCACGGCGTTTTTATGGGCGGTATTATGGGATCTGCTATCACTTCTGCTGTCATCTCTGACAAAATCGGCCAGGTCAGAAGAGACCCCTTTGCCATGCTGCCTTTCCTAGGCTACCATATCGGGGATTATTTCAAGCACTGGCTCAAGCTGGAAGAAAGAACTGATCCAGACAAGCTGCCCTTACTCTTTTCTGTCAACTGGTTTAGAAAAGACGATCAAGGCAGATTTGTCTGGCCCGGCTTTGGCGACAATATTCACGTGCTCAAGTGGATCGTAGAACGCTGTGAAGGCAAGGGCAAAGCAAACAAGCTGGCGATTGGCTATACACCTTTAGCGGAAGATTTTGATCTGACTGAACTAGATCTTGATCAAGAGGAGCTAGAAAATATTCTGTCGATCGATCAGTCTGAATGGCAGGAGGAAATCGCTTCAATCAGGGAGAGTTTTGCTTCCTACGGCTCAAGAATGCCTGCTGAGCTCTGGACAGAGCTTGAAGCCCTGGAAGAGCGCCTCAACCAGGCGAAAGAATAAGCATAGCAGCTGCCCAAAATGGCTGATCAAGAGGCAGCCTATCTCTTGAAGAGGATCTGCTAAATTTTATCTCTAAAAGCTAAGTTTGAGATCAAAAAAACTTAAAGAATTAAATCAATCCAAAGATAAAACGAGCGGCTAGGAAAATTTCTGGCCGCTCGCTTTGTCATCAGTTAGATATTAAGCTCAAGTATTGATCAGAAGCCGATTCAAGCTGGATCTCTTATTATCTCTTAATAGAGATGACATGCCTGGGGCTACCGGCGGGGATATCTCCTCCTTCGCAGACTAGGCTCAGTTTCTCACCAATCTTGAGGAAGGGCAGATATTGGGAGACAGAGATCTGGGCTGACAAGATCTCATCGTGCCCTTCGATCAGCAGATAGTAATAGGTATTTCCTTCCATCACCAGGCTTTGGACATCTGCTAAAACACCCTCTATTTCAATCGGAGTTTGATCTTGTGCCGGTTGGTCATCATCAGTCTGAAGTCGGCCAGCAAGTCTTAGCTGGTAGTTTGCCAGAGCTTCACGGATTGAAAAGCCTGTGGCAGTCACCTGGTAGTTCTTGGCATTGACCAGAGCATACATCTTGACCAGCTGGGCATCATCTTTCAAAGCCATGCAGTAGGTCGGCTCATTGCCCACATTCAGCAAAATGGGGAAGGTGGAACGGTAGCGTTTTTCTTGCACCGCCCCTTCGGCAGAGTCCATGGCAGAATATTCGTCCGCTGAAGACACCGGGTAAAATTTCGTGTCCTTGGTGCGCAAATTGACCAGAACAAAGCCGAGATTGGAAGAATCACTGGCCACTGAGGTAATGCCGGTATAAAGATAGACATCGTCGTAGAGGGCCAGATAATTATAGCCCTGGGTTGTGCGCAAAACGCCTTTCTGACCGATCAGGGAGTTGAAAAAGCCGTCCTGGTAAAGTCCATTCCAATCCAATTGCTGGATAATAAGTTCAGAGGGGTAAATACAGTCGGCCCAGACCGGACAGTCTTCGACCGGCACTTTGCTCGTCTCTCCGGTAATGGCATTGCATAAGATGACCTCTGCGACATCAAGGCCATCAAACCAGCCAACCTGCGGTTTTAAGACTGGCGCTATCCAGAAGGGCGTGCCTTCCTCATCAATTTCAAAGCGCTCTTCGCCCAAGATGGCAGTCGGATATTTGAAGCGCAGATGCCGCTTGATATAGCGGAAGAAATAATCGTTATCTGAGTATTTCATCCCGTTTGCAATCTGTTTCATGGTCACCTCGCCGGAAATAAGGTCGACAATAACCAGGCGGGGGAGACCATCTTTTTGATTGTTATACCATTTGAAGAAATCGACATAGCGAAGGGGGGTCACACGGGTGGGACGCCCCTTGTAGTTAATCTGCGTATACTCGTCAGTCACATCAAATTGGGAGACCAGATCGGCCATTTCCCCCATTCTCTTATTGCCAAGCCGGCTGGCAGTATCGCGGTCAACCGTCGGGATGTCATAAAACTCTATTTCATAGACATCTTGAGCAAAATCGCCTTCCACTTTGTTGATCAGATGGGCATAATCGCGCGCTCGGAAAAACTTGGCCCCCGTCAGATGCAAGATCAGATAAAGGACAAAAAGGAGGATAGGGATCCAGAGCAGGCGGCTGCCCTTGCGCAGGCCCTTGGCCAGTCGGTCGAACTGTTGCCTGGGGCTGCTGGGACTCTTGGCCACTCGTGTGCGGAAGCGAATACCGAAAGGACCGGTTTGCTCACGATACACTTCATCTTCATCTTCACCTGCAAGAGGATCCTTTTCCACCGATCTAAATGCTCGAAAGGCAAACAAGCCGACAAAGGGTAAAATAAAGAGAAAAGAAACAATAATAAAAGTAAAAAAGAAAGCCGGATCTCGAAAATTGAGGGGCATCAAAGTAAAATACCACCACAAAAATAACACCAGGATTAAAACAATATAGTAGATAATTAAATTCTTTTTCTTCATAGATTAACCTTTCTTGTTGCCCGCTGCTCAATGGCTAGTGGCGAGAATACTATTTCCAGCGGCCATCAAGCTGCTCTCTTCGTATAATTCCTGCCCCTCGCTGCTTATTCTGGCCAGGATGAGCGGCCTTGCTTGAATTTTTTCCTCTTTAATTATAAAGGAGGAGGAGACCAGATCAATAATTTCTGTCTCGGATTTCACCCTATTATAATGGAGATTTGCCAATAAATCCCCCTCTCTAACATAATCGCCGGTTTTCTTCTCGAGGACAAGGCCTGCCAGAGGATCGATCTCAGCTTCCTTTTTCAGCCGGCCGGCTCCCAAAAGGACTGCTGCGCGCCCTAGATCATCCGTGCGGATAGAATGAATATAACCTGAGGCAGCCGCAGTTAAGCGCGTACAATTTTTGGCCGTAGGAAATCTTTTTTTGCCTCTAATATACTCAGGGTCTCCGCCCTGAGCCTCTACCATCAGGGCCAGCTTTTCTAGGGCTCTGCCGCTGGCTACGGCCTCTCGGGCCAGTTTTTGACAAGCTGGCAAATCGCCCTTGCCCGCCAGCAAGAGCATATTGGCGGCCAGAAGATTGCAAATCTCCTGCAGATCTTCCTCGCCCTCGCCCTGCAAAAGGCCCACTGCCTCCTTTACTTCCAGAAGGTTGCCGATCATCAGGCCTAAGGGCCGGTCCATATCTGTGACCAAGGCTACTGCCTCTAAACCAGCATGCTCTGCGATCTGCACCATAATCTCAGCAAGTTCTGCCGCCTCTGCAACAGTTTTCATAAAAGCGCCGCTGCCGGCTTTGACGTCAAGCACTATCTTGTCTGCACCTGAGGCAATCTTTTTTGACATGATGCTAGAGGCAATCAAAGAGGCCTGATCGACAGTGCCGGTGACATCGCGCAGGGCATAGAGCATCTTGTCGGCAGGGGCAAGATCAGCAGTCTGGCCGGCAATTCCCAGCCCGATCTCTTTAATCTGGGCCAAAAAATCGGCTATGGGCATTGTAGTGGAAAGGCCTGGGATTGACTCCAGTTTATCGATGGTGCCGCCGGAATATCCCAGCCCTCTGCCGGACATTTTAGCCACCGGAACTCCACAGGCTGCAACTATGGGAGCAACAATCATTGTTGTCTTATCTCCCACTCCTCCGGTTGAATGCTTGTCGACTTTTATGCCGGGGATAGAAGAGAGGTCAACTCTATCGCCGCTGTCTGCCATTACCATGGTCAGATCCCCGGTCTCTTCAGCATTCATCCCTCTAAACCAGATCGCCATCAAGAGAGCTGCCGCCTGGTAATCCGGGATATTGCCCTTGACATATTCAGCGATGAAATACTCTAGCTCCGGGCGGGAGAGAATCCCTCCGCCGCGTTTTTTTAAGATTAGATCGACCATATTCATAAAAGGATCCCTCTACGCCATCTCTCTGGCGATTTTTACCAAGCGGGAGGTCCCCAGTCTCGTGGCGCCCAGCCTGACAAATTCCTGGGCATCTTCTAATGACGATATGCCCCCGGCTGCTTTAACCTCAACATTAGCACCGCAGTGTTTTCTCAGCAGTTTAACATCAGAAAATGTTGCACCTCCACCGGCAAAGCCGGTTGATGTCTTAATAAAATCCGCTTCTGCGGCAGTAACAATTTTGCAGAGCTCGATTTTTTCCATCTCATTTAACAAAACACATTCAATAATCACCTTGAGTATTTTGTCCTGGCAGATTGCTTTCAAGGCTCTAATCTCGTTGTAAACTTTTTCATAAAAAGCTTCTTTCACCCAGCCGAGATTTATAACCATATCTATTTCATCCGCCCCCTCCTCGATGGCCTTTTGGGCCTCAAAAAGCTTGACCTCAGTGCTGTTATAGCCATTGGGGAAGCCCACTACCGTGCAGAGCGGAATCTGCCCCTGACTATAATCTCTGGCATATTCAATCAGCGAGGGGGGAATACAGACTGAGGCGCAGCTAAATTCAATCGCCTCATCAATCAATTGTGCGATTTCCTGCCTCACAGCAGTGGGCTTTAGCAATGTATGATCCACATATTTCATCATCTTTTTTATCTCCACAAGGCACCTCCTGATAGAAATCTTTACGCCGGCTGATCAGATATTTTAATTATACAGAATAGTTAAGGGAGATAGTATTTATAATCTGGCAAACACGGCATATGCTATACTTTTGCCAGGATTTGTCTTCTAGGAAAAGGATTTGCAGATGGAAAGCAAAAAAATAATGTCAATCGCCCTGATTGGTCTGGGCAGGGTGGCCGGCAAGCATTTGCAGGCGATCAGATTTTTAGAAAAGAAAAATGAAGTTGTTTTGACCTCTGTGGTCAAGCGAAATATTGCTGAGGTTGAAAAAACACTAAAGGCTTATGGCTTCAAAAACAAAATTAGAGCATTTACAAGCATGGATGAGATGCTCGAGCAATCTCCTCCGGATATTTGTGCAATCACGACACCCAGCGGCAGTCATTTTGACCAGGGCAGGAAAGCTCTGGAGGCCAATTGCCATCTGCTGCTGGAAAAGCCCCTCACTTTAGACCTAGATCAAGCCGATCAGCTTATCTCTTTGGCAGAGGAAAAAAAGCTCAAAATTGCTGTCGGCCATATTTATCGCTATATAATCGCGATTGAAAATATTCAAAAAGATCTGGCTGCCGGCAGATTCGGACGCATACTCTATGCTTCTGTGACCCTGCGCTGGGGCCATGATCAGGCCTATTACGATCAGGCAGACTGGCGGGGCAGCTGGGCAAAAGACGGTGGTGTGCTTATGAACCAGGCTGTCCACGCTCTCGATCTGATGAGCTATCTTTGCCAGGGTCTGCCTGTCAGCGCCAATGCCAGTCTGGCCCGCATAGCTCATAATATTGAAGCCGAAGATTATGCCCAGGGCAGTTTGATTTTAGCAGGGGGAATACCGCTCGCTATTGAGGCCACGACTGCAGGACCTGCGGATAAAAGAGAGGCCCAGTTTTTCATTCAGGCTGAAAAAGGCAGCATCAAAGCCGCCATAGAAAACGGCAGTTATAGTTTTGCGATTAAATTAAAAGATAGTCGTTCGCCCGGTCTAAGCTATGTGCGCAAGGGCTTTAGTAAAATGAGAAAGCAATATGGCTTAGGCGGGTTAAAGCAAATTACCAATCCGCATACCTCCATTTACCTAGATCTTGTTGATGCCGTCAGGGAAGGAAGAGAGCCGCTTGCCCCCGGGGCGAGCGGCCGTGATGCTGTTGCTATGGTGCTAAGTCTCTACCAGTCTTTTAGAGAGAACAAGACAGTCTCTTTCCCGCCCTCTGAACGAAAACTGACAGCAGTTGAGATACCAGATTTCAGGCACAAATAGTCCAGATTCCAGGTAAAAACAGGCTTCATCGCCAAATGAGGAAAAAGAGATGGATAAAGAGAGCAAAAAAATTATTGACTATGGCCTGAAAATGTTCAAAGCGGGACTGACCTCAGGCACATCCGGCAATATTAGCACCCGCCTTGCAGCTGGCAATCTGATGGCTATAACGCCGAGCGGGATTAGCTATGAGGAAATTACGCTTAAAGAGATCATTTTGCTGGAGATCGAAAGCGGCAAATATAGGGGAGGGCAGGGCAAGGCTTCCAGCGAAGAAGCTATGCACAGGCTGATCTACCAAAAGCGGCCGCAGATAAATGCCTTGGTGCACTGCCACTCCGTTTATGCCAGTGCCTACTCTTGCCTGGGCAAGACATTGCCAGCGGTTCATTATTTGATTGCTGTAGCCGGTGTCGATGTTCCCTGTGCCGAATATGCCCCTTTCGGCACTGTGGAACTGGCAGAAAATGTCCTCACAGCTATGGCAGAAAAGAAAGCCTGCCTGCTGGCAAATCACGGCCTGATTGCCGCTGGTAAAAACTTAAGTGAGGCCTATAGTATTGCCGAAACGATTGAATTTTGCTGTCAGATCTACTGCCATGCTTTAACTTTCGGTCAGCCAAATATTCTTCCTTTAGAGGAAATGCAAAGGATGCTTGTACGCTTCGAGAACTATAGCGCTTAAAAAGGAAAGAAAAGCCAACTGGTTTTTATCTCTTTTGCTCAAATATTTAAGCGGCCTAAATAAGGCGGCCGGATTATCTCCTTTTCTGTCACAATTGCAGTAATCAGTTCAGCGGGGGTGACGTCAAAACTTGGATTATAGGCCCTGATGCCGGGCGGGCAGATATAGCTGCCGTTAATTATCTTAATCTCTTTAAGATCGCGCTCTTCTATTGGTATCTGATCTCCGCTGGCCGAGGCCAGGTCTATCGTGCTGCTCGGGGCGGCGATATAGAAAGGGATCTGAAAGTAGTTTGCCAGGATAGCCACATTCAAGGTGCCGATTTTATTGGCTGTATCTCCGTTGGCGGCGACGCGGTCACAGCCTGTTATGCAGGCCTGGATCTTCCCTGCTGCCATAACGGCAGCTGCCATATTGTCACAGATAAGAGTTGCGTCAGCGCCCAGTCTTTGCAGTTCAAAGGCTGTAAGTTTTGCCCCCTGAAGCCTCGGTCTGGTCTCATCGATATAGATGCTTAAAGGGATTGATCTTTCTTTGGCCAGATAAAAGGGAGCAGTGGCGGTGCCGTATGCTGCCGTCGCCAAAGCTCCGGCATTGCAGTGGGTGAGCACGCCATCCCCGGGTTTTAGTAAAGAGAGCAAATTTTCGCCAATTGCTTTATTGGCGAGGACATCTTCTTGATAGATGAGATTTGCCTCCTCCTCGAGCTTTGAAAGCAAAGCTTGATAATCTATAGTTTCATAGCTTTCGACCAAGGTCTCAGCCAGCCCGATCATCCTCTTGATAGCCCAGGCCAGATTTATAGCAGTAGGTCTGGCACTGGCCAGGTACTGTCCTTTTTTTCTCAGGCAGGTTAAAAAGGCTATCTTTTCCTGCGGGCAGCTGCGGGCAGCCAGCACCATTGCGTAGGCTGCTGCTATGCCGAGAGCCGGCGCACCGCGAACCACCATCTCCCTGATCGCAGCATGGACCTCTTCAAGTGTGTCGCAAGTGCGATAAATCTCCTCTTGAGGCAAAAGAGTCTGGTCTATCAGGCTTAATTTTTCACCCAGCCATTTTATTGTATACATTTCAATCTCCTGTCAATCTCTAGCTCCCAAAAGGTAAAGCTCGGGACGCCTCATGGCCAGCCAAGGGATTTCTTTTCTTTTTTGCAGCACTTTATCTTTATCCAGCTCTACGACAAAAGCTTCTTCTCGCTCCTGAAAATCTCTGACAATCTCTCCGCTGGGTTCGGCAATGATTGAATGGCCGCAGTACTGGGCTCCCGCTGCTTTGCCTATTCTGTTCAGGCCAGCGGTATAGACCTGATTCTCACAGGCTCTGGCCTGGCACATCAAAATCCAGCTGTCGGCATATGGTTTGACCCAGGCGCTGATATAGAGCAAAAGATCTGCCCCCTGTAAAACCAGACTGCGGGCAAATTCAGGAAAGCCTGCATCAGCACAGATCCCGATGCCGATCTGCCAATTATTGATCTCAATCAATTTATACTCGCTGCCCGGTGTAAAAAACTCTGCCTCTTTGCCCCAAAGATGAAATTTACGGTAAAGAGAGATCTCCTCGCCCCGCTTATTAAGGCAAAGAGCAGAATCGTAGTATTGATCGCCCTCTTTTTCAACGATGCCTGCCACCAGATGGCTTTTGAGCTCGCGGGCAAGATCGGCATAAAACATGCGGATGCTGGCAAAATCTTCCTGGCTGAAGCTTTGGACATAACTAAAATCGTAACCCTCGAGTGCCAGTTCCGGAATAATGATCAGATCTGGCTTGGCCGCAGCGATTTGCAGAGCATAGGTGCGCAGCTTTTGCTGGTTAAGCTCGCGGTTGTTTTCAACTAGATCCAGCTGCAGCATTGCTAGGCGAAGCTTTGACATGAAATTTTCTCCTTTTTTGTTTGAAGATAGCAGGTCTACTGCTCTAAAGCTATTTATTTGCGTAGAAATTTCTTCCTGCGATTTTATTATAGCTCAGCCCTGCTCTTGTTTTTAGCTGCCAGAAAATCCTCCCTCTACAAAGACTTAAATAAGATAGAATGATACAATCGCCTGAGGTGGGAAGCAAATGAAAGAAAAAGCAAAAAACAGCAGTTATAAATGGGTTATCCCCTTTGCCAGCCTGTTCATTATGGTGGTTGTTGTCGGTATAATCTATAACACATTTGCTGTCTTTACCATCCCGGTTACCGGTGATCTTAAGATCAACAGGCAAAGCTTTTCTCTGACGCAAACATTGATTTTTCTCTCCACCATCTTCATCAATCCCTTCATCAGCAAGCTGACTAAGAAATATGGTCTGATCCGGCTTTTGAAGGTATTCTCTCTCATTACCCCTGTCATTTATCTGGGCTTTGCTCTCGCTTCAGCAATCTGGCAATTCTATCTGATTGCCGTTTTTCTTGGCATTGCTCATTGCTTTGTCGGTATGGTGCCTCTTTCCATCTTGCTCAATGAATGGTTTTCAGAAAATATCGGTCTGGCTATGGGCATTACCTTTATGGGCAGCGGAGTCGGCGGCATGATTTTCAATCCCATCGCCAACACTGTTATGGAAGCCTACAACTGGCGCTATGCTTTTGGGTTTTTAGGCCTGGTGATGATGGTCGTCATTGTGCCGATTTGTTTTTTTATCCTCAAATTACCGGAAATCACAACTGACGATGATTATTGGCCAGCCAATGATGCTCTGCCTCTCAAGGCTCATGCTGCAAGCTCTTTGTCCCCTCTAGAGCCTGGGGCAAAAGAGTCTCTTAGCACTCCTCTTTTTCAGGACAGGCGCTTTTGGCTTCTCTCCATTGCCTTTGCCTTGAACGGCATTGCCGGCTACAGCATCATCAGTTTCATCACCCCTCATTTTCGTGATCTCGGCTACTCCTCCTTTTATGCCGCCAATGTCATGTCTTTATCGATGGGACTTTTGGCCATAGGCAAAGTTGTCTTAGGCGCTATCTATGACAGAACCAGCACTCGCTTTGCCACGCTTTTTGCTATTTTTGCCTCCCTGATCGGGCTGATGGCCATGTATTACGCTCAGTATCAATGGGCGCTGGCCGCACTGGCTTTCGGTAATCTTTTCGGCAGCCCCTCCGGGACTGTCTCACAGCCTTTGATCACTAAGGCCCTGTTTAAGCCGGAGGATTACGGCAGCGCCAACAGCATCTTCGTTTCCTTCAATAATATCGGCATAGCGATCTGTCCTTTTTTCGGCAGTGCTGTTTTTGACAGCAGCGGCAGTTACAGGCCTGCCTACCTGATCATGGCTGGTGTGATGATTATTTGCTTTTTTATCTTTTGCCTGGCCATTCCCAAAAGAGATAATTACGGCAAAGCAGGGATTTAAGCGCATTTTTTTCCACATTTTTAGCCCCCTTGTTCATCTGGCAGAAATTATCTTCTTTCCAACTTAAATTTTTGCTCTTTTGACAGCAGATTTTACTGCTATTTTCTCGGTCTGAATATTGTTTGTTTGCCTTAATCATGTTACGATAAGAAAACAATTCATCCTTCCAGGAGGTAATTTATGATTATCGGCATTCTTAAAGAAATCATGCCTGGTGAAAGACGCGTGTCGGCAACACCGGAGACAGTAAAAAAGATGGTCCAGGACAAGCTGACAGTCCTGATCGAAAAGGGAGCCGGCGAGGGCTCTTTTTATCATGATGAGGATTATTCTCAAGCAGGGGCAAGAATCGTAGACAAAGCTCTGGAGATTTACGATCAGGCGGATGTAATCCTCAAGGTTAAAGAACCGCAGTACAATCCTGAATATGGAAAAAATGAAGCAGAAATGATGCATGAGGGGCAGATCCTGATCGCTTTTATCCATCCTGCCTCACCAGTCAATCATCAAATGGTAAGAACTCTGGCAGAAAGAAAAGTGACAGCTCTGACTTTGGATGGCATCCCGCGCATCACCCGTGCCCAGACTATGGATGCTCTGACCTCAATGTCCACCTGTGCCGGCTATAAGGGCTTATTGCTGGCTGCCAATGAACTGCCGGTCTTTGTGCCGCAGATCTTCACCGCTGTTGGCATGATCAAGCCAATTGAAGTGCTGGTGATCGGAGTCGGGGTCGGTGGCCTACAGGCCATGGCTACGGCCAAGCGGCTCGGTGCCATCACCTATGCTGCAGATATCCGTCCCGATGCCGTGGAGCAGGCTAAATCCTTAGGTGCAAAGATAATTGACACCGGCGTACCTCCTGAAGAAGCCGTCGGAGAGGGTGGATATGCCCGGCAGATTTCTGCAGAAAGACTGGAGGCTGAGCGCCAGCTTTTGCTGCCTTATCTGGAGAGAATGGATATTGTTTTCCTTTCCGCCCTGATACCGGGCAAAGTCGCACCCATCCTGCTGACCGAGGAGATGGTCAAGGTGATGAAGCCGGGCTCAGTTATTGTCGATATCTCAATCGATCAGGGGGGCAACTGCGAAATTACTCCCGAGGGCAGAACCGATGTCTTTTACGGCGTTAGCTGCATCGGAATCAAAAATATTCCCGGCCTGCTGCCTCAGAGTGCCACCTGGATGTTTGCTCATAATGTCTACAATCTCATGCATTATCTTTGTCAAGAAGGCAATATTGTGCTCGATTATGAGGATGAAATTGTCAAATCAGCTCTGACCACCCATAAGGGCGAAATTGTCCACAAGGGTACCCGTGAAGCGATGAATTTATAGGAATTAAGCAAATTTAGCCGCAGATTTACTCTGCGGCTGTTTATTTGGGGTGAAAAAATTGACTACTATTCAGATTGTTTTAATTATAATTTTTGCTCTTGCAGCAGTTGTTGGCTACAAGATCATTAATCGCGTACCCAGCCTTTTGCATACTCCCTTGATGTCCGGTATGAACGCTTTTTCCGGCGTCACTATTTTAGCTTGCCTGTCAGCAACCGCAGCTACAGGGGTGCTAAATGAGGGGGGAGTAAACTGGCTGGCCAGGGTTTTAGGTTATCTGGCCATTATCTTAGCGATGATCAATGTTGTCGGTGGCTTCGGCGTCACTGACCGCATGCTGCGCATGTTCCATAATCAGGCTGATGACGGAGGTAAAAAATAATGCTAATCTCCAGCTTAAATCATTATTTGCCTCTGGCTAAGATCATCCCGGGAATGAACCCCGCTAAAGAAATTGCTTATCTGATCATTGCCGGTCTAATCAGCATTATGGTTTTGGCCGGAATTGCCATGATGAGCAAGGTTAACAGGGCCGTATCAGGTAATCTTCTTGGTTCATTTGCTATGGCGCTGGCTATTGGGCTGACCTTATGGGCTTTTGACATCTTCAGCGTGATCGACCTGTGGCTGGCCATGCTGGTAGGCGCTGGACTGGGTTTAATTTTGGCCCGCAAGGTCACCATGCTGCAAATGCCGCAAATGGTGGGTCTTTTAAACGGCTTTGGCGGTGCAGCCTCGATGATTGCCGGGATATTGACTTTGGTCAATGCCGGCGGTGACGACCCATTCTCGCTTTTGACCTCAGGTCTGGCAATCTTTGTCGGCTCCCTCACTTTCAGCGGTTCTCTGGTGGCCGCAGCCAAGCTGCAGCAAATCATGACCCAAAGGCCAATCGTCCTCAAAGGCCATCAGCTGTGGACAATAATTTCCGCTTTGCTCGGCCTTGTTTCTGCCTTTTTGTTTTTACTGCCGGCATTTTCCTCCGGACCAGGAAAATTAATCCTGATTTTGCTCTCTGCCATTATCTCCGCTGCTTTTGGCATTATCTTCTCGATCAGGATCGGCGGGGCAGATATGCCCATAACGATCTCCTTGCTCAATTCCTTCTCAGGTGTTGCAGGGGGGATAGCCGGCCTGGCTATTTCAGATCCGCTCCTGGTTGCAGTCGGCGGCATCGTTGGCGCTTCTGGCCTTTTACTGACCCAGATCATGTGTCGGGCCATGAATCGCAGCCTTTTGGATATCTTGCTGGGCAAGACCTCCACCCCCCTGGCTAAAAGAGACGAAGCGTGCGCTCAGACTATAGAAGAAGGGGAAGTTTTTGAAAAAGATGGCGCAGCTGCCGAGCTAGAAAGCGATCCGGGCAGCGGCGCTTCTGATGATTATCTTGACTGGCTGAAAGAGGCCAAAAGGATCATCATTGTCCCCGGTTATGGCATGGCGCTCTCCCAGGCCCAGCAGCAGGTCAAAGAGCTGACTGAGCTTTTGGAGGCCAATGATGCTGTGGTGGATTTTGCCATCCATCCTGTCGCTGGACGCATGCCCGGCCATATGAATGTTCTTTTGGCGGAAGTCGATATCTCCTACGATAAGCTGCGTGAGATGGACGATGTCAACGATGAATTTTGCCAGGCGGATCTCGCCATCATTATCGGCGCCAATGACGTGGTCAATCCTGCCGCCAACACTGCTGTCGGCACACCAATTTACGGCATGCCTGTTTTGTCAGTGGAAGAGGCCAAAAAGCTTATAATTATGAATTTCGATACCCAGCCGGGATACGCCGGGGTGGACAATCCTCTCTACAGCTGGGACAAGGGTAAAGTGGCTCTGTTGTTGGGCGATGCCAAAGAAACTTTGGAGAAAATTTGCCAAGACCTGAAAGATTAAAGCTTTTTTCTGCTCTTAATCTCTTATAATCGCCAGCCCTGGCTTAAAACCAAAAGGGTTGGCGATTATTTATTGAGATCTAGCTCAAGGCCTTCTAAAAAGCCCCAGTCGCGATCATATAGTCTGCCTTCTTCACTATTGGCCAGTTCCTGAAGCAGGCGGGTGGTCTGGCTCTCCAGCGTGTCAATATAATGGACAATGGCGGCGGCAACTGTGGTGGGCCTGTCGCCATAGTCACCGTGATGCCCGGCAATTACAGCCTGAACCTGGCGGTAGAATTCCTCATCATAAGTGGCGATAATCTGATCCTTAAAGAGGGCCAGATATTCGATGCCCCTAACTCTGTGCGAGGAGTACCAGAAGTCTGAGACTTCAAGATTATCGTATTCAAAGACCTTGCCGATATCGTGGACTGCAGTGGCAAAGCAGAGCATATCTGCGCTGGCAGTAAGCTGGGCATTATTTTCCAACAGGCTGGCCAAAATATTAAGCATCTTGGTGGTATGATGCATCAGGCCGCCGATTATATTGTCGTGATGTCTGATGGCAGCACCTTCAATCTGGAAGCGCCCCTTAAGGGCCGGGTCACTTAAGACAGTGCTGATCAAAGACCAGCATTTATCCGTCACGCCCAGGCTGCTTAGGCGCTGTTTTACTCTCTGCCAGTTGGCCTGGAGCAAAATAGCGGGGATAGAGGTCAAAAAATCACTTTTATCGATTTCTGAGTTGGTGGCAGGAGCAATGGATCTGACCGTCAGATATACTTTGTCATTAAAACTGTTGCCTACCACCTCGGCATCATAAACGCCCGGCCCGTTTTCTTGCACAGACTTAAAGATATCCGGTTCCCAGATGCGAAACTCAACCTCCTGCCCTTGATTGGTGAATGTTCCGATCATAAAATTACTTCTTTTCCCGGCTCTGACCACCGGCAGATCATTTATATAGACAGAGCCCTGCGAAATCTTGTTTAATTCCAAGGCTGCTTTAAGATCGATAATAGACATTTTCCCCTCCCCGGCTTAGGTCAAAACTTTCTTTTACTCTCTTATCTTAACAGATTATAT
>CAZUWY010000031.1:0-22356 GCA_964624395.1 uncultured Mageeibacillus sp. | reverse complement strand
TATATTCATTTTTCAAGGTTCATTTAGCTTCCCGTAAGTGGGAAAGTTGAGTTAAGAATTAATAATTTTCTGCTCTCAGCTCAAAGAATGATTCGGTATACTTGCAGACTGCACAGATCTTAGGGGCAAGCTTACCCACATGAATATGTCCGCAGTTGCGGCAAATCCATTTTGTTTCGGCATCGTCGCGTTTAAAGACTAGCTCTTCTTCAATATTTTTCAAAAGAGTCAGGTAACGTTCCTCGTGGTGTTTTTCAATTGCAGCCACCATGCGAAATTGAGCTGCTATTGTCTTGAAGCCCTCTTCTTCCGCATCTTTAGCAAAATTGGCATACATCTCGGTCCATTCGTAATTCTCACCGTCTGCCGCATCTTGAAGATTTACTGTGGTTGTCGGAACTTCACCGTTATGCAAAGCCTTGAACCAGAGCAGGGCGTGCTCTCTTTCATTTTTGGCAGTTTCCTCATAAAAGGCTGCAATCTGTTCGTAGCCGTCTTTTTTAGCCTGGTCCGCATAGTAGGAGTACTTGTTGTTTGCCATTGATTCGCCGGCAAATGCCTCCAGCAGATTTGCTTCAGTCTTTGTACCTTTCAAATCTTTCATCTAGTTTTGCTCCTTGTTTTATTATTTAGTGTTAATTCACAGAATTAGGATTTCTGCGAAATTCCCTCATTATTTTTACCTAGGCGGCATTTTGAACAAAGCCCCGTCAAGGTTTGCTTATGCCCGCGGATCTCAAAATGCTCCTTATCCCTGACAAAATTCTCGATACGCTCAAACTGAGGCAGATCAATATCGAGAATTTCCCCGCAGCTCACACAATGCAGATGGTAATGATCCTCTTTAATTGAATCAAAATGCATGATCCCCTCAGAGGTCATAAAACGCAGCAGCTCACCCTCTTCAACCATGCGGTTCAGATTGCGGTAGATGGTTGTCATATTAACCTGCGGGAGCTGCTCGCTTACGCATTTCCAGACATCATCTGCTGTAGGATGATGCAGTTTCTGCACGCAGGAACAGATAAGCTCCCTTTGCTGGGTTTTTCTGGATGTATCTTTAGTAGAATTCAAAACTGTTTTTATTCAACTCGCTTTCTTTTCAACTTCCTCATAGATCATATGTTAATTGCAATTCAATTGCAATTACATATGAAACACTTCCAGCTAAAGCAGACCTGGCACAATGGGTTATACTATAAGAAGAAAAAATAAATCAAGTGGATGTGAAAATGGAGATTGGGAAAAAAGAGTTAAGAAAGATCATTTTACATAAGCAGGGATTGACTAATCCCTCTTATGATCCGCTTGAGATTTGCTCAAAACTCAATGGTTTTCAAGCCAAGCACGGTAATGATCTTGTTGAGCAGGCATTTGCCATCCGGACAGAAAAGAAGAAATTTTCCGAGCAAAGCTGGCGGGAAGAACTGGTAAGATGCTGGTCTTTAAGAGGGACACTACATGTCTTTCCTAAAAAAGATCTGCCTCTTTACCTTCATCAAGGTCGCAGCATAGGCCAAAGAGATGTCGACGATATCAGGGCAGATATCTATCTGCATGAAGAAGATAAAAGATATTTTGCCGATTTGATCTTAAACAGTCTCAAAGAAAAACCGCGCAGCAGAGATGAATTGAAAGAGATTGCCAGCGAGGCCGGCTTGCAGCAAGAAGCGGAGAGATCTGTCTTCAACCCCTGGGGCGGGCTGATCAGATATCTGGCTGAAACAGGGAAGCTTTATCAGCAATACGGGCAAGACGGCAAATATGTATATCTGGATAATTTTCAGCCACAGGCAAAAAATGAAGCCGAGCTGGAGATAATCAGGCGTTATTTCGAAAATTATGGCCCCAGTTCGATTGATGATGCCCGCTATTTTTTCCGCCGCCGCAAAAGAGATATTGTCGAGCTAATGGAGCAGCTAGATCTCAAGACTGTCACTGTCGGAGGCAAGGAGAGATTTTACCTCAAAGACGAGGACGGGCCTTTAACTCTGCCGGATCTGCTCTTGCTCCCCAGCTTTGATCCCTTGCTGATCGGCTATGAAAAAACAGAAAATCCCTTTTTGTCAGCAGATTATCTGAGAGAAATCTACACTTATTCCGGTCTGGTTAGGCCCTGTATTTTAGTCGGAGACCGGATCATCGGGAGCTGGAGTATGGAAATGGGCAAAGCCAAAATGAATATCTTCGCCAAACTCACCAAGATGGATGTAGCCCGCATCCAGCATTTTTTGCAAAATCTGGAACAGCAGCAGCTTGATTAGAATTAAGCTTTGAGGGCAGGCAAATGGAGCAAAGATATTTCCCTGGCATCAAAGGCAGGCCTTCTCTCTTAGGCCTTGGCCTGATGCGTCTGCCCCAGACTTCTTCGGAGGCAGGGGATATAGATTATGACCTCGGCATGCAAATGGTCGAGTATGCCCTTGCCAGTGGCATCAATTATTTTGACACCGCTTATATCTATCATGACTATATGTCAGAGCTTTTTGTCGGTGAGGTTTTGAGCAATTTCCCCCGGGAGAGCTTTTTGTTGGCAGATAAGCTCCCCGTCTTTAGCATTGAATCCATCGAGCAGGCAAAGGAGATTTTTTCTGAGCAGCTGGATAAATGCCGGGTAGATTATTTTGATTTTTATTTTCTTCATTCTCTTGACCGGCAGACAATAAAAAGGACGATTGACCTAGGCCTCTACGATCTACTGGCAGATTATAAAAGGCAGGGATTGATTAGAAATCTCTGCTATTCCATTCACGACACCCCGGATATTTTAGAAAATTTTACCCGCCAATACGGTTTTGACGCCATCATGATTCAGCTCAACTACGTGGACTGGGAACTGCAAAATGCCCAGCGCAGTTATGAATTCCTTCTCAGCCAAGCTATACCCGTATTGGTTATGGAACCGGTGCGGGGAGGCGCTTTAGCCAATTTGCCGGCCAACTGCAGTGAAAAGCTAAAAGCTCTAGACAGCAAGGCCAGTCAGGCCAGCTGGGCTCTCAGATTTGCTGCCTCTTTGCCGGGAGTGATGACCATACTTAGCGGCATGAGCAATCTGGAGCAGCTAAAAGATAATATCTCAACCCTGAGTAAAGATTATCTGCTCTCAGAAGAGGAAATTTCAGTTCTGACCCAGATTAGAAAACTCTATCTGGCAGCCGGCCGCATCCCCTGCACAGACTGTCTTTACTGCCTGCCCTGTCCATTTGGCGTAGGTATTCCCGAGGTCTTTTCCCTCTACAATCAATACTTGGATTCAGATAATCGCGCGAGATTTTGCCAGGCTTATCAAAAATTGAGCTCCAGGCAGCCTGCTGCCTGCACAGATTGCGCTGTTTGTGAAGATAAATGCCCGCAGAAAATTGAAATTAGAGCGGAATTAAAAAAGATCAGATCATTTTATGAGCATATCAATGCTCCTGATCAAAACCGCTGATATTATCAGCTTCAATCTCAGGATAATAAAGATGAGCGGCCAGACGGCGGAAAAGCTTCCTGGTTGATGCGATCACTACAATCTGTGCTGCCCCGGCGGCAATGAGAAGTGACTGAATGGAAACAATATCTGCCAGCGGACCAAAAAACAAAGTACCCATGGGAATGGCAAAGGAGCCGATCATATACTGCAAAGCAAAGGTTCTGCCCTGAAATTTGGTCGGAACTTCCTCCTGCAAAAAGACAGTGCTGTTGGTCAGATAAAAAGGCACAACCAGGCCGAATAAAAAGAGCACCAGCCCGAAGATCCAGATACTGGCCCAGGAGGCATAGCCCAGCAGTCCGAGGGCGATCACTATCAATGCTATCAGTCCGCCCGCCAGGCGCAGGGTATGCACCTTATTGGCAAAATTTCCCTTTTTGGCGACCAGCACTCCGCCGATGGCCATGCCAGCAAAGATTGCTGTTTGCGAAATCGTTATATTAAAAGGATCCAAGCCGAAATTTCTGCGGATATAAAGAGGCAGCAAGGAGGCACCCGGCGAGAGCAAAATCATGAATGCTGCGTAGACGCTCAGCATCGCCAGTACAATTCTATGTGAACGAACATATTTGAAGCCGTCGATCATTTCCTGATACTGTGAAGCCTCTTCGCTTTTCTCCTCCTTGTAATGCGGAGTTTCAATCATCAACAAACTGGCAATGGCAATAGCGGCCGTGACAACATCTATCATGAAAACTTGCCACATGGGCAAGAGAGAGACAACCACGCCACCTAGGACCGGTGCTAGCAGCTGGATAATATTGCTGGCTCCATGGAAGAGAGCATTGGCTTTGACCAGCCCTTCCTTGGGTACAATTTGCGGCACAATTGAGGTGACAGCGGGAGAGTGGATGCCGCCGCCCAGAGAACGGATGGCGGTGACAATGTAGGTAAGCCACATGGCATCGTAGCCGATTAGGAACATAATCGCCACCAGTAAAGTGGCAAGAGCGATGGTGCCGTCAGCAATAATCATCACCCATTTGCGGTCAAAGCGATCAGCCCAGACACCGGCCAAAGGAGCAATCAAGAGCTGTGGAACATAGCCGGCCAGAGTGATCAGGGTCATCGCCAAGCCTGAATTAGTGCGCAGTGTTACATACCAGATGAGAGCAAACTGAACCAGACTGGATCCCAGCAAAGAAAAAAGTTGGCCGGAAAATAGTATATAGGCAGTCCTGACCCAGCTACTGCTTGGGGTCTGGGCGCTGGTATTTTCTTTTTCAATTATTTTTTTCTTATCTTCCATAAAATACTATTTTAACAGGATTGCCGGCAAAGTAAGCTACAGTTGTCGATTAATTGCTGTTTTTGCCTGCAGCAGTCATTGTATAATAGAGGCGGAGGTTTTCTTTTGCATCTATACTACAGCACAGATTCGGAAATATTGACTGAGTGCTGCCTGAGGGAACTCAATGAGCACAGCCAGGATGACCCTACCCGCAGGGCATTTTTATTGGTGCCCGAAAGCATGAAGGCCGATCTGGAAAGAGAGTATCTGGAAAGGCATAATCGCCGGGGCCTAATGATGGCAGAAGTTTTATCCTTCCGCCGCCTGGCGCACAGGCTGTTTTCTGAAGCCGGAGGTTTAGCGGTTAAGCGTTTAAGTCCGGCCGGTAAAACTCTTCTTTTGCAAGAAATCTTACAAAAGAAAGAAAACTCTTCAGCCGAGGCTAAAGAAAAAGGACAAGCTTTCAGCAGCTTTCCCAGATTTGTCGGCCGGCCGGGTTTTATCTCTGAGCTCTCATCTGTTTTAGGAGATTTTAGCCGCTACAATATCGCCGCTGAAGATTTAATTAGAGCTTCAGCTGCTGCTGAGACCAAAATTATGAAGGAGAAATTTTCAGATTTCTCCCTGCTCTTAATGCGCTATCAGGAAGCTTTAGCTACTCATGAACTGGTGGATCCTGATCATGATCTGGATCGCCTGATTGATCTTTTAGAAGATACAAATAAAATAGCCAGATTATCCTTTCTCCAAGATACCTCCATTTGGGTTCTAGGTTTTGGTCAAACCAGAGCTTTTACAAGTCAAGAGCTAAAGATTTTAGAACTCCTGCAAAAAACATGTAAAAAATTAACCCTTACCGTAAGCCTCGACCAGCTTGAGCTAAAAGGTGCAGGGGATAGAACTGAAAGATCTGATCCTGTCTACTCGCACGGCCTTGACGCTGCCCGGCAGATTCAAGGGATTTCTGCTGGAAAACTTGAGTTAAAAAGATTTGAGGCAGAAAAAAAAGAGCCAGATATCTACTCGGTCTATGCAGTCAACCCGCGAGAAGAGCTGCGCTTTGTCTTTGGCAGCATCAGAGATATTTTGCATAATTCAGATTTAAATAGAAGGGATATAGGTATCGCTCTTGCTGACCCGGATAGTTATTATGATCTCCTGTCCGCAACTGCGGCCACTTATGATCTGCCAATTTTTATTGACAAAGGATCAAAACTAACCCATTCATCTTTTATCCGCTATCTTGATGCTCTCTTGGAGTATCTGCTGGAAAAACCGGGACTAGATAAGATTGTCATCTACCTGCGCTCTTGCCTGGGTATCTACCCTAAAACTCTAATAGATTCCTTTGAAAATCTCTGTCTTTCCAAAGGCTTAATCACAGCCAGAGATTTTGACCGCTTTGATGCAGATGAGCAGCTTAAGGTAGGTCTCATCTCCCAACAAGAATATCTCCTCTGGCAGCAGATTAAAGCAGAGCTGAAAACCATTGACCAGCTGGGCGTGAAAATACGGCAAAAGAGACTGGGAGTAAATAAACTGGATTTACTCTATCAATGGCTGATTTTGTCTGAGAATATAAGAGATATCTTAAAAGACCGTATTGAGCAATTGCGCAGCAAAGGCGAGACAGAAGCTGCTCTTATTCTGGCAAAATCATGGAATCACTGGCTGAAATTCAGAGATGAAGCCAAGAGAATTCTAAAAAACCTGCAACTGTCCCAGCAGGATTTTACCCGCCTGATCCGCGCTGCCCTGACAGGATTCAGACATAATTCAATTCCAATCGGCATCGACCGGATTAGAATCGGTGATTTAGGGCAAATGGCAAGTTTTCCTGTTCAGGTCTTGTTCATTGTCGGCACCAATCAGGAAAATTTCCCGGCCAAAAGTTCTGAGGAGGGTTACCTTAGGGATTCAGAACGGGTCTTGCTGGAAGACAGCAGCCAGAAAAAATTCCCCAATCGCAAGCAAGATCTGCCCCTTGCCAGAGAATGGCAGATCAGGCAATTGTTAAATAATGCCCGCAAAAAATTATACATATCCACGGCCTCCTTGAGCAGTGAGGAAAGATCTTTGCTGCAGCTGGAAATGGAAGAACAAAAAGGGGCCAAAAAGATTGTCCTTTCTACCCCTCTGGCCTTCAGCTCTGTCTGGAATTCTCTCAAATCCTTAAAAAGAGCTCTTAATCTGACACTGTCAGATCAAAGTTTGAAGGAGCAGCTGGAAATTAACTGGCTGATTAAACTTGAAGCAATCCTTCAGCTGGACAAAGAGATAAAAATCGGGCCCGGCACAGACGCCGAACCGGAGAATCTGGCCTTGCCGCCAGAGCAAGTCAAACAGCTGGTTTTACCCTATAAAACAACCTCAGTATCGCAATTGCAAAAATATAATGCCTGCCCTTACAGTTATTTCAACAGCTACCTGCTCCGGCTGCAGGAAAGAGATGTCTGGCAGCCTGCAGCCAGAGAACAAGGCAGCATTCTTCACGCTTTGCTGGAGATCTCGATCAGTGAATTAATAAAAGAGTTGGGACAGGCAAAGAGCAGCGCAGAGAAGGGGGATAAAACAAAAGGGTGGTTTAATGCTCTGACCCCAGATAAGCTGAGAGAGCTTTTTGAGCTGGCCATTTCTACCAGCAAACTATCCTCCTTTTCTCTCCCGGAGGTCAGGGGGCAGATGAAGCAGCGCATCTTGAATTATGCGGCTACCACCCTGAGCCTGACTGCTGATCAGATGCTGCGCGATTCATCTTATCCTGTGGCTGTGGAATGGCGCTTCCCTATTAAGGATCAAGCTAATTTACTTTTAGAAGCGAATGATTGGCAGCTGCAATTAAAAGGTGTGATTGACCGCATCGATCAGGGCGAAAACGGCTTTACATTGATCGACTATAAGAGGGGGCAGACGGATATCTCTTATGCAGAAATAACAGCGGGGCTAAATATCCAGCTGCCACTTTATATGAAGGTCTACCGCCACCTTTATCCCGAACAAAACCCCCATGCTTTTGCCTATTTTAGTTTCAAAAGCAGGCGCAGCGATAATCGCAAAAGCATCCTGCCGGCAGAATTTGACCGAACTGCTCTACTGAAAGAGTCCTTTGACAGTCAGATGCTCAGCGACAGTGCTGAGAATTTAGAGATCTTATCGGATTATTCTGCCCAGAGAGCAAAAGAAACCATGCATGCTATTTTGAGCGGGGATATGGGCGCAAAACCCCAGGTCATAAAAGAGGGAGCATCCCCCTGCTCCTACTGCCTTTTTAAGGCTCACTGCCTTTATGACCAAAGAAATGGTCGAGATCAGCTCAAAGATAATCTGACTAAGGCAGAAAGAGAGATGGAGGCCAAAAGGATCATCCAGGAATGGCAAAGGGAAGATGACAATCAAGTGGACTAAAGAGCAAGCAGGGACGATTAACTATAACAGATCCAAAGATCTGCTTATTTCGGCCGCTGCTGGTTCTGGCAAGACAACAGTGCTGACCGGCCGGGTGGTCAGGCGTCTTCTTTCCGGTCGGATTAAGCCGGAAGAGATGCTGGTCATGACCTTTACTGAACTGGCCGCCCTGCAGATGAAGCAAAAAATTGAGCAAGCTGTCAGAGATTGCTGCCAGGATACTGATCCTGCTAAGAAGAAAATGGCGGAAGATCTTGTGCGCAGGCTGCCCAGCATGCAGATTTCCACCATCCACTCCTTTTGCAAAAGTGTTATTTCTGACTATATAGCAGAACTGACGGATGAGAATGGAGATCTCCTCTTGGAGCCGGGCTACCAGGTCCTGAAAGATGAAGAAAGACAAATAGTTTTGCACCAGGCCATAGATGATGTTTTAGGCCTTGTCTACCGTCTGGAAGACACTATTTCTTCTCCTGCAGAAGCCCCGGAGGCAAAACTTATCCTCTCCAAAGAACTGCCCGAGCTCAGAGGAGATATCTATCCTTTTATTTTGGCAGGAGATGAGATTGATCTTAATCTCTGGCTGAAGGATTTTCGCCTCCTCTCAGATGCCATCGCGCCTGGCTATGACGACCTTGCTCTGCGCAGCAATCTGGAAGACATGCTGCAAAAGCTGCGTAGTATGCCTAATTATAGGGAATGGCTGCAAAAAGAGCTCAAGGTAAATTACCAAAATAGCCGCAGCTGGTCAGATTCTAAATTTGCCCGAGATTTGTTTTTAGAGCTAAGGAAATATCTACAGCCGGCTCTAGAGGATCTGGCTGAGCTAAAGACACTTAAATACTGGGCGAGAATATTTGATCCCAAGGAGAAGGCGAAAACAATTGCCAGGCTTCAGGACAGTATGGCACAAATTTCTATCTTCTTGCCTGCCCTGGCGGATCTTTTGCACAAGGGCGATGACTGGAATGCCGTCAATCAGCTGGGCCGTCAGCTCTTGCCCATAACAGTCCTGAAAAAGGGCAGCGGGGTGGACGGGCAAGAATTCAACAGCTGCTTCAATCAAAACATTGCCAAAATTCTCTCTCTGACGGCACCGGGATTTGTAAACAGCAAAAACAATCCCGTAGACAAATATTTGGAAGATGTCTATCCCTGGTTTTCTCTCAGCCAAGAAGAAATTGAAACAAGCCTTATTAATACTTACGGTCCTCTGGCTCGCTTCTTTGAACTGGTGCTGATGGTAGATCAACGCTACCGCGTGCTCAAGCTGAGGCAAAATAAGGTAGATTTTGACGACTTTGAACATGATGCCTTGTCTTTGCTGGCAAATCCTCACATCCAGGAAGAATACCGCCAGCGCTTCAAAGAGATATATATCGATGAATACCAGGATACGAGCAGCATCCAGGAAGCGGTGGTCAAATCTTTTGCCCAAGATAATGTTTTGATGGTCGGGGATATAAAGCAAAGTATCTATCGCTTCCGCCATGCCAATCCGGATCTCTTCAGAGTTAAGCAGGAAATGTTTTTGGATCTGACCAAAAATTTGGGCAATGAAGCAGGTGAAGATGCCCTGCCCTCACCCAGCCAAGGGGATGAAGCCGGTTTTCTGATCCGCCTCAATAAGAATTTTCGCAGCCTGCCCGGCATTATAGATTTTGTTAACAGCATATTTTCATCCTTCATGACGAAAGAAAGCGGCGAGATCGCCTACGATGAAAGTGAAAGTCTGATTGTAGGCAGAGCAGATAATGAGGGGATGAAGGCAAGATTTCTGCTGGCCCTTTACTCTCAAAAGGAAATTGAGCTGACCGACGCAAAAAAACAGCTATTTGAAGAGGCGGGCTTTAATCTCAAGCCTAAAAAGCATGAGGCGGCAGCTCTTTTTGCTGTAGAAAAAATAAAGGAGATTTTAAGCCAGGGCAGCTACAATCTTAAAGATATCGCTGTTTTAGCTCCCAATCATCATACTTTAGATATCTGGCGCAAGCTGTTCATGCAGCAGGGAATCAATGTTGCCGGCACACCAAGGCGTGAATTTTTAGATTCGCCAGTGCTAAGACAGCTAGAAGCCCTGGTGCAGACTCTGGATAACAGCAGGCAGGATATACCCCTGACCGCTCTCCTTCTTTCCGGCCTTTTGGGTGAGAGACTAAGTGAAGAGGAAATGCTGGAAATCAAAGTCTCTGACCGCCAGGAGGAGATGAGCATCCAGCAGGAGGCAGTTCTTAAACAATCTGAAGATTTAGAAGACGACAGGTTTTTTCTTAGTTTTGCTCCCTTTTACCTGCAGCTGGAAAAATATGCTAAATCTTCTTTGAGCGCGAACAAAGAGTTGCAAAACAAGTTAAAGAAGTTGCTCTCTAAGCTGGAATACTGGCGTCTTTTGTCTGAAGATCTGACTGTCTCTGCTCTTTTGATCAGAATTATTGCCGATAGTTCTTATGAAGACAGGCTGGAAAGGCAAAAGTATGCCGCAGAAAACCTTCTGGATTTGGAGAGCTTTTTGGACTGGGTAGAGCAATTGGAGCAAAATCAGACCTTAACTATCAATAGGCTTGCCCGCTATATTGCTGAACTGCGCCAGAAGAAAGCCAGCCCGGAGGAGCTGAGCATTCAGATATCAGCAACTGATGCTGTACAGATGATGACCGTTCATGGCAGCAAGGGGCTTGAGTTTCCAATTGTTTTTCTGGCCGGCCTTGATCTTAACTACCATCATGGAGACAACTACCGATTTGCCAGCATCAGTGAAGAGATCGGCATTACCAGCTACAGTATAGATCCTAAGGCACTAGGGACATATTTAAACCGACCCCATCAGATACAGCTGGAAACAGAGAAGATGGCAGATAAGGCAGAAAAATGGCGCTTGCTGTATGTTGCCTTGACCAGAGCAAAGGACCACCTTTACTTGGCCGATGCCTTGAACAAAGCCTATGGGGATATAGCTAAGGGCGCTGAAAGAATCAAAGAGGCCATGGCAAAAGTAGAAGCCGGACGCCTGGCCAAGGAAACATTGAGCGGTATCAACAATAATAGAGACTTGTTATTTCATCTCCTCTACCTGTCTGATCAAAAAACAGGAGATCGTCTTTTAGCCGCAGCAGAAGAGCTGCTTTGCTTTCCTCATCTGGAGGTGGAAATTAAGCATGTAGAGGATGTGGCTGCCCGGCTTTATGCTCAAACAATCACAAAACGAGAGTCGCAAGAAAAATTTCTCGAGCTCCAAAAGGATGAAATAATTGAGCCTGCTAGCTTATGGCAGCAATTAGAGCTTGACCCCTCTTTATTTGCTAAAGAGATTAATGAGGTCAAAGATCTCTTGAGGGCGGATTTGACAGGCGGGAAATTGGCACTTGCCCCGGGCAAAATAACTGTTAGCGAGCTAAAAAGAATGTCGTCACTGCTGGCAGCAGAGGAAATGGAAGCAGAGGGCTTGGAGAGTGCTATCTCCCTCTATCCTGATATGGCTTTTGCGCTCAATTTGCCTGACAGCAATGATATTTTTCCAGCCCAGCATGTAGAAGGGAAAAAATCTTTTGAGAGCAAAACAGATCGCAGGCAAGAAACGGATTTGGCGGGGGCAAAATTGGGCACTGTCTTACATACGGTTTTTCAATTCCTAGATTTTGCTCGGCTAAAAAGTAGTTCCCCGGCGGTCTTTTCCACTGATAATAATGTTCGTCCTCAAGATCTTTCCCAGCTTGAAGAGGAATATTCTCTCCAGCTGAAAAAAATGGTAAGAGAAGAAATACTCTTAGCAGAAGAAATAGAAGCAGCTCTACTCTTTGCCGAAAATGCCTGGCGGTTTTCTCACTCCAAAGTTGGGCAAAGACTTATCCGGGCTGAAGAAAAAGGCTTGAAGATTTTTCGAGAACAGCCCTTTACCCTAGCTATTCCAGCATTATTGCCGGATAGAGATATTTCTCTGGATTTTGAATCTGAGCGAAATATTGCCTTTGATGATGAAGAAATAACCTTGCTGCAGGGCATGATAGATTTATGGTTTGAAGATGAAGAGGGTATTATCTTGATCGACTTTAAATCTGATCTGCTGCCTCAGGATTTGGCAGGAGCCGCAGAGATTATTAAAGAGCGCTACCAGTTCCAGATCAGATCTTATGCCGAAGCGATCAGACGTGCTGTGGGTAAAGAAGTAAAAGATAAAATTATTTGGCTGATTCGCCCCGCCCTGCCGGTAAGCTTATGAAGATTGAAAATTTACCCTTTAAGCTGTTAAGTTAATAGCTGGACAAAAATAATTGTTTTGGATCTGACGGGAAAAGATAATGGCAATAGATAAGGCAAAGCATAGTCATGTGATACATCCTCTGCCTGCTCTGTTTGACTCCAGCAGCAGGATTTTGATTCTGGGCAGTTTTCCTTCTGTTAAAACCAGAGAGGCGGCTTTCTTCTACGGTCATCGACAAAACCGCTTCTGGCCTTTGCTCTCCGCTTTGCTGGAAATTGATCCCCCTCTAAGCGCCACTGAGCCAAAGAGGGCGAAAGATCATTTGCTGGCACGAGGCGTTGCCTTATGGGACAGCATTCAATCCTGTGAAATAATTGGCAGCAGCGACAGCTCAATTCGCGGGGAAAAACCCAATGATTTTACCAGCATCTTTGCCACAGCTGCCATCAGACACATATTTTGCAATGGCAGCAAGGCTTATGAAAATTTCGTCAGATATCAAAAATTACCGCCTGCTGTAGGAATTAGTCGCCTGCCCAGTACTTCACCGGCCAATGCCAGCAAATCGCTTGCGGATCTGATCCGTGACTGGTCGCCGATTTTAGCTTATTTGCTCTGACCTGTCAGATCGTTCGCATATCAAAAGAAAAGCCTTTGTGCTAATATTATTATTTGGAAAGGGTGTTTTTGAAACATTCTTCCCGTCGGTATTTCTTTAAGAAAAGGAATTAAAATGAAAAGATGCACAGGAACAACCGCCAGGGGGATTAGAGCCCCCATAATCCGCGAGGGTGACGATTTAGTCTCCTTTGTGGTTGAAAGTGTAATGGCGGCAGCTAAGGCAGAGCCCTTCAGCTTTAATGACGGCGATGTCATCGCTGTCACTGAGGCTGTGGTGGCCAGAGCACAGGGAAATTATGCAACTGTTGATCAGATTGCCAAAGATATCGCTGAAAAATTTCCTCAAAAAAAGATAGGCCTGGTCTTTCCCATCTTAAGCCGTAACCGCTTTGCCCCCATACTCAGAGCTGTGGCCAGAGCGGCAGAAAAGATAACCATGCAGCTTTCTTATCCTGATGACGAGGTCGGCAATGCCCTGGTAAGCCTTGATCAATTGGACGACAAAGATATCAATCCCTATCTGGATGTCTTAAAAGAAGAAGAATTTTATCAGCTTTTCGGCACTGTCCCCCATCCCTTTACCAAGATTGATTATATGGCTCTTTACCAGCAGATCTGCCGGGAGGAAAAATGTGAGCTGAAGATAATTTTAGCCAATGATGTCCGCGAGATATTAAAATATGAGGAGGCAGTTTTAACCTGCGATGTCCATCAGCGCCACCGCTCCAGGGCCAAGCTTGAAAAGGCCGGTGCTGGGCATCTTTTTAATCTGGAGGACATCTTGAACTCCAGTGTCGATGGCAGCGGTTATTGCCCTCAATACGGTTTAATGGGGGCAAATAAAGCAACTGATGAGCTGGTCAAGCTTTTCCCCCGAGATTCAAAGCGCTATATTGAGGAAATTCAAAAACAGATGCAAGCCAGAACCGGCAAACTGCTGGAAGTTATGGTGTACGGCGACGGAGCTTTTTGCGATCCCATCCATCGGATCTGGGAGCTGGCGGATCCTGTAGTATCCCCTGCTTATACATCTGGCCTTTCCGGCCTGCCGGCAGAAACGAAACTAAAATACTTGGCGGACAATGAATTCTTTGCTCTCTCTGGTGCTGAGCTTGAAAATGCGGTCTGCGACCATATGAGAACTCATAAAAACAGGGACAGCAGCCTGGGCACCACACCGAGAAGGATTCCAGATCTGCTGGGTTCACTGGCTGATCTGATCTCCGGTTCAGGTGACAAGGGTACGCCCATTGTGCTTATCCAGGGTTATTTTGATAATATAGCTGACAGCTGATAGACCTCAGCTGTATAGTTTTCCGACCACCCAGTTTACAATTCTCAGGGGCAGGAGCTTGTACAATAACACCAGCAATTTATAGGAAAATCCCACCACCAGCTGCGGTGGTGGATTTTTTTTCACCGCCAGCCTATAGATGGCCTTGGCCACTGTAAGGGGAGATTTACCTTTTCTTTCATCCTTTTCCATCTTGCCGACAGAATCTTTGACCTTTTCCTTGTAGATGTCAGGGTCAGAACTATTATGCATTCTGTTGTCTGTGAAAGCTGTGGCTGTGTCACCGGGGAGGACTGCCAAAGCTCTGACGCCGCTGCCTTTAACCTCATTGTCCAGGGCGAGGACAGCTGAAAGCAGGGCTGCCTTGGAAGCGCTATACCAGGATTGGTAAGGTATGGCGACTATGCCGGCCACAGAAGAGACGGCAATCAGGCGGCCTTTGCTCTCTCTGAGAGCGGGGAGAGCAGCCTTGGCAAGCCTTAGGGCCCCGTGTAAATTTATATCCATCTGGCGCAAAGAGTCTTTGTCCTCGGTACCCTCGAGACTGCCGGAGATGCCGTAGCCTGCATTAGCAACGCAAATATCCAGTTGCCCTTCAGTTCTGAGGATTTGTGCGATCGCACTTTTTATTTGCTCTTCGTCACTGACATCACATTTAAGATGCAAAATTTCAGCATCAGCTCCGCCGCTGCGGGAGAGATCATAAACAATGAAACCATGTTTGAGGAAGTATTGCGCAGTGGCCAGTCCAATCCCGCTGGAGCCGCCACTAATAGCCAGCACTTTTTTCTTCATTTTTTCTGCCTTTCCAGCTCTTGTTTCTGAAGCAGCCTTGTGCTTTTAACCTCAACATTAAATAAGAGCTGCCTTTATTGCCAATGGGACTGACAACTATTTTACAGCAAAGAGAGGATAATTTATCTATTTCAGTCTATTGCAAAATTCAATCTTATGGCATGATTAAAATGATTTTGCAAAGATGCATTAATGAGGAGGTGTCTATGGCTATTTGGTGGGCCAATTTTTTTAGAAGCGAGCAGGACGGTTATCTTTTTCCCTTGTTTGGCTCAGCCCATATTTTAACCCTAATTATCTGGCTTGCAGGTATAATCTTGCTCTTTTTGCTGCGCAGGAAGATAGCCTCTTCTACCTGGGGAAGAAGACTGCCCCAGATTTTGGCAGTTATTTTGCTGATTGACCAGATTGTCTTATACAGCTGGCAGTTTAGCTCCGGCTTTTTTAGCCTGGAGGAAAGCCTGCCTCTTTTCCACTGCAGAATCGCCACGCCACTGATTATTATTGCTTTTTTGCTCAAGCAGAAATGGGCGGCCAAGCTAGCTTTGTACTGGGCATTTTTAGGTTCATTGATGGCCATGGCCATTGCTGATCTCTACCAGTTCAGCCCCTGGCATTATACGAATTTTCAATTCTTCATTGTCCATATTACTCTGGGCTGGCTGGTCTCTTATTTTATCTTTGTCCGCTCCTATTCTTTTCCGGTCAAAGATCTCTACTTCATCTTGATTGCAACCAATCTTTTTAATTTCTTTCTAATGCTGGTGAATTTCTTGCTGCAAAAGCAGGGGATTTCAGCCAACTACGGTTATTTGGTGGAGCCGCCTCCGGCTGTAATATTTTTATTAGATCTGATGCCGCCTCTGGTCTACAAGATTGCTATCTTCTTGTCTTATAGTCTGGCAGTTTTTCTGATCTGGCTGGTAGGTCGCTATCTGCTCGCACCCTTGTCCCGGGGTAGAAAGAAGAAGGGTTTGCCGGAGGATGAGGAAAAATATTCTCTGGTTTAATAACTTGGCTGAAGCTGATCGCATAAACTTTATTATGTCAGTTGCCTTTTCTCTCTGACTTGTTTTTGCCATTTGAGCTGCCTTGTTTTGCCCTCAAAGCTCTCTAGGACAATAATTCTTTCTTGCTATTTGTTTTGTACTTGGTAAAATTGAACTGTATTATGGCTTTACGGGCTCAGCCTATTTAAGATGGTTTCTCAGGCAGGAGCCAGACTGTTGACTGCAAATCGCATCTTGGCTACCGCTTCGATGCAGATTCAATTAGGATCAGGAATATTCAGACCGTTTAGGAGGATAATTATGAAGATTTTGATGACAGCATTTGATCCCTTTGGCGGGGACAAGATCAATCCCGCTCTGGAGGCTGTTAAGCATTGTGATGTTTCAGGTTTAGCAGCTGAAGTAATTAAACTGGAAGTGCCGACTGTGTTTGGCAAAGCAATTGAAAAAGTGGCTGAGGCCATGCGCAAGGAAAAACCGGATGTTGTAGTGGCCGTTGGACAGGCCGGCGGACGCTTCGATATCACCCCGGAGCGCGTTGCCATCAATATTGATGATGCCAGAATTCCGGACAACGAAGGCAATCAGCCGATCGATCAGCCAATTTTTGCTGATGGTGAACCGGCATACTTTGCCACCCTGCCGGTCAAGGCCATGGTCAAATCCATCCAGGATATCGGCTTGCCGGCCTCTGTATCCAATACTGCCGGAACTTTTGTCTGCAATCATATTATGTATGGCATTTTGTATACCATTGCGAAAGAAATGCCGGATGTGCGCGGCGGTTTCATTCATGTGCCCTTCATACCGGAGCAGGTGGTCTCGCGTCCCAACGCTCCCGCCATGGCGATGGAAGATATCAGCAGAGCGCTGCGCGCCGCCCTGGAAGCCATCATCAAATATGAGGAAGATCTTAAGCTGGTAGGCGGAGCGGAACATTAAAGCCTTATTGCTGCAGTTGCTTCTTGTCGTGCTGTGTTATAATTTACAGGAAAATGAAATGCTTGGATGGAGGGCATATGAATCTCAAAGTATTGGTAGTTGATGATGAGCCCAATATTGTGGATATCTTGGCGGAAAGCCTGTCACGTGAGGGCTATGCCGTTCTCAAGGCATATGACGGTCAGACGGCGCTTCAGATGGCGCTGGAGGAAAATCCCGACCTAATTTTGCTGGACTGCATGCTGCCCCGCATGGATGGTTTTGAAGTCTGTAAAAGGATCAGGCATAAATCTTCGGTGCCAATTATCATGCTGACGGCTAAAAGCGAGGAGATCGACAAAGTGCTGGGTCTGGAATTGGGTGCGGATGACTATATAACCAAGCCCTTCAGCCTGAGAGAACTGCTGGCGCGTGTAAGAGCAATCTTCAGACGGGTGCAGTACAACGAGACAGAACAGATTGATTCAGATAAATTACTGGTATTCGGCGATCTGGAGATAGACCAGTCCGGCTATCAGGTGAGCTATAAGGGCAACCCGATAGATCTGACCCTGAGAGAATATGAGCTGGTGCGTTTTCTGGCCAGACATGAAGGTCAGGTGTTTTCCAGGGAGGAGCTTTTAGAAAAAGTCTGGGGCTATGAATATTACGGCGACGTCAGAACAGTTGATGTTACTGTGCGTAGAACCAGAGAAAAGCTCGAGCCGGACCAGGAGCATTATCAATATTTGCTGACTAAAAGAGGCGTTGGCTATTACTTTTCCAAGGATTTCAGCGGCTAAACAATAATGAACACAGCTCTGATCATTTTTATCACAGCTATTTTAACGACAGCGATCTGCATGATCGCTGTCTTTATCTGGGATCGCTACCGGCGGCTTAACCGAGACGCCAAGGTGATGAATGTCTTGAATCAGGTGAGAAACGAACGCTTTGAATCACAGGCCATACTGGCCGCTCTAGAGCTGGGCATTGTCGCATATGGCAGTGATGATCATCTTTTGACTGTCAATAATATGGCCCGCACCATGCTCTACGACATCCCTGAATCATTTCCGGAATTCTGCCAGGTCTATGGCGAAGAAAACGGGATCAGAGCTGGCATGCTTTTAGGCAGCAAGCATCTGAGTGGAATTTATGTCTCGGGAGAACGCTCCTATCGTATTACGATCCAAAGCCAGCATATTGGTGTCGACAGCAGCAGGCGCTACGGCCATATTGTCATGATCCAGGATATTACGGCCATTGAAAATGAAGAAAAACGCAGAAAAGAATTTGTGGCCAATGTCTCGCATGAGCTCAAAACACCTTTGACCACTATAAAATCCTGGTCGGAATCCCTGCTTGACTGGGGTGTCGATGAAAAGGACGTAGAAGGAATCAAAGCTGATGTGCAAAGGATCTATGACGATTCGATCAGAATGGAAAAACTGGTAGCAGATCTGCTGCTCTTATCTTCGATTGATAGCCAGGGCACTCAGGTGGATTTCCAGCCCGTCTACCTGGACAAAATTGCCAGATCTGTGACAGAGATGCTGATGCCGCAGGCTAAAGAACGCAACCAGAACCTCAGCTTTACCAGACTGGGCAAGATGCCGATGATCTATGGTGACCGAGTTGCCCTGGAGCGAATCATGTCCAATCTTATTACCAATGCAATTAAATATACACCTGAGGGCGGCAAGGTTTCGGTCTATGCCAATAGCCTGATAGATGAGGTCTATGTTAAGGTGGTGGACAATGGCAGCGGGATCAAGGAAGAGTTCCATGAGGAGATATTCAGCCGCTTTTTCCGTCTGGACACTACCGGCTCAAGACTTTACGGCGGAACCGGACTGGGGCTTTCCATTGTCAGAGAGCTGACCAATCTTCAGCGCGGCCGGATTGAATTGCAAAGCGAATACGGAGCAGGCTGTGAATTCATGGTCTTTTTCCCCACGATGGAAAAAGTCCGGAAAGATAGCTTGATCGATCTGCTGGAAGGAAATATTATTGAAGATGGTTCTGGACTTGCTGCTGAAAGAGATATAAAATCCTTTCTGGCCCAGCAAGGTGAGACAAGCTGGCCCCCGCGTCTGAACAGTCAGGAAGCTGCCATACTGCTCGAAAAGATGAATAAGCGCATTAAATAGGACAAGGATATTTCTTAGCCAGGAAATATCGCTAGAAGAGGTATTTTGTGAATTGTTTCAGGATAGAAGGGGGCAGCCGCCTGGCCGGTGAGATAGAGATCAGCGGTTCAAAAAATGCAGCTTTGGCCATTATCGGGGCAGCCATGACCTTAGACGGTCCCTGCCTCATTTCCAATCTACCTCAAGTGCGAGATGTTCTTTTTTTCCTCGAAGTTTGCTCAGATATTGGTGCCACCATTGAAATGCAGGGCCCCGGCAAAGTACGCATCGATCCCACAACAATAAAAAAACCGGAAGCAATCTCAGCGAAAGTTGCTTTGCTGAGAGGATCCTATTATCTTTTGGGCGCCCTGCAGTCCCGCTTTGGTGAGTGCAAGGTGACAATGCCCGGAGGCTGCGATTTTGGCGTCCGCCCGATAGATTTGCATCTCAAGGGTTTCATGGCCATGGATGCAGATGTGGATATAATCTACAGAAATATCAGCGGGGAGGAGATCTGGTTCAATTACAGCGGCGGATCCGCAGCCCTGCCCGCCCGCGGTGGCCCAGATGCCTATACGATGGTGCCCGCATTCATCCATTGCCAAAGCCGCAGCGGCAAAGTCAAAGCTGCCAGTATTTTCCTCGACACTGTGAGTGTCGGAGCCACCGTCAATATAATGCTGGCGGCGGTCAAGGCCGATGGCCTTACCGTCATCGATAATGCGGCCAGGGAACCGCATATAGTTGATGTGGCCAACTTTTTAAATACCATGGGCGCAGACATCCGCGGTGCCGGTACTGAAACGATCAGGATCAAGGGCAAGGCATATCTGCCAGCCAACAAAGAATATATGATCATACCGGATCAGATAGAGGCGGGCAGCTATATGATGCTGGCCCCGCTGACCGGCGGTGACATTGTTGTCAACAATATCATCCCCACCCATATGGAGCCTTTGACTGCCAAACTGCTGGAGATGGGTGCTGTTGTTGAAGAGGGTGAGGAGAGCATCAGAGTTTTTGCTCCGCCTGAGGAACCCTTGAGAGCGATTACTGTCAAAACCATGCCTTATCCTGGTTTTCCGACTGATCTGCAGCCGCAGATCACAAGCCTTCTAAGTCAGGTGGAAGGCAGCAGCCGGGTTATTGAAACTGTCTGGGAGAATCGTTTCGGCTATGTGACAGAACTAAATAAAATGGGCGCCAATATAGTTACATCCGGGCGGCTGGCCGTGATAAACGGAGGAGCAAAACTTGCAGCCGCCACAGTCAGAGCCCTGGACCTTAGAGGCGGCATGGCTGTTGTCATGGCTGCTTTAGTTGCCGATGGCGAAAGCATTGTGGAAAATACCAGCGTTATCATGCGCGGCTATGAAAATATCGTCGCCAAGATCAGCTCTCTGGGCGGTGTAATTTCCCAGTTTGAAAAGAAAGCGGGTAGATATGGGATATCTTAAAAGCTGTGCTTTGCGGTCAGGATCGAGCGGCAATTCAATTTTGATCTCCAGCCCCAAAAGCCTTTTGCTGGTAGATGCGGGCATCACAGGCAAGGGCCTGGAATCTGGCTTAAAAGATCTGGGCGAAGATATTGAAAAGCTCAAAGGCATCCTGATTACCCATGAACACAGCGATCATATCTCGGGTCTGGGAGTTATCTTAAGACGCTACAAGCTGCCCTTTTATATCAATATCAAGACTCTTGAGGCCGCCCTGCCCCAGCTAGGGGATTTTGATCCCAATCTGGTCAAAATAATTCATCCCCAGGAAAAATTCAGCCTTGACGACCTGGAGATATCTTCCTTCCCCGTCTCCCATGATGCAGCAGATCCCGTTGGTTTCACTGTCAGGACAAAAGATGGCAGTGTCGGTATCGTAACTGATCTTGGCTGTACCAATGAGGAGATATTTACAGCCCTGGCCGGCGTAGATATCTGCTATCTGGAAGCAAATTATGATCAGGATATGCTCAAATACAGCAGCTATCCCTTAAGGCTTAAAGAGAGAATTGCCAGCCACTACGGCCATTTATCCAATGAGCAAAGCGGTCTGGCCTGCATTAGGCTGCTGAAGCAGGGCACCAGCAGAATTGTCCTGTCGCATCTGTCCAATGAGAATAATTTTCCCCATCTGGCCTTGCTCACTGTAAATGACAGTCTGACCGCTGCGGGCGCTGTACAAGGCAAAGATTACCAGCTGACCGCTGCCAGACGCTACGAGCTTTCCGAGCCTCAGCAGATCTAAAAAGCCAGCCGCATTATGCAGCTGGCCATAGATTGAGAAAGCTTAAAGCAGCTCTTTTAAAATCAGTTATTATGCTGTCCAGCCGCCATCCACGATCAGTACATCACCATTGACAAAGCTGGCATCATCAGAGGCCAAAAAGAGTGCAGCGGTGGCAATCTCTTCGGCAGCACCGGTACGAGGTGTCAAGCCATGATAGCTGCCGACGCGGCTGATGCCGAAATGGCTGACATTAGTCATGGTGGAGGAGATATTGGTCTCAATGGCACCCGGGGCAATTACATTACAGCGGATACCGTCATTGGCGTACATAAAGGCTGTGCTCTTGCTAAAGCCCACTACGGCATGCTTACTGGCGGTATAGGTTGAACCGGCAACTTTCCCGCTCAGACCGCCCACAGAAGCGATGTTGATAATAACACCTTTGCCCTTTTCTTGGAAAATAGGAATAGCTTTTCTGGTTGATCTCATGATGGAGGTCGTGTTGATCTCCATTACTTTATACCAGCCTTCATCGGTGATCTCACCGGCCGGCTCCATATTGTCCATGATACCGGCATTGTTGACTAAAATATCCAGTGTGCCATATTTTTCCACAGCGGTATCGATCATTTTTTGAATATCTTCTTCTTTGGAAACATCAGTTTTGAGCGCAAGAGCGGTTCCGCCTGCGGCTTCGATCTCGGAGACGGTCTCTTTGACGCCATCGAAATTAATATCTGTGGCTACAACTTTCGCTCCCTCTTTGGCATACAATAAAGCAATTGATTTTCCCATGCCGGATGCTGCACCAGTGACAACAGCGACTTTACCATTTAGTTTCATAATAATTCCTCCTAAAATATATAATGAATAATTTATTAATTTATTACCCAATGAGCTGGGTTTTATTCATTTTAGTTACTGGCCAAAGCAAATAGCAAAGGCGTTTACCATTAGTAACGCCAGTGACATGAAGAAGGGCTGGTTAGCGCACGGTAACAGGCAAAAAATCACTGAACTGCTTTGACTGCAGCTTCTGCGCCTGTTA
>CAZUWY010000030.1:9315-22524 GCA_964624395.1 uncultured Mageeibacillus sp. | reverse complement strand
TACGAGAGAACAATGGCTTTGCTGCTACAGGAAAAAATTGATGAAAATTAAAGTATTGTCTGAAAATACGGCCGCATCCGCAGATTTTGCCTGCGAGCATGGCTTAAGCGTATATCTTGAGACGGAAAACTCTCGTCTTTTGTTTGACACAGGGGCGGGAGATCTCTATCTGGCCAATGCCAGAAAGCTGGGTGTGGAGCTTGAAAGCATCGAATATTTGCTTATCTCTCACGGCCATTATGATCATGGCGGTGGCCTAAAGAGTTTTATGCAGCTAAATAAAAAAGCTCAAATCTTTATCCACAGCCAGGCTTTCAGAAAGCATTATGCAGTCCGAGGCAAAGATGAACTAGAGTATATCGGCCTAGATCAGAACTTAAAGAATAACAGCCGGATTGTTCTGACCTCGGACCGCCATTTGATCAATCAGAATCTTTGTCTTTTTTCTACGCGCAAAGCTAGTTATCCCTTGCCCTCGGCCAATAAAAACTTGCTGGCTGAAATTGACGGGCAGCTGGTGGCAGACGATTTTTGCCATGAGCAAAATCTGATTGTTGAAGAAAGAGGAAAAAAACTGCTGCTGACCGGCTGTGCCCATAATGGGATCTTAAACATTTTAGAAGAATTTAAAAGACTAAAAAAGGATCTGCCCGACTATGTTATTGGCGGCTTTCATCTCTCGCGCAGCCTGACGGATGAAAGTGACAATCCAGAGGAGTTAGCAGAGATTTGCCAGTATTTTGCCGCTACAAAAATAAAGTATTATACCGGCCATTGTACCGGAGTAGAGCCCTATGAAAAATTAAAAGCCAGACTAAAAAGCCAGATCGAATATCTTGCTGCGGGCAGCGAGCTCATTTTGCCCGAGAGCAAATAACTGATCTTAACTTAAATAGCTTTTACTATTGGAGATATTATGAAGCATGTCTACGGCCCGGTACCGTCAAGAAGGCTTGGCCTCTCTCTGGGCATAAGCCCTCTTGAGCAAAAAACCTGTAATTATTCCTGCCTCTATTGCCAGCTGGGCAGAACAAAAAGGATGACTAACGAGAGGCGCGAGTATGTTTTACTGGCAGATATTTTAGCTGAGTATGAGGAGATAATAGCCAGAAAGCCAAAATTTGATGTCGCCACTATTGTCGGGGAGGGAGAACCCACCTTATATCTAAGGCTGGGTGAGCAGATTGAAAAAATGAAGGAGATAGCCGATGTTCCCGTGGCCGTTATAACCAATGGTGCACTTTTATCTGCAGCAGAACTTCGCCGGGAACTGGCCGCTGCAGATCTTGTTTTGCCCAGCTTTGATGCCTATGACAGTGCTTCTTTCAGGAGGATAAACAGAGCTCATCACGAGCTTGATTTTGATAAAGTCTATGCCGGTCTAAAGGAGTTTTCCAACTCCTATCAGGGGGAGATCTGGCTGGAGTTGATGCTGATGGCCGGCATCAATGATGATGAGGCTTCTTTGGAGAAATATAAAGAAAAGCTGAGTGAGATAAACTACCACAGACTCTACCTGAACACACCAGTGAGACCACCGGCTGAAGCTTATGTAAAAGCTGTAGACGAAAAATCTATGGAGAGGGCAGTTGAAGTTTTAGCGGGTATCTCGATTGATTTACTTGTATCTGAAGGCTTTTACAGTGAGCAAAAAGACGATTATGAAGCGGTCTTGAGTTTGATCAAGCGCCACCCCATGAATCAGTATGAGATTGAACATTTTATCAAAAGCCGAGGAAATAATGATCCAAAGAAGATAATTGCCCGGCTGCAAAACAATGAACGGGTGGCTGTAATTAAATATAAGGCTTTTGCTACATATCGGTTAGAATAAGATCTAAGAAATAGATTGCTATAAAACCATTGTAAGGGAGAAGATAATATGAGCGAAAAATGCCAGCAGGGATGCGCAGGCTGTACAGAGAAGCCGGCAGAAGAAGAAAAGTCGGCAGAAAAGACAAAACCGGCCAAGGATTTTTCTGAATCTTTGCATGAGATGAGCAATGTCAAGAAGGTAATCGGCATCATCAGCGGCAAAGGCGGGGTGGGCAAATCTCTTGTCACTGCAATGCTCGCAGTTGCCATGAAAAGGAAGGGTTACAGTATCGGTATTTTGGATGCGGATATTACCGGTCCTTCCATCCCCAAAGCCTTTGGCCTTAAAGAAAAGGCCAAAATGAGCAAACTGGGGATTTACCCGGTCCGCAGCAAGGACGGGATCGATATAATTTCGATCAATCTGCTGCTTGAAGATGCCACGGATCCGGTCATCTGGCGGGGTCCCTTGATCGCCGGCGCAGTCAAGCAGTTTTGGACGGATGTCATTTGGATTGATGAGGATTATCTTTTCATTGATATGCCGCCCGGTACAGGTGATGTGCCTCTGACAGTATTTCAGTCCATGGCAGTAGATGGGATAATTGTCGTCACCTCCCCGCAGGAGCTGGTCTCCATGATTGTTGCCAAAGCGGTAAAAATGGCGGAAATGATGCATGTTCCGATTCTGGGCCTGGTAGAAAACTTCTCTTACTTCACCTGCCCGGACAATGGCAAAGATTATAAGATTTTTGGCGAGAGCCATATTGATAAAATAGCGAATGATTATGGCCTGAAGATTTTGGCTAAACTGCCGGTTGATCCAAGAATATCTGAACTTTGTGACAAAGGAATGATTGAGTCTTTTGAGGGCGGCTGGCTTGATTCTCTGACAAATATTTTAGCGGAAATGGAGTGAGCAATTATGACAAAAATAGCAGTAGCAAGTGATGCCGGAAAAGTTACTATGCATTTCGGCCACTGCGAGGAGTTTATTATCTTCGAAGCAGAAGGCAAAAACATTATTAAGAGTGAAAAGATTGCCAATCCCGGGCATAAACCAGGTTTTTTACCCGAGTATCTGCATGAGCTGGGAGTAGATGTCATCATAGCCGGCGGCATGGGTGCCGGGGCAATAGATATTTTCAACGACCGCAATATTGACGTGGTGGTGGGGGCGAGCGGAGCTGCTCTAGCAGCGGCTGAATCCTATCTTGAGGGCAGCTTGAAATCGACCGGTACTGTCTGCCATGAACACGCGCATCATGATGAATGCCATGACTAGGAAAGGGGAGCTGATCAATGACATATTCACCTAAATTATCTTCTGCCTTCAATGATACCCGCCTGAGAAGCAGACATATATCGCCTCAATCGGGTATGTGCTCCTTCTGTACGGAGGAATGTGAGGGGACTTGTGAAATTGCCCTGGCGGCGGTTTTAGGTCAAAGAACAGTCTATCCGACCAATACGGGCAATAACCAGGTGGCGTCAGAAAAAGATTATCCTTTTGACTATTCTCATTTTAATATCAATGGCAGAGTCTTTGGTGCCGTGGGCGTGGCAGAAAATTATGACCAGGTCAATATCTACAATGTCAAGCTGGAAAATGAGTACGGACATTCTCACAAAGTAAAAATGACCATGCCTTTAATGCTCCCTGCCCTAATAAAGCTCAACTGGGCAGATTATTTTGCCGGTGCCGCCATGGCCGGTGTCAGCTGTATTATCGGGGAGGCGGCCAGAGAAAAAGATCCGGATTTCAAAATGAAAAATGGCAAAGTTCAGGAATTTCCGGGGCTGAAAAAGATGCTGGAGCCCTTCCGCTGCTACGATCGCGGCTATGGCCAGATTGTTATGCAGATCAATGCAGACGATGACATTTTTGGCATTCCGGAGTATGCGATTGAACATTACGGTGTTGATGCGCTGGAGTTTAAATTTGGGCAAAGCGCCAAGGGTGTGCAGCCGGCAATCAAATTGAAAGATAGAAGCGAGGCTTTGGAAGTTGTGGGAAAGGGCGTGCCAGTTTATCCCGATCCTACAACTGACGAGATGGCTGAAAAGGAGCGAAAGGGTACCTGCCCTAACTTTTACTCCTATGAGAGACTTCCGCTCTGGGATGAGGAATACCTGCTGAAAAGGATTGAGCAGCTGAGAGATTTGGGCATAAAAAACTTCTATTTCAAAGTTGCCGGCTATGACAGGAAAGATTTGGAAGAGGCGATCAGGATCGGCAGCGCTGGCAAAATAGATCTGATCACTTTTGATGCGGCCGGAGGGGGAAGCGGCTACAGCCCCTGTGAAATGATGAATGAATGGAGTCTGCCGGCGGTACTGCTGGAGGAATCTGTCTATCAGATTGCCCAAAAACTGGCAGATGAAGGCAGATATGTGCCGGCCTTTGTCCTGACCGGCGGCTTTAGCTCTGAAGATCAGGTGTTTAAAGCCCTGGCTTTGGGTGAGGGCAAGGTCAAGGCGGTAGGTCTTTGCCGGGCTTCGATGACAGCGGCTATGATGGCCAAGAATATTGGCGAGCAGATCAAGGCCGGCAAGGTCCCCAAAAACATGCAGCGCTTTGGCAGCACGATAGAGGAATTATTTGGCGATCTGGCGGATTTGCGCTCACTCTATGGCAAAGAGGCGGATAAATTTCCACTGGGAGCGGTTGGTGTCTTTTCCTATCTCAATAAAATTGCTTTTGGACTCAAGCATTTTGCAGCTCTGAACCGTAAATTCGACCTCAAATATCTAGATCGCTCTGATTTGATCCCACTGACTTATGAGGCCAAGGATTTATTTTTAGGGAAATGGTTTGACTATTGAGATAGCTAAGGCCGGCAGCAGCAAGCAAGTTTTAGCATAGGCCGGGAGTTTTTGATGCGTTTATTTTTAGCGGCAGCATTTCCAGGCAAAGATCTGCTCCTTTTGCAAAAAGCACAGCAGATCATTGCCCAAAACAGCTCAAGAGCGTCTCTGGTAAAAAAAGACAATCTGCATCTTACTTTGCATTTTTTAGGCGAGACAGGCAAGCAGGATGCAGATCGTCTTTTGCTTTCATTAAATAAATTGGACCCAGGCCTTACTACAGATCTGTATTATCGTTTTTGCGGCTATGGCTTTTTTGCTAGAGATGATGGCCGCCTGATCTTTTCTGAGCTAGAGTTAAATGAAAATTTCTATAAGCTGCAACAGGAGCTGGCCAGCTTGCTTCAGGATCTGGGCTTTAGGCTTGCAAAAAGAAAATGGCAGCCGCATGTAACTCTGGCAAGAAGAACTGATCTTAAATTGACCTGGCAGGAGATCTTAAATGATTTGCCCCGCCAGCAAAGCTGGCAAGAGCCGGAGGCAGTGCTTTTATTTCAAAGCGAATTCACCGACAGGGGGATGAAATACAGCCCTCTTCTTTCTTTATAGCTTGGCTGCAGGCAAAAAGAGGCAGAGCCAAAGGCAGGGGTCGGAAGTCTTTATCACCTGATGCTGACGGCCTGCCGCAAGATAAAGATAATCTCCTTTTTTAAGTTTTAGTATCCGGTTGTTTTCCTGAGGAAAAGAAAGCTCAGCTTCTCCCTCCAGCACAAGCACCCATTCATCTTCAGCCTGATCATAGATCTGACTTGTATGCCCACGGGAGAGAATGCGGATAAGACGGCTATTATTTTGCTCTAAAATTACCGCTTCATCTTCATTTTCCAGTACAGCGGGCAGGTTTGCGTAGATATTGTTAACATTTTCCATCTGCTTTTTTCCGCCTATCCTTTGGGCGGATTCCTCCCTTTGATTCAGCCGGAAAAATTTTGCCTCAGCGCTGGCCTCATCTTCTGCTAGTATAATTGAAGAAATAAGAGGCTGCCAGATTTTGAGGTGAGGGCAATGCTAGAGAAAATAGATCTGTTGACAGAAAAGGAAGGTCTTTATGAGATCACAGAAAAAGTTGAGCAGTTAGTAAAAGCAAGCAAGATCAAAAGCGGTCTTTGCCTTATTTACTGCCCGCATACGACTGCCGCTATTACGATCAATGAAAACGCCGACCCGGATGTCAAAAAAGATTTACTTTCAGGTTTAGCCAAAGCCTTTCCCGAGGATGAAAACTTCTTGCATTTTGAAGGCAACAGTGCGGCGCATTTGAAATCCAGTGCAGTTGGCTGCAGCGAGCTTTTAATTATCGAGGAAAATAAACTTGTGCGCGGCTGCTGGCAGGGCATTTATTTTGCCGAATTTGACGGACCGAGAAAGAGAAGTTTTTATGTCAAATTAATCGCTGATTAATGGCCAAGCTTCCAGGTCGCAAAATATAAATATTTGGAGGATCTATGCAGGTAAAAGAGATACTTACAACTGACAGGCTAATCCTTAGGCCTCTAGAAAATAGAGATTTAGACAGGGTCCATTCCTGGGCGTCCGTCCCAGCTAATGTACGCTATATGGATTGGGGGCCAAACAGCAAAGAGGATTCGCTGGCCTTTATCCTGACTGCCAAAGCCGGCAATGAATTCGGTGTGGTTTTAGCAGAAAAAAAGCTTTTAATCGGCAGCTGCGGTATTTATCCCAAAAGTGATGGAGCAGGTGAGATTGGCTGGATTTTGCATCAAGACTACTGGCGGCTCGGCTACGGGAAGGAAATTGCCAGAGCTCTGATAGAATACGGCTTTGAAACTATGGGCTTTCAGCGCCTTTACGCTGTCTGTGCCACAGATAATCTGGCTTCCTATAAACTGATGGAAAGCGTAGGTATGAAAAGAGAGTCAGTCAACACTAAGGCCAGATGGGGCAGAGTTGACAATAAATTGCTCGACCAATATGTCTATGCCATCTCGGCCGCAGAATACCTGGAGAGTAAAAAATCAGGCGGGGTGGACCTTTAAGTCAACCAGCTCCAGCTGCGGCGAGATAAAGCCCTCTTTTAGCCTTTCTTTTTTGAGCAGATCGGTGCTGAGGTATTTCTTGTTGTCATCAGCAAAAATTGTTACTACATTTTTCTCCCTGCCCAAAAGATCTTGAGCCAGAACTGCGCCGAGAAAATTTGCTCCCGAGGAGATGCCGACACCAAGGCCCAGGTGAGAAGCCAGTTTTTGTGCCATTATTATTGCATCACCGTCGTCTACAGCAATAATCTGGTCTAATTTAGCCAGCTCGATCAGGGCGGAGATAAACTCATCCGCGATCCCTTCAATTCTATGCTTGCCCACTATCTTTCCCTCAGTTTGCATGATGGGGGAATTGGCCGGCTCCAGTGGGAAGGCTTTGATGGCCTTATTTTTTTGCTTAAAGTACTTGGCCAGCCCCATGATGGTCCCCCCGGTGCCAACCCCTGCCACTACAGCATCTAGCCCGAGAGAAAGCTTAGTAAACTGCCTTAGGATCTCAGGTCCTGTCGTCTGGTAATGGGCATCAATATTAAAGTCATTGGAGAACTGGCAGGGCAAGAAGACATCGCTGTCTCTATTAATGCAATCTTCTGCCTTTTTGATGCTGGCAATAAAGCCACCCTGCCTTTTACTGACCAGTTCAATCCTGGCCCCATAGCTTTTAATCAGATTTTTTCTCTCAGGGCTCATCCACTCGGGCATATAAATTGTCACCTCATGCCCTAAAGCTGCGCCCAGGGCGGAAAAGGATATACCGGTGTTGCCGCTGGTGGCCTCAATAATTTTATCTTGCGCTTTTATCTTGCCGCTGGCATAGGATTCTTTAAGAATGTGAATGGCCATTCTGTCTTTGATGCTGCCTGTAAGATTATAGTTTTCAGCTTTGGCAAAAATCTTGCGCAGCTCTCCCTTGTATTTAATATGAATTTCCACAAGCGGAGTATTTCCGATCAGACCTTCCAATTCTCTAATTTTCTTTGCTATTTTTTCATCCATCATTTGACCTCTTCAGCCAGCACACGGCTAGACAAAATATTACAAGTTCTTATTATAAGGGATTATTCTCTTTCTGTAAGCTCTAGGCAGATTGCGGCAAAATTTGCTAAAATCTGCTGCAAGCAGGAGCTTGAGAAAACTGATTAAAGAAGCAATCCTTAAGGATTTTGCCGGCCCTGCCTGCCGGACTAGCGTCTGTAGCCAGCTTTTTTGGTCTATACTGAAGAGCAGAAATAAAAGATGGAATTGATAATGGAAAAAATAGCAAATAGACAAATTGACAGTCGCTTTCTTCATCGGCGAACGATTATGACCAGTGATGTAGACGTCTTTTTCAGATGGAAGCTGCAGCAGGTATTAAATGCTCTGCAAGATGCTGCCACAGGGCATAGCGCTGAACTGGGCTATAGCATGAATGACTTGCGTGAAAAAAATCTTTGCTGGGTATGTCTGCGCTACCGGCTTAAGTTTTTTGACAGCCCGAAATTGTTTGAGGAGATCTCTGTTCACACCTGGCCCCTTCCTCTGCGTCTGGGGATTTTCCCCCGTCTCTTTCAGGTAGAAAATTCGGAAGGCAAGACTTTGTTGAGAGCTTCCAGCCTCTGGGGCATCATGGATCTGGATAAAAGAATTATGGTCAATCCAACCGACTATGGCCTGCCCCACTTTCCTCAAACCAGAGGAGAGGATTTTTCTGATCTAAAACCCCTGCAAAAAATAAAAGAGCCTGCTGGCCTAAGTAGATCTGTCTCTTACCAGACCAAATATTCAGATCTGGATATCAATGGCCATGTGAACAATACCAGCTATCTGACCTGGTTTGACAATCTCTTCAGCTTGGCTGAGCATCAAGAGCGCGAGATAGCCGAGCTGAAGATCGACTATAATCTGGAGATTGGGCCGGAGGACGAGCTAGATTTAAATCTCTATCAAGCTGAAAAAGAGATCTATTTTACTGCTGAAAGTCCTGCCGGCTGCCATTTTTTGATGTTGGCCAGCCTGGCTTAGGAGGAGATTGATGGACCGCACTGAAAATATCGAACTTGCCGTCCTTTGCCTGATCCAAAGAAAAGATCAGTTCCTTTTGCAAAAGAGGGCAAAAGATGACTGGCCCGGCCTTGTCTTGCCCGGGGGACATGTTGAAAAGGATGAATCAATCGTAGCTGCAGTGATTAGAGAGATCAAAGAAGAGACTGGCTTGACGATCCTAAAACCAAAACTGCGCGGTATCAAGCAATATCCGCTTCAAACCGGCAGATATCTGGTGTTTTTGTTTTTTGCGGACGAGTTTACCGGTGAGCTCAAATCCTCTGCTGAAGGGGAGAATTTTTGGCTTGATCCGAAAAAAGTTGCTGAAAGCGAACTGGCTGCGGACTTTTTTGCACTAGTGGAGGTTATCTTGGACGATAATCTAACTGAATTTCAATATCTGCCCTCTGAGGGAGAATGGCTCGTGCAAATAAAATAAATAAAATTTAAATGTTGAAGGATTGAAACTAAGGGGGTAAGGCTTGGTAAAAAGATATTTTTCCTATGGCAAAAAAGAGACTGACTATCTGATTGCTCGAGATGAAAGACTGGGGGCTGTTATCTCTCATGTCGGCCGGATTGAAAGAGAAGTTGATCCGGATCTCTTTTCTTCTCTCATCCGCACAATCGTTGGCCAGCAGATCTCCAGCAAGGCGCAAAAAACAATCTGGCAGAGAATGAATTCAGATCTGAAAGTTGTCAGTGCAGAAAATATTATCTTAGCAGGTGAGGAGAAGATTCAGCAGTTTGGCATCACTTTTCGCAAGGCTAAAAATATCATCCATCTGTCCGAAAGGGTAAAAACTGGTGAGCTTGATCTCACAGCTTTAGCGGGCAAAGAGGATGAGGAAGTAATTATGGAATTGACCAGTCTTCCCGGCATTGGCCTTTGGAGCGCCGAAATGATCCTCCTTTTTGGCCTTCAGCGCCCAGATATCTTAAGCTATGGCGATCTGGCCATCCGCAAAGGCTTATGCCAGCTGTACGGGCATGATGATTTGGACAAAAAGCTCTTTGCTGACTATAAAAAACGCTTCAGTCCTCATGGCAGCGTGGCAAGCCTTTATATCTGGGCGGTGGCGGGTGGAGCGCTGGCAGATTTTGATCATAATATTAGAAATTGATATTATAAAACAAAATATCTAATTGGCTTAAACTGAAAGCAATTCGAACTGGAGTTAAAATGGAAGATAATAGAGCATATATTCTCATCTATGGCTTTTGCGGGCCAAGATTTTCAGCTATTAAGGAAATAGCCGCCGGCAAAGATATTGGCCTGAAACTGCTTAAGGATGAGGATCTGAAAATTGTTGTCCAGGATCTGCTTCTAAAGAAAGATGAAGAACTGCCTGAGATCCAAGGGGAAGATTTACCTGCTGAGTCTGAGCTGGAATTTATGCTCTTTGTCAACTTCAGCCGCGATCATCTCTTTTCCTTTTTAGAAGATCTGAAAGCTAAAGAACTGTATATTCCTTACAAGGCCGGTCTGACAGAGACAAATATCAACTGGCAGCTGAGCGATTTAATCACTGCCAATAAAAGAGAGCATCAGTTTATGATGCTCTACCAAAGAAGCAAGGGTATATTGCAGGTGGGGGCCAATCTTTACCAAAGTAAGAGGGATCCTCTACTTTTAGATAATTTGGAGAAACTACAGCAATATCTAACAGAGATTGAGGCTACTCAGGCCGAAAGTGAAGAAGAGGAACTGGCTATCTTTGAGAATTTACTTGCCTACCATAACGAATTGGCGGCCAGAATCAAGCAGTTAAAAGAAAGCTAACAAATAGATTTCATCCGTTAGCATAATATTTTAGCGCTCAGAAAAACTACCAGGCAGCTCAATTGGAGTTTTGTTGGCAGATATAAAAGGGCCTAAGGCTTGGCTAAGGCATTTACTATTTGGTAAAGTCTGGCAAAATGATTATTATCCGTTTTTGGGAGGGAGAGACGATGGCAGATAAAAATTTTACAGCTTTTGATCCTTATCTTGTGCTGGAACAGATGAATAAAGGCATACTGCTGCTCAAAGCGGATGAAGATAAAATATCTGATGCGAGCCATTATCAAGTTGTCTATGCTAATTTACTCTACCGCGAATTATTTAAAATCGGCGATGCGGATTTATCCCAAATGGATATGTCAGTTCTTTTGCCGGCCAAAAAAGAATGTTTGAAAAAAATCGTCAAGGTTATGACAACAGGTGAGCCGGTTGAGATTGAATGCCTGGTGGCCAAGCTTGAGAGCTGGTTTTCCATGACTATTTTCAGGCCACAGGAATACTATCTGGCCATTTTATTTGACGACATATCTAAGCAGCGAATGGCTGAAGAAGATCTTCTTGCCAGTGATGAGGTGATGAAGATCATTTTAGATATTGCTGAAACGGGTATCTGGGAATGGGATATGGACGGCGATGTTGTCAGGCATAATAAAAAATGGGCCTCTATCATGGGCTTTGGCGAAGCAGAGCTGGCTCATCCGATTAAAGGATATTTTGAAAGAGTCCATCCCGAAGATCGCGAGCAATTGCAAAGAGCCATCGATACAATGGCGGAAAATGGCAATGAGTTTTTTAGCGAGCATCGGATGCTGCTTGATGACGGCAGGCAAATCTGGGTGCAGGACAGGGGCGTTGTGGCTCAGATTGGCAATCGCCAGGGTCGCTATATTATCGGCAGTTTGCTGGATGTCACCAACTATAGGCAGGTGCAGGAAGATTTACAGCTGGAAAAAAGTGCCTTGAAGGCTACGGTTTTGTCAGTTGCAGAGGGAATTATTACTACAGATCCCAAGGGCTATGTTGAAATCTTTAATCCTGCAGCAGAAGAGATGCTGGGTTTTAGTCAGGCAGAAGTTGCCGGCAGGCTGGTGAGTGAGTTTTTCCAGCTGGTGGATCCGATTAAAAAATGCCCTATTTATGATGTTGTAAATGGGGAACTGAAGATCATTGAAAAACGAGAAAAGCAAGAAGACCGGCAGGCTCTACTAATTACCACCACAGGTAAAAGGCTTACTATCCATCACAGTGTGGCACCCATCCGCCTACTCAACGGTGAAAGCAAAGGCTTTGCTCTGGTTTTTTCAGATATCTCTGCAATAGCCAAAAGGCAAAAGCAGATAGAGTATCAGAGCTTTCATGATGAATTGACCGGCCTATATAACCGCTACTATATGATGGATGCTCTGGCCCGAATGGATCACAGTCGCAATCTTCCCTTTACAATCATGATCTTTGACCTCAATGATCTGAAAGCAATTAACGATAAATTCGGTCATGCCATGGGTGATTTGGCGATAAAATCTGCTGTTAAATCTCTAAGAAAGCATTTTCGTCAAAACGATATCCTGGCCCGTATAGGTGGCGATGAAATATGTGCTCTCTTGCCCAATACCTCAGCTGAAGCGGCAAAAAGCATTAAAGACAGAATCATTAGCTCGGCTCCTCATTTCAGGAAGGGTGAAGTATCTGCTATCTTTTCTGTCGGCTTTGCCGTAAAAAACGAAGAAGGAGAGCTGATGGAGGATATAATCAAAGCTGCGGACCAGGACATGTATGAAAACAAAAAAGAATGGGCTGCCTCCAAAAGCTGATTTTTTCTTACTTTTGAGACAAAATTAATTGAGCGGTCGTTTTGCTCTTGTTTTAAGATTCATTTTCTTAACCGCATCTATCTTTTTGAACAGTTTTAACTGTATGGAAGATTGGGCAAGCTAAAGCCAGTTGCCTAGTCTTTGGCTCCTTTTTAACCAATTGATTATTCTTTTTAAGATTTCATTTTCTTTTGAGCAAAGCAAATGTTTAGCAGCTCTTTCCTTAATTTTAAAACTTTAGCAGTCGGTTTCTTTTCCAAACAAATGACTATGTTTATCGAAATTTTTGTTGCTGTTTCGACGTAAGCAAAAAGGCACTTGCTTTGTCATGAAGAAGAAATATTTTTTCTAGAATTCCGTAACTTATTCACCTTTTTTGTAAAAAATAGCTCAGATGAGTAAATTATTGAAAATTTTCATTATTATCGGCTAAAGAGAATGAAAATTAGAGCTGAAGTTTTCAAAAAATATCTTATTTTCAATTGCGATAGATTCTATAAGCCCTGATTTAGCGTTATTGTAAGCAGTTAACAATCTGTTTGAATTGTCTTTGTAAAGAGTGTAAAATTACAAAAACATTTGCAAGAAAATTGCAATTTAAGCCTGTTTTTAATCTGAAAATCATAAAATTGTTATTTAGCCGTAAACAAATAGAGATACAAATGTTACATTTTTCTTGCTTTTAATTATACAATAGACTATAATTCATTCAAAAGTACTTATTTGATTGAAACGAACTGACTTAAACGTGCTAAACACTTGTTCTTCAGGACCTGATTGTTGATCAACTGGAGATTTTCCAGTTAATTATAAAATTTTAGAATCCATAGAATGGGAGAAAATCTATGAAGAAAATGAAAATGTTTAAGAAAGAAGAAGGATTCACATTAGTTGAACTCCTCGCAGT
>CAZUWY010000030.1:6723-9215 GCA_964624395.1 uncultured Mageeibacillus sp. | reverse complement strand
GCCTATCGCCTGCTATACCCTTTATTTCCCTGGTGGGACAGTCTTTTAGGGGCAGGGGTAGCCTTTGTTCTGCTTTTTTTAATCATTATCCTTTCCAAAGGCGGGATGGGGATGGGAGACTTAAAGTATCTTACGCTCCTGGGCTTTATTTTTGGTTTAGAAAGATTTTTGCTCCTCTTTCTTTTGGCCAATGTTTTCGGTGTTATTATAGGGGTTATTAAAATGCTGATGCAGGGTACAGGGCGCAAGACAAAGCTGGCTTTTGGCCCCAGTATCAGTCTGGCGGCTATAATTACATTTTTTTTCGGGGCACAAATAATTTCGTTTTATCTGCAGCTTTTTTAGCAGCTAGGCAGCATAAATTGCAGGGAGAAATGCTAAATGTTATTTAGAAAAAAACCTTATGTATATTTGCAGATCTTTGATCGCGGTATCTTTTATCTGGCGCTTCATCCCAAGAAAAGGAAAATAATAGATAAGGGGAAGATTGTTTTTGACAGTCCAATCTTAAAAAGCAAAAGGATTGAAGAACGCAAATTGCTTGAAGCAAGGCTGGACGGACTGGTCAGAGAGAAAAAATGGAAAAGAGCAAAAGCTCATCTTCTCCTGATGAACGATTTTGTTGTCATCAGGCAGGAGACAGTTCCTGCCCAGCTAAAACGCAGTGAAATTAAAGATTATCTGGATCTGCATATCAATGAAAGCATCGCTTTGCCCTACAAGGAGCCAATCTTTGCCTTTGATATTGTCGAAGTTGGTAAAGAAGAGCAAAAGATTGTTTTAATCGCCTACCCCGGTGAGTATGTCAAAGAGTACAAAGGCATATTGGAAAAAGCTTCACTCAAAGCCGAGGTGGCAGATATCAAGCCCTTATGTCTCTATCTGATCGCCAAAGAGCAAAACCTGATCCGAGACGACGAAGATGCCCATACCATGCTGCTGCACTGGAACCCCTCTAGCCTCAATATGGTTGTCTTTAATCAGGATCAGCCTGGCTTTAACCGCGATTATATTTCTGAATATGCGGCAGATGCCTGGGAGATTGACAAAAACGGGCAATGGCTCTGGCTGAAATCTGAGCCGGAAAAGGAAATGATGCTCAGAGAGATGCTCAATGAAATAGAGCGCTTTTTGAGCTTTTACTATTTTTCAGTCCTGGAGAGCAAGAACCAGATTACAGAGATTATTCTCACCGGCCAATATCCGGACCTGGAAAAAATCAAGGCCATCATTCAGGACAGATTCAATCTCAAAACTAAAATGATTGAATTGCCGAATAATTTGGAGCAATCTTTTGCCGCTCTCTATGGCTTGTCCCTCAGAGTCAAACAAGGCAAGGATATTAAGAGGAAACAAAAGAGCAAAGATAAGAAGAAGAATCAAAAAGAAAACAAGAAAAAGAGTAAGAAAGCTTCCCAGGAAAGAGAAAATCTGGAAGAAAATAATGGCAAGGGGGATAAAGAGCAATGATTCATGTAAATTTTTTCACCAAGAAAAAAGTGAATATCCTTCCCCTTCTGGTCACGCTCGTCTTTTTGGCCGTTGCTGCCCTGATTGTTTTTCACCTATACGACAATCACCTTTATTATAATCGCCTGATCAGCAGAAATAATAAATGGCTGACTGAACACCAGGACAGCTTTGAGATTTCCAATCAGATTAAGCAACTAGACCAGCTGACAACTCAAGCAGTTGATGTGCAAGAGAGCCTGAGGCGCAATCAATACCCGATGGACATCTTGTCGGAGAATCTGTCTGCCTTTATCCCTGAAGAAGATAATCGTGTCTCCTCACTTCATCTCAGCAATGCTACCAGTCAGGTATCTTTGATTATTGAGAACACAAGTACAGATGAGGCACTAAAGATTGTTGAGAATATGGAAGAGCAAGAATATATCAAATCTGTCCAGTTAATCCGCGCAGAAAGCCAGTTGCAAGACGAACGACTGCGCTTTGAGCTGATTATCGATGTGGACCTTAGGCGGCTGGAGGTAGAAGATGACGATTAAATTCAGCAGAGAGTCTGCCCTGATAATATTTGCCATCCTGATGATTCTTGTTGGTATTTTTTACCTAGGAAATATCTATTTTGTTCAGCCCGCCAAAGAGGAGGCCGAGCTGCTTAATGATATGGTCAAAGCCAATCAGAATTTGCTGGAGAACTACCCCGCCAGCGAAGCTTTGCTGGAAGAGTATAGAGAGAATTCTCTGACCACCAGATCATTTTTACCCATTGGCGATCAGGCCAACTCTGCTTTAATAATTCTGGAAAGACTGGCAGAAAATTTCCAGATTGACCTTGTCAGCGTAAACAGAGAGTCATTTTTGGAAGCTGTGGAGGGGGTGCCGCCGGAATTTGTGAAGAACTCTTATTCTGTCGAAGTGAAGGGTGACTCTCCGTCAGCTTTTCGCCAGTTGATCAAAAGCTTAATGCAAGAGGACCGGGTGTGGAATGTCTATTCTTTGTCCTACAGCAAGGGCAAGGATCAAAG
>CAZUWY010000030.1:0-6623 GCA_964624395.1 uncultured Mageeibacillus sp. | reverse complement strand
AGAGACTGCAGTTTATCTGAGGCTTCATTAACCTCTTGCTCATAGATATCCGCCACTCTTTTTAACATGCTGTCTAAAGCGCCGCTTTCTTCGCCCACCCTGATCATATGCAAAATAAGGGGTGGGAAAACCCAGTGCCCCTCCATTGGCTTACTCAAGGAATCGCCTTGCTCCAAGGATTTCTGGGATTCAAGCAAGACATCTTCAATTACCCGGTTGCCGGCAACTCTCCCGGCGATTTCAACCGCTTCTAGGATAGGCACAGAGCTGCTTAACAGTGAGCTAAGGGTTCTGGTCATTCTGGCTAGAGCAGCCTTTTGCTTGAAATTACCAAGCACAGGTACCTTCAAAGACAGAAGATCCATATAATATTTGCCTTTTTCACCTTTTTTGAACTGTTTAAGCAAAAACACAATGGCGATTATTAGCAAAAGCAAAAGCCACCAGAAATCCCATAAGAAATCACTTAGTGCCATTACTGCTTTTGTGATCGTGGGCAGCTCGCTGTCCATCGAGGTATACATGCTGGCAAAGATGGGGATAATGAACAGGAGTAAAAAAATTGTAATTACAATGGCAAAAGAGCCGACAACGGTTGGATAAGTAAGGGCGGTGGATACTTTTTGCTTGATCCGATACTGTTTTTCATAATACTCAGCCATCTGCTCGATGACCTCATCAAGCCGGCCGCTTATCTCTCCGGTGTGAACCATTTGCACCAGCAGCTCGGGGAAAACCTTCGGATATCTTGCCATACAGCTGGATAGACTGCTGCCTTCTCTAATATCTGCCGCGATCACAGTCAAGGTTTCTTGCAGAAGTTTGCTTCCCGTCTGCTGGGACAGCAGCTCAATGGAACTGATCAGCAGCACACCCGCCTGCATCAGCGTTGCAAATTGCCTTAAGAAAATGACAAAATCTTTATCTTTGATGGATTTGTTCAAAGCAAGATCTTTGTTCAAAAATGCGCTGACCGGCTTTACCTGATAAACGGAGAGATCTAATTTGGAGAGTTCTCGGACCGCCTCTCTTTTATCTCTGCTTTCAATCTTACCGTTAATTACTTTCCCATCTTTGGATTTTGCTTTGTAGATAAAGACAGCCATAAAAATCTCCTATTTTATAAAATATCGGATAAATTATTAGTTTCGTAGGGGATAAGTTCATCAGCACTGACCACACCTGCTGAAACCAGATCCATAATGCTCATTTTCATCGTATGCATGCCCAGCTGCTTTGAGGTTTGCAAAACATTGGGAATTTGATGCATTTTATCGCTTCTGATCAGATTCTTGATCGCGCTATTGTTGATCATCATTTCCGTTGCCACTACGCGCCGGGATAAATCCCGTGTCGGCAATAATCTTTGCGACATAACCCCAAGCAGAACGTTAGCGAGAACTGTTCTCATCTGATTGCGCTGATGAACCGGAAAGACATCGATTATTCTGTCAACAGTGCCTGTACTGTCCTGCGTATGCAGGGTCCCCAGTACCAGATGGCCTGTTTCAGAGGCGATAAGCGCTGTCTTGATTGTTTCAAGATCTCTTAGCTCACCGAGTAAAATCACGTCGGGATCCTGCCGCAGGCAGGCGCGCAGGCCCTCTTGAAATGATCTGGCGTCTGAGCCAATCTCACGTTGTTCAATAATCGATTTGCCATGCTGGTGCAAATATTCAATCGGATCTTCTAAAGTTATAATGTGCCGGCTCTGCGTCTGATTTAAATGGCCGATCATGGCTGCCAGAGAAGTACTCTTGCCGCAGCCGGTAGGTCCCGTTACTAAAAAGAGGCCGTGCGGCTTTTCCACAATCTCTTTGAGATTGAGGGGGATGCCTAAATCCTCAATATGCGGAATTTCTCCGGAAATTACCCGAAAAGCCAAAGAGAGAGCGTCCCTTTGGTAAAAGACATTAACGCGGTAGCGGCAGAGATTTTCTATGCCGTAAGAGAGGTCAACATCACGCTTTTCTTGTAATTGCTGCCATTCTTCACTGGTCAAGATTGCCTGGGCCATGCCAGAGGTATCTTCACTTGTTAAAACTTCACCCTCCTGCGGGATCAGGCGACCGTTGACCCTGAAGGCCGGCTGCATTCCCACGACAAGATGTACATCCGAGGCCTGCTGTTGACAGCCTGCAATCAATATATCGTTTAATATTCTCATTCCTTACACCGTCAATCATTTAATGATGCTACGCGCAATATTTCTTCCAGTGTGGTTTTTCCCTGTTTGACTTTGACCAGACCATCGTCAATCAGGAAACGCACACCTGAAGACCTTACATATTGCTTCAGCTCCTCGACGCTTTTCTTTTCCTGCAAGAGCTTTTTGAAAGCATCGGTAATAACGATCAGCTCATGGATAGCCATCCTGCCCCTATAGCCGGTATGCATACAGGCATCGCAGCCCTCACCGGCAGAGACATATTCAATCTCCATCTGCCTTTTTTGAAAGACTTCCCTTTCCAATGGAGATGCTTCTCGGGTGTAAAGGCAGTCACTGCAGATCGTTTTGACCAGGCGCTGGGCCATAATGCCTTTGACAGAAGCCAGAACCAGATAGGGCTCAACACCCATATCATAGAGGCGGGGTATGGCATCGATGGCACTGTTTGTATGCAGGGTGGACAAAACCAGATGGCCTGTAAGGGCTGAACGAATGCTGATTTCAGCAGTCTCAGTGTCTCTGATCTCTCCGACCATGATGATGTCCGGATCCTGGCGCACAATGGAGCGCAGGCCGTTGGCAAAAGTCAGACCGATAGCACTGTTGACCTGGACTTGATTTATCCCTTCCAATTGGTATTCAACCGGGTCTTCGACAGTGACAATATTTACTTCCGGGCGGTTAAGTTCATTGATTGAACCATATAATGTCGAGGTTTTTCCTGAACCCGTGGGCCCGGTGATTAAAATCAGGCCCGAGGGCTCATGGATCAAATTTTTATAGACAGCGAGAATATCTTCTTGCAGACCGATATTGTCGACATTTTTGACGATATTGGACATATCCAGTATGCGGATAACAATCTTTTCACCGTAGACCGTGGGTAGAGTTGAGATACGCAGATTTATTCTGCTGCTGCTGATGGTCGTGCTTATGCGTCCGTCCTGCGGCAGCCTTGATTCTGTAATGTCCAGCCCGGCCATGATTTTTATACGCACTATGAGAGAGCTCATCATGGCTTTGGGCACAGCTTTGTCATTTCTCAGCTGGCCATCCACCCGGTAGCGGATCATAATATCGCTTTCGCTGGGATCGAGATGAATATCTGAAGCGTTGATAGCAACACCGGTTTCTAGCAGCTGATCTAAAATACGGACGGCCGGGGCATCATCGTCTCCGGTGAGATTGAAGAGAAATTCACCGGTGTCGTAGAGGCGGTTGATGGCCTGCAAAATATCGTCCCTGGTAGCGATCACCGGCCTGAGATTATAACCGGTGGAAAGCTCAATTTCTCCGATGGCATAAAAATCCAAAGGATCATTCATCGCCACAGTCAGCCGGTTATTTTCCAGTTTAACCGGCACGAGCAGATTTCTGCGCGCAAAGTCCTTAGCAATCAGTTCAGCTAGAGAAGAATCAATATGCTGCTTGTAAAGGGAAATATTTTGCAGATTCAGTTGGATCGCCAGAACCTCAAGCAACTGTCTTTCAGTGATATAGCCCTGCTCAACCAATGCATTTCCCAGTTTTTGATTATCCTTTTTCCGGTGCAAAGCTGCTTCAATCTGCTCTTCACTTACTAAACCTTCCTGTTTTAGCAGATCACCGAGTTTTTGGCGCTCATTAATCATTTTTCTAGTCTTCCTTAATCTGTTTTTTCTTTGGCCGGCCGTGAGAATATGAGCTCTTCCAGGCTGACAGTTCCGCTGCCGGAGCCTTGACCAGTTGAGTTGGGAAAGAGAATGCCGGGATCAAAATAATCAAAGATTATGTTCCCGTTGGACATTTTTAATTTATCGCTCAATAAAACCCCGGTAACTGAACCGTTTGTTAATTTGATCGTACTGCCGGGATTGGGCAGGATCATAATGGAATTATTGAAAGAGCCGCCGCTGATGGAAAGCTCGCTGCCGCCAGAAATGATTGCTCCGGTCACAGCGCCGCTGCCGCCCAAATCAATTTTTGCCTTTTCAACCAGAAGATTGCCGTTAACTAAGGTGGAGCCTCCCAGACTAACACTGCCGCTGCCATAATAATAAAGCCGCAGTTTGGCCAAATTGCCGCCGTCATTTATTTTGCTGCCACCTAAAATTGAGATGCTGTCGAGGACATGGATATGCAAGCTGCCTTCACCGATGGACCGGATAAAGCCCTGAGGCATCTCGAGACTTTTAACTACAAGATTAGTTTCCTGCCCAGCTGCCCCAGTCTGAATGCTTAGCATTCCCCCCTGGCTTACGCTCAATTTGCCGTTAATAAATGTGTTTCCGCTTAAGCTCCAGTTGACGTTGGGCCAGGGGCCTACAGATAATCCACCGGAGATAATGTTATAGCCGCTGGTGTTGGGGACTTCAATAATAGAGAGCATATTCTCAAAAGCTGACCAGGGGGTGCCCATTGAACCCTTGCTGGTTACATTCTTGATCGTGTTTTTTATGGCAGTTTCAGGGTAATAAATATCGTCCAGATTTGATCCGGTATAGCCGCTATAGACATGCACATTATAAAGGGTACCCCAGTGGCCCACCTCAAAAGAATTTTTGCTGTCCGCCATGGCATAGATGTCTCCCTTAATGCTGCCGCCGGTAAAAGATGTAAAACTTTTACTGATGACCGCAGTTCCTTCCGGGATGGGAGGGATAGTATCTACACCGCCCTTTTTTTCAATCCAGGCTACTTCAAACTCTTTTTCCACCACGCGGGAATTGTTATCAATTGAACCGGTGGACTTGATCTTGTATTTCTTGGTTTCACCATTATCCTCAGGCCCGCTGATCGTAACACTGGCTTTCGGCTGGCGGCCGAATTGGAGGCTGAAGGTATCACTGCCATATTCAAGCTTTATGCGGGCAAGAAAATCGTTGATCTTATTAAAAAAGATGCTTTCATTGCTGCTATCCTGGTAGATGTCTGTGATATTGGCTCTGATCTCTTCAAAAACCAGATTAGCGCCCGTTTCGGCAATGTAATAGGCTGAGTTTATATCTCTGTTGCGATCCCCGAGCTTATAGCTGCCCACAGTAACAATGCCTAAGGAAATACCTAAAACAGATAGGACCATGAATACCATCAGAGCTAGAACAAGTCCGCTGCCTTCTTCATTTCTAAATTGTATTCGAGTCCTGATTTTCTCGAACAAGGAGTTCACCCCCTGAAATATATTTTTGTCTGATAATTCTTGGCAATCACACCGGGGAATTGATCCCAGAGGGAAATTTTGATCTCCAGCGATTCCTCTTCCTCATTTTTTAGCGCGGAAAAACTGCTGACAGAGCCAATCAGCACTGTACCGTTCAGCAATAGGCTGCCGCCGCTGTAACTGTAGACAGTTTTATCCGCTATGCGGATTTCACTGCCGTCTGCGGACACGGTCACATTCTCGGCACTCTCTTTCCTGATGTCTGTCGACATTATTGTCATGGCATAGCTTAAATCATTTGCCTGATTGGCTGAGGCAGTCTGGCCGATAAACTGTTTTTGGCCAAAGATATGAATGGATCCTGCCAGTAAAATGACTAATGAAAAAATTGCCAGAGCAGCCAGGAGTTCTACCAGAGAAATCCCCTGCTCATTTTTAAGGGTCATTTTCCGCAAACGGCAGTTGCGCTTCCATTTTTGCACGGATCTCCCCCCCTTCAGAAACGGTCACGATCACTTTCACCAGGCGCGAATCACCGCTGACCGCATTTAAGGCAGTGCTGACGCTGTAACCGTTATCTGATTGGTAACTGCGCACTTTCTCTGCATTAAAGCCTAATTCAGCGATTAGCTCATCCAGTGCCTTATTGGCAATGGAGAAATGGGTTATGCGCTCCATTTCTTCCTGGGCTACAAAGGTAGCCTCATTGATTTCATTGGTGGATCTGTTGGTTTTGGCTGCCTGCAAAAAAAAGGAAATGAAAGATAAGACGACTATGGTCAAGACCATAATCGCTGCCAAAAGCTCAACCAGTGTGACGCCATTTTGCTCCTTAGCTTTTTTTCTATATTTATAAATAAACTGCATAGATAATATTATATACCAGATTGTTATGATTCAATAGATTCAATCATTACGGGAGTCTAACAGTTAGTTTTTCAATCAATGACAAAACAGCTGAAAGAGTGAATAATTATACTTTAATAATATTAAATATTGTTTTGCAGGTGAAGTCAGAGCCGAAATCTGTTCTGGGTGAAGATGCTTTCAAAAAATTAAAGATAATAAAAAATCTGGCAGCCACCATGAGCCGGGCCAGGAAAAGATCTGATCAGATGACGCCGATTGAGGCCTTTTTGTGAGCTTATCTTTTGTCCTTCACCTTAAGCCGCTCACACAACTATTTACTGCTAGAAACGACCACTTCGCTTTTCTTTTAACCGTACTGACTACTCGCTTTTTAATTTTTTTACAATATCTGACCGATGTGGTAAACTTCTAGCGCGAATTAACGAAGAGAGCTGTCAATTGCTT
>CAZUWY010000029.1:0-22977 GCA_964624395.1 uncultured Mageeibacillus sp. | reverse complement strand
AGAAGATGAGCAAAAGTTGAACTATACCCGACAAAGACCAATATTGGTATAATGGATAAATATTCAATTGCCAGATTTGGCATTGATGGTAAAGGAGGTGCAAAACAAAAAAATAGGATCGTCTGACAAAGGCTGAAATTGAGGATTTAGCCTGGATTATCACTATCCGACTGCGGGCTCAGCCCGCAAAACTAAATTCAAATAGGAGACGAATTTATGGACTTAATTAAGTTATTGGGGGTTTTGGTTGTAATCGTTGGTTTTGCGCTGAAACTCGACTCAATTCTGATTATTATTGTAGCTGCCATAGTCACTGCATTTGTCGGAGGTATTGGTGTTGAAGGTTTGCTCGAAACTTTAGGCGGCAGTTTTGTTGCCAACAGAAGTATGGCGATCTTCATTTTAATTATGCTGGTAACCGGTACTCTGGAACGCAACGGACTTAAAAACGCAGCGTCAGCTTTAATTGGAAAAGTGAAAAAAGCTTCTGCTGGAGCAGTAATCGGTGCATACGGCCTCATGCGCGGAGTCTTTGCCGCATTCAATGTCAGCTTTGGCGGTGTGGCGGGTTTTGTACGCCCGATCATTATGCCGATGTCTATTGGTGCTATCGAAGCTTCCGGTCATGAGCCTGATGAGGAGCATGTTGAGACCGTAAAAGGCATGGCGTCAGGTATGGAGAACATTTCTTGGTTCTTCTGTCAGGTCTTGTTTGTCGGTGGCGGCGGTGCTCTGCTTGTCCAATCTACTCTCGCACCCTTGGGCTACGAAGTCGATCTGATCGATCTGGCAGTCGTGGAAATTCCCATTGGTATATTCGCAGTACTTCTTGGTGTAGTTTTCTACTATCTCAAAGACAGACGTCTGGTCAAGAAGTATTACGGCGATGCCGCTAAGAAGGAGGGTTAATTATGTCTTTCATGACAATTCCAGCATTTGCGCTGTCTTTTTTCACAGACCCTGAAGTTACCACCGCAAATAAAATTTTGGAAGTAATGTTTATCATTATGGGTTTGATTGCTATCTATAACGGCATAAAGAACCTTCTGGACGAAGAGAATGACGCCCGTATCGGCACTGCCGTTTTCTGGGTTGCTTTGGGTATTGTAATGGCTTTCGGCCGTTGGATCCCTGCTCTGGGCAATGGAATAATTATCATTATTATGACAATTCCTCCCATCTTGAAGCAGGTCAAGATCGGCAAGACCGATACTCCAGCTCCTGAAGAGGAACAATCAAACTTCGACAAGATAGGCATGAAGATATTCATACCTGCTCTGACAATTGGTCTCAGCGCTATTGCTTTTGCTTTGTTCACCAAACTTGGTGCTCTGGTTGGTATTGGCTTTGGCGTCCTGCTCTCAGTTGTTATTTTGATGATCTACTCCAGAAAGAATACTCCGGATATCTTCCTCAAAGACTCATCCAGGCTTCTTTCTGTCGTAGGACCTCTGAGCATGCTGCCCATGCTTTTGGCCAGTCTGGGAGCAATCTTTACTGCTGCCGGTGTTGGCGATGTAATTGCTGAACTGGTTGGTAAAGTAATTCCAGCCGGCAATGTCAATCTGGGCATCATCGTTTTTGCTGTAGGTATGGCTCTGTTCACCATGATCATGGGCAATGCTTTCGCTGCTATTACTGTTATGACAGTCGGCATCGGGCATCCCTTTGTGCTGGCCTATGGCGCGAATCCTGTAGTCATCGGCATGGTTGCTCTTACCGCTGGTTATTGCGGCACCTTAATGACACCGATGGCCGCCAATTTCAACATTGTCCCCGTGGCTATGCTTGATATGAAGGATCGCTGGGGCGTGATCAAGAATCAGGTCATTCCGGCTCTGATCCTCTTGGTCTTCCAGATCGCTTATATGATAATCTTGAAGTAATATGCAAGATAATCTGACACGTGGCGCCAATATAGTCGTTCGCAACTGGGTTAGGCTTAAACCTTGGGAGAGCCTTCTCATTGTATCCAGCAATAATTATATGCGGGAAGCGAAAGCTATCAGGCGCAGTGCTCTAAAAAGAGCGTTACGGATCGACATGATGATAGTCGAGGATGTTGGCAAAGATGTAGGCGTCTGTTTCGACAAGAACGAGAATGTCTTTGATGACTACAGTGCCATCATTGCGGCAACTGAATATTCATTGGTAACGACTCTGGCTGCAAAAAGAGCAATTAGGCAGGGAAAGAAATTTCTTTCCCTGCCTCTTTCTACCAGCGACGGTGTGTCCATGCTGGAATATGACTTTCTTACCATGGATACAAAAAAGAGCAAGCTGATGGCCAATATCATCATGAAATATATCGAAAATTCATCGACCATCAGGGTTGAAAGTAAATCCGGAACTAATCTCGTCTTTAATAAAAGAGGAAGAAAACCTGGTTTTTATAACGGAGTTTGCAAGGATGGCAAAGGCTTTTCATCCGCCAGTATCGAGGTTTATGTGCCAATTGTAGAAGATGGCACAGATGGAGTCATGATTGTTGACTGCTCTCTTGGCTATCTGGGCAAATGTGAGCAGCCACTAAAGCTGGTACTGGAAAAAGGTCGGATAACAGAGATAGAAGATAATCCCTGCGGCCATAAATTAAAAGAATATATCGAATCTTTTCAAGATGAAAATATGTTTGTCGCCTCGGAATTTGGTATAGGGCTCAATACCTTATCCAAATGCCTGGGACGCTGCTATATTGAAGATGAATCTGCCTATGGTACATTTCATATCGGCTTTGGCAGAAATCTGGCCCTGGGTGGCATTTTAGAGGCCAGAGGCCATTTTGATCTGGTGGCCAAAGAGCCGGACATCTATGTCGACAACCGCCAAATTATGAGCGAAGGGGTCATCATCATACCCGAGCCGGTTTTTTACGGCTAATGTTCTCGGCTATTATTCCCAGCAACAAATAGTAAATAAATGACTTTTTTCTTTGTCTTTTAGTTTGGTGAATTCTTACCAAGCGCAGGCTTCTTTTTCTGCTGATTAGCAAACAAAATTCAGCTATATTATGATATATTATCTAATTAGATAGTCGAATATTCATTAGGCTATTTAAATTTTCTTGAGACGAGGAGAATGTGATGTTATTTATTCGCAGATTCCACCGCGGAGTTCACCCAAAAGAAAACAAAAACACCAAAGGTATGGCAATAAAGAGGCTGGACAGCTTCGATTTTGTAACCATCCCACTGGATATGCAGCTGGGACCGGGCTGTGATGCTATTGTCGCCAAAGGTGACAGCGTACATGTCGGCCAGAAAATCGGCGAGCCGATGGGCGGTTGGTCCGTGCCGGTGCATGCCAGTATCTCCGGTACCGTGGAAAGAGTTAGGAAAGAAATCTTGAGCGATGGCAATACAGCTGAATATGTCACGATCAAAAATGACTGCCTCTATACCCTATCGCCGGATATTGCTCCGCCTGAAATAAACAGCAAAGAGGATTTTCTTAAGGCCGTCAGAGATTCTGGCCTGGTTGGTCTTGGCGGCGCTGCCTTCCCTACCTTCGTCAAGCTTGACCCGCCCGCCGACAAGAAAATTGATCTACTCATGATCAACGGGGCTGAATGCGAACCTTATATCACCTCGGATCATCAGGTCATGCTGGAGTATCCCGATGAGATCGTTGAGGGTTGCCTGGTAACAGCAAAATGGCTGGGTGTTAAAGAAGTCATCATCATAATTGAAGACAATAAGCCCGATGCCAAACTCACGCTGGAGCGGGCAATCAAAGCAGCTGCAAAGGACAGGCCGACAGATATAGAGATCAAGATCTGCATGCTGCCCACCCTTTATCCCACCGGGGCTGAAAAGGTGCAGATCCATAAATCGACAGGACGGGTAGTGCCCATGGGCGGGCTGCCGGCTGATGTCGGCGTAATAGTTCAAAATGTCACCACTATTCAGTTCATAGCAGCCTATCTTAAAACAGGTATGCCCCTGATTAGAAGGATCATCACTTTGGATGGAAATGCTGTGGCTCATCCAGGCAATTATGATGTGCCCATCGGTGCCCGGATTGAGGATGTAATCGAGGCAGCAGGAGGCGCCAAGGAAGAGCCTGGCAAGATCATTATGGGCGGTCCGATGATGGGGGTTGCCATTGATGAACTGTCGCGGCCGATTCTAAAACATAATAATGCGATTTTGGTCTTTGCAAAAAATGAGGCCATCTTGCCTGAAGAGAGCGCCTGTATCTGGTGTGGTGAATGCGTGCGCACCTGCCCCATGCTGTTGCAGCCCACCTGCCTGGATAAGGCTGCCCGCAATTTGGAGATTGACAGCCTCAATCAGCATAGCGTTCTCAACTGTATTGAATGCGGCTGCTGCAGCTATGTCTGCCCGGCCAAACGTTATCTGGTGCAAAATATAATTATTGGCAAAGAACTGGTGCGTACTGCCCAGAAGAAAGGAGAGGTCAACTGATGCTTCGTGTTTCTGCTTCACCTCATATCCGAGTAGCCCGTACAACCCGTGCGATCATGCTGGATGTAATTATTTCTTTACTTCCCGCATTGATCGCAGCTGTTTTCATTTTCGGGCTCAGAAGCCTTGCTCTAGTAGCTGTTACTGTGGCCGTGTGTGTAATTACTGAAGCCTTGTCTAATTTGGCCATGAAAAGAAAGCAAAGTATAAATGATCTCTCTGCAGTGGTCACCGGGATCCTTCTGGCCTACTGCCTGCCAGCTTCAACACCCTTGTGGATGGCTGGTGTAGGTGGTGCGGTTGCCATCGGCGCAGCCAAAATGATCTTTGGCGGCCTGGGAGATAATTTTGCCAATCCTGCTATCACGGGCAGAATCTTTCTGGCTGTATCCTTTGGTGCGCAAATGTCAGACTCGACTATCCTGTCTAAATACGTCGAGAATGCTTCAACTTCCATGGATCTTGTAAGCCAGGCAACACCCCTTGCCGTGGCCCGCGGGATTGTCGAGGGAGAAATCCCTGATCATCTGTCTTTGTTTCTGGGCAAACATGCTGGCATGATCGGTGAGGTATCGATAATTGCCCTTTTGCTTGGCGTTATCTGGCTTCTTTTGCGCAATGTAATTGATCTTTGGATACCGGCCAGCATGATTATTTCTACTGTTTTGCTTTGCTGGCTGGCCGGCGGCGATCCCATCTTGCATCTACTGACCGGCGGCTTGATTCTGGGCGCATTTTTCATGGCGACCGACTATGTGACCTCACCTATAACTGCCAAAGGCAAGGTAATCTTTGGGCTGGGCTGCGGAGTGCTCACCTTTCTGATGCGCATGTATTCAGGCATGCCCGAGGGTGTATCTTATGCAATATTGATCATGAATATACTCACTCCTCATATCAATAACTGGACCAAGCCGGCAATTTTTGGAGGTGAAAAACATGCCTAAGGACAATGTGGTTAAAAAGACCCCTCTTAAAGATCGAGGCCTAATGCCTGTTATAATTCTCACTCTGATCGCCATGGCCTGTGTAACTGCACTGGCTGCTGTTTCCGGTCTGACCATGGAGGCAAGAAAACTGCAAGATGATGAGGCCAAATTAACAGTGCAAAGAGAATTATTTCCTGCAGGAGATAGTTTTACCGAGATCTCTACGGATGACATAAATTCTCAATTCCCCAATGTCACGCAGATAGTTAAAGTTTTAGATAAAGCCGGTGAACCTATAGGTTACGTTATAACTGCTGAAGGTCCCGGCTATGGCGGCCCGCTGCCTGCTACGGTCGGCTTTGACCTGGCCGGAGATATTGTCGGCGCAAGATTTGAGGTGTCCGACGAGACTGCCGGCTATGGCCAAAATGCCGCTAAAGCTGAGTTTTATGAACAGTTTACAAAGTTCAATGCCAGCCAAGAACTATCAGCCGATAAAAGTAGCTCTGAGCATACGATCGATGCCCTAACCGGCTCAACCCGCTCAACAAATGCGATCCTTGATGCCATCAATGAGGCATCGGGAGCTTTCTTGCTCATGGATTAAGGAGAGATATATGGCACAAGATAAAAGTTCATATACATACGAATTGACCAAGGGTTTTGTCAAGGAAAATCCCTTGCTGGTTCTACTCTTGGGGACCTGCCCGGCGCTTGCCGTCACCACCTCAGCCTGGAACGGCCTGGGTATGGGCATCGCCTCAACATTCGTTCTGGTATTGTCAAATCTGGTCATCTCTATGCTGAGAAATGTAATTCCCGACCGAGTGCGCATCCCCAGCTTCATCACCATTATTGCCAGCCTGGTGACAATCCTGCAGCTGCTCTTGCAGGCTTATCTGCCGGATCTAAATAAATCCCTGGGCATCTTCATTCCTCTGATTACAGTTAACTGCATCATCTTAGGGCGGGCAGAGGCTCTGGCCAGCAAAAAGCCTGTCGTGTCCAGTGTCCTTGATGGACTGGGTATGGGGATTGGCTTTACCGCCGCTTTGTTTTTGATCGGCTCAGTCAGAGAGATTTTGGGTTCAGGCAGTTTTTTCGATCTCAGCCTGCCCTTTGTCGGCCAAGATCATGTGCTCCAGCCGATCCTGGTCTTTGCACTGCCTCCGGGTGGCTTTGCCATCTACGGTCTGCTGATTGCCCTTTCGCAGAAAATCAGTGATCGCTTCTATGCCAGAACACCGGCTGAAACAATGGATCTAGCCAATTATCCCGGCAGCATCTTGAACCGTCTGGCTGTAAGCACTGCCGGCAGTAAAGATCGATCTGCCGCAGGCGGGGAAAAGGAGGAGTAAAAAATGATTGATATTGCTAAAATTCTCTTCACTGTAATTCTAATAAACAATATTGTTCTATCTCAATTCCTTGGTGTCTGCTCCTTTCTAGGTCTTACCACCAATCTGAAAAACTCTATGGGCATGAGCCTGGCGGTTATTTTTGTCATGGTGGTCTCTTCTGCCATCACGCAGCCGGTTTTTCAATATCTTTTGGTTCCCAATGGTCTGGAGTACCTGCAGACAGTGGTGTTTATACTGGTAATTGCCTCAGCGGTTCAGGTGCTTGAAGCCATTATTAAGAAAAGTATGCCGCCTCTATATAAGGCCATGGGCATCTACCTGCCCCTCATTACCACCAATTGCGCTATTTTAGGCATTATGCTGCTAAATATCCAGGAGTCCTACAATTTCGGTCAGGCGATTACCAATGGCCTGGGTGCCGGCATCAGCTTCATGCTGGCTATGTTTCTCTTTTCAGGGGTTAGGCAAAGACTTGCGCAGGCCAATATTCCGGAATTTTTCAAAGGCATGCCTTCTGTCTTGGTGGCTGCAGCAATAGTTTCACTTTCATTTAACGGCTTTAAAGGCGTTATTGAAAATATTTTCGGTTAGAGGAGGAAAGCAAATTGGCAATTAATCTTCTGGCAGCAGCTGTTTCCATCCTGACTCCCGCAGTTATCGGGGGCGGTATTGCCCTGATCCTGGGGCTGATTATCCTGGTTGTTTTTAAGCTATTTGCTGTTCCTGTCGACGAAAGAGCCATCAATCTCAATGAAAGGCTCCCCGGCGTCAACTGCGGCGGCTGTGGTTATTCCAGCTGCATGGCCTATGCAGAGGCCCTGGTTGAAGGCAGCACCACCGACACAACTCTTTGTACCGCCGGCGGCGAAGAGACTGTCGCTAAAATTGCAGATTTCCTTGGCGTGGCTGCCGGTGTCTTCATCCCAACGGTTGCCCATGTACATTGCCAGGGCTCTGATCTTTATACAGATAATCGCTATCTTTACACCGGCTCTTCCAACTGCTCCTCCGCCACCGGCCTGTTCTCGGGACCTAACAGCTGTACATACGGCTGCATGGGATTAGGAGACTGTGTGGCTGTCTGTGATTTTGACGCTATCTATATCGAGGATGGCATTGCCAGAGTCAACCATAAGAATTGCGTTGCCTGCGGCAAATGTGTCGATGCCTGTCCCAAGGGGCTAATCCATATGATCCCCAAGCATGAGGCGGCAACAGTTTGCACCTGCAGCAATCATTGGCCGGCAGCCAGAATCAGGAAAGATTGCAATATTGCCTGTATCGCCTGCCTGCGTTGCGTCAAGGTCTGCCCTGTAGATGCCATCCATATGGATGACAATCTGGCTGTGATTGATCAAAACCTCTGCACACATTGCGGTGAATGTGTGGAGGTCTGTCCCACTGCCTCAATCAGAGTTGGCCTCCTGGGAGCCCCTGGGACATACGAGGAAGCGGCCAAGGCCAAGCCAAAACAAAAAAAGAAAGAAGGCAAGGCCTCATAAATAAATTTGCTTGCTAAGATAGGGCAAATATGCTAATATTTGCTTTGCGCGTTTATGGCAAATTGATTGCCTTAAGCAAGAATCTTTCAGACAGGAGGTGTGAGTATGGCAAAATGTGAAGTATGCGATAAAAATGTGTTTTTCGGCAGAAAGATCCGTATCACGCGTTCTCAGATATCCCGCCGTGCAAAAGTAAAGCAGAGGGCTAATGTCCAAAAGGTGCGGGTTATTGTGGATGGCAGTCCAAAAACAATGAATGTTTGCACCAGATGTCTAAAGAGTGGCGCTGTTCAGCGCGGCTAAGCTTTATATCTTTACATCTTAGGATTCCTGAGAAATCAGGAATCTTTTTTTATGTTCAAACGTCTGACTTCTATCATTCTATCTTCTATGGCTAAAGATCTGCTGCTGAGAGAGACAACAGAAATGCTGCTGCCGCCGATGCGGTGCAGCATTATTTGATTATTGGGCATTATAAGGGCGAAATCCACTCCGTCACCAATCTGTGCCCCTTCATCTAAGACCAAAATATCGCCGACATTAGCGTAGCGCAGATCATAGGAACCGGTATCAGCATTGATGGGCAGATTGAGCTTGTCGCCCAGTTCTGCAATTGCCTCAGGCCTGTGCTGCACTTCTATGCCACTCATCATACAGGAAAGATAGAGCACACCCGCCATATCTATGCCGGCCGTGGTAAGTCCTCTGGGAACCCAGGTTGCCCTGTCGAAGGTAAGAGCAGCGCTGATTAATGCTGCCTCTGTATCCTCCGGCCTGGGCAGATTTTCAGCGGGCTCGAGAATGAAGACATCATTTTTGCTGATCCAGCCCTGATTGCCGCCGGGAAGTCTTATTTTCAGAACCTGAGTGTCCTGGTAATCTGCATAAAGGACGCTGCCTAACGGCGCTTTGGCGATAACCGTTCCCCCTTGGGTATGACTCATAATATTTTTATAAGGTGTCCTGATTATGACCTTGAGCAAGGCTTTAGAGGTATCTAGCCCCGAGCTGTCCGCTGATACGCTTGCTCTGGCAATATAGCCCTGCTGCCCGTTTTTAGTTCTAACCAAAAGAAAGTGTTCACCGGATGAATCCAAAAGCTCCAGTTCTTCATTAAAAAGCAGTTGCGCAATGCGATCGGCTCCGCGCCGCGGCTCTTTCACCAGCCAGCAACTGTTATCGGTCACCACCAGCACATCTTCTCTAAAAACAGGCTCATCAGCAGCAACCGTAGGTAGAGGGGTTGATTCACCGCTGTTTTGCGTAAAAACACGAGGCAGAATCCAGAATATGCCAATCAGCAAGACCAAAACAATGATTGCCGCCAGCAGCCAGGAGGGCAGTCTGCGTTTTTTCTTGTCAACATAAAGACCTCGATGCTCATTGGGGCTGGGGCCTTCTGGAGTAGATATCTGTGAAGGTCCCGGCAGGTTTTTCGGTACAATCTTTATTTTCGGCAAATTGCCAGGTCGATTATTTTTCTTATCTGAATCAAGCAAGCTAAAGCTCCTCCTCAGCAGAGATGATCTGGCAGATGGCCGCTGCATAGGAACGCTCATGCGTTATGCTGATCGAAATAGATCTGCCCTTTATCTCTTCGAAACGCCTTTTGGCGCCGCCAGCAAGACTGACAGTGGGTGCGCCCAGCTCATCCTTGCCTACTTCAATATCTTTAAATGATATGCCATGCGCCATCAGGCCAGTACCTAGAGCCTTGCCCACAGCCTCTTTAACGGCAAAAAAACCAGCCAGCGACTCAATTCTTCCCCCCGCCAGCGCCAGCTCCTCTTGCGTGAAGATACGCTTGGAAAAACCCTCTTCTTGTTTTTCCAATGCTTTTTTCAGTCTTTCAATTTCCAGCAAATCTATGCCGCTAAGTATTTTCAACTAAATCACCTGTAATTATCGTTTAATGGCGGAGGGCAAATTCCATCTTTCATTTCTTGGTCCCAAGGCGCAGATCTACAGAGGGCAACTGGTAGCAGAGGAAATTACCGCTAATGCGGCTGGCTATCCTTTTGTCATAGACCCGGTGCAGATCATTGGCACTCAAGTTGCTGGCTATCACGGTATGCAGTCTTTTTCTTTGCCGGTCATCGAGCAAAAGCAAAAGATCAGCGTAATTGCCATCTCTTTGCAGCTCAGTGCCCAGATCATCCAGGAGTAAAAGATCACAAGCCCAGATAGCCTCCACCAGCAGCTGGACTTCTTTGTAGCGCTCCGGATCCGGCCGAAAGCTGCTCTTGAGCTGATGCCATTCTTGCAGCAAATCAAAAAATACTGCTGCCGGCAGCATAAAAATATTATATCCCCGTTCCTTGACATCTGTGGCGATGCAGCTGATCAGCCAGCTCTTGCCGGAGCCTTCCTGGCCGGAAAAGAAAAGATTTCTGTTTTCCAGCAGGGAAAAATGCTCGCAGTAGGTGCGGACAATATCCTTTAGAGTGCGCATATAGTCTCTGGGGCGCAAGACACGGTCTTGAAGCACTATCTCCTCCGGGTAAATATCTAGGTCGCAGTTCTCAAAGCTTGCTTCCGGAATGACGGCAGAGGGCAAAAGAGCTGCCAGTAGTTTCTGGCGCAGCAGCTCATAGCACGAGCAGTACTGATCGCCATCCATGCCCGTGTCTTGGCATTTTGGGCAGAGCCAGTCCGGTTCGCTGTAGTCTGAAGCGAGATTATTTTTGCTCAGAAAAGCTGCCAATTGCCTTTTTGCCTGCTCCAGCCTCTCTAACGCCTCGCTGGCATTTTTTTTATCTTCTTTGAGGGATAATTGCAAGTAACTGACGCCCTGAAGATTAATTGACTGTTCCAGCTCCAAAATCTCCGGATAGCGTTGGTGGATGGCAGCGGTTTTTTGCTCAGCTTTAAGATTTGCCAGATTGCGTCTTCTGGTGTATTCCTTTTCTATTTCTAGATTTAGTTCGCGATTTAATTCCCGCATCGAGATAGCTCATGCGCCTCCTGCTCTTTGATTTGCCAGCTTAAAATTCTTGGTCGTTCTCCGGCTGCTGATTGCTCACTGCCGGATATTGTAAACCAAACGCCTCATCGTAATTAGCATTTTTTCCGCTGCCGGCATAATTTGCTCTATTGCCTCCAGCCTTTGTTCTGCTAGCCGTATCCTTTTTACTTTGCTGCCAGCTGGCCAGCTCTCTTTTTACATCCGCTTTATTTTTCAGGCCTTGGCTGTGCCAGCGGCGCAAAATTGTATCAACATAACGCAAGTTGGGATTTCTGCTGCCGGTGGTCTCCTCCAGGGCCAGATCAATAATCTCGCGCTCATAGCCCAATTCTTCCACCCAGCTTTCCACCAAGCGTATGCCCGGTTCAGTAAATGAGATACGCAAGGTCTTGCAGATATGCTTGTAGAGCTGAAGAAACTTCTCATTCTCCTCATAAAAGGCACTTAATTCTGAAAATGTTCTAATCTCGTGTCGATGCCATCTGGCTGCGATTGAATTGAGAAAAGGGCGATTTAATTTGCCCCATTTATCTGAAGCTGTGGCCTCAGCAAATAGAGCCTGTACTACTGCCGGTTCAAATCTGTAATTGAGAAACCAGTCATCGATCATATCGTACCAGGCATGTGTCATCAGTCCCTGGAAATACTCATTATTAATCGCTGTCACAACTTGTTCCCTTTCAGACATTATTGCCGGGCTGATGATTATGCTTTTTTCTTCTCTATTTTTTTCCAGCAGATTTCTCAGTTCAATAGCTTTAAGATCGGTGAGCAGCACACCTTCATTTTCTATCTGAATGATGCCTTCTTCAGCCAGATCCTGTAGGCATTTTTCTATCTCGCGCACAGAAAGAGACAGACGCAGACTGAGATCCTTTTTAGCGATCTCGCGTTTGCCATTTTGAAAAGCAGACAGGAGCAAAAGATAGCATTTCACTGCCATGCTATCTAGTCTGGGCATAAATTCATGAATAAAAATATCTGGAACTATGCTATCTGAGAGCAAATATTTATCTTGTCCGCTAATCTTCATGCCTGCCTCAAAACAATTATTAAGAGCCCGCCCCCTTATACGGGGACGGGCTCTTATTATATCATAGGCCTTGTTTTGCCGTCTGTGGATAATCCTTTTCAGGCTATCTTTTACCCGGCAGTTTTACTCAGTCTGCCGCTAGGCGCAGATAGTATTTATAGCGTTCCTCGGCGGCAATCCGGGCTTCCTCAAAGATCTCCTTGACCTTTTCTTCTGGATAAGTTCTGTACAAGGTTGTGTAGCGAACCTCCTTCTCCAAGAAATCGGTGTAGGGGCGCTTGGGCTCTTTGGAGTCAAGCAAGAAAGGATTCTTACCTTCTGCCTTAAGGGCAGGATTGTATCTGTAGAGATGCCAGTATCCAGTCTCAACAGCATCTTTTTCGCGCTCCTGGGCCAGTGTCAGACCACCTCTGATACCATGGTTGATACAAGGTGCATAGGCGATAATCAAGGACGGTCCATCCCAGGCCTCAGCCTCGCGGATCGCTCTCAGGGTCTGGAGCTGGCTTGCGCCCATGGCGATCTGGGCAACATAGACATAACCGTAGGTCAATGCCATGGCGCCAAGATCCTTTTTGCGCACAGCCTTGCCACCGGCAGCAAACTGAGCAACTGCACCCAGATTTGTTGCCTTGGAAGCCTGGCCGCCCGTATTGGAGTAAACTTCGGTATCCAGTACGAGGACATTGACGTCTTCTCCGGAGGCCAGCACATGATCCAGGCCGCCAAAGCCGATATCGTAGGCCCAGCCGTCACCACCAATAATCCAGGTGGATCTCTTCATCAGGAAATCCTTCAGCTTGAGAATGCCCTTGACCAAAGCTGCTGCCTCACCATCAGCCTGATAGCCTTCCAGAGCAGCGATTAGATCTGCAGTGGCCACACGGCTCTTTTCAGCATCATTCTTTTCGGCCAGCCAGTTTTCAATCGGTCCTGCCAGATCGGCAATTTTCTTCTCTGCCAGTTCATTGATCTGAGCAGTGGCTCTGGCTCTCAGCTGCTTAACGCCCAGATGCATGCCTAGCCCGAACTCAGCGTTATCTTCAAACAAGCTGTTAGCCCAGGTAGGTCCGAAGCCTTCCTGATTTGGAGTATAAGGCATCGAAGGTGCAGAGCCGCCCCAGATGGAGGTACAGCCGGTTGCGTTAGCTACCTGCATGCGATCGCCAAAGAGCTGGGTTACCAGCTTGACATAGGGGGTCTCACCACAGCCTGCACAAGCTCCGGAGAACTCAAGCAGGGGCTGTTCAAACTGACTGCCTTTAATGGAGGTCTTATTCATCGGATTGGGCTTGTTAGGCAATTCAATCGCATAATCCCAATTGTCGGTTTCTGCCATATGATCGCCGATCGGCTCCATAATCAACGCCTTCTCCTTGGAAGGGCAGGTATGGGCACAGGCGCCACAGCCGGTGCAGTCCAGTACAGAGATCTGGATGCGGTACTGGTACATGTCATAGGGTTTCATGCCTTTAAGGGTTTCAAAGCCTTCAGGAGCCTCTCCGGCCTCTTCTTCAGTCAGAAGGAAAGGACGAATGACTGCATGAGGACAGACATAGGAGCACTGATTACACTGGATACAATTCTCCGGGATCCACTTGGGCACTGTGACTGCAATACCCCTCTTTTCAAATTTACTGGTTCCCTGCGGGAAGGTTCCGTCAGCAGCGTCTGCAAAAGCGGAGACAGGCAGTATATCGCCTTTTTGTGCATTCATAATGTCTGCAATGGCAGTGATGAACTCAGGAACTTCACGCTCAACAACTTCTTTGTCCGGAGCATTTTTCCATGCTTCTGGCACATTGATCTTTTTGAGATTCTCGATGCCTGCGTCAACGGCTTTATAGTTCATTTTGACGATATCTTCGCCTCTTCTGCCGTAGGTGGTTTTAATAGCTTCCTTCATATATTTGACGGCATCATCAATCGGGATGATGTCGGCAATCTTAAAGAAGGCAGCCTGGCAGATTGTGTTGATGCGACCGCCCAGACCGATATTTTCAGCCAGGGTGACAGCATCAATGGTATAAAAATCGATATCGTTGTTGGCAATGGTGCGCTTCATCTCACCTGGGAGATAAGTATCCAGCTCTTCTTCTGTCCACAGGGTATTGAGCAGGAAAGATCCGCCTTTCTTCAGCGGGGTGAGCATATCGTATTTATCTACATAGGCCTGATTATGGCAGGCGACGAAGTCAGCGCGATTGACCAGATAAGGTGCTCTAATCGGGTTGGAACCAAAGCGCAGGTCAGAAATGGTGACGCCGCCAGACTTTTTCGAGTCATAGCTGAAGTAGGCCTGAGCGTACATATCTGTATGATCACCAATAATCTTGATCGAGTTCTTGTTGGCTCCAACAGTACCGTCTGCTCCAAGTCCCCAGAAACGGGCAGCAATTGTGCCTTCCTTGGAAACATCAATGGCTTCTCCCAGCGGCAGGGAAAGATGCGTAACATCGTCTACGATACCGATTGTAAAGCCGTGCATCGGATCATCTTGTTCCAGATGGCTGAAAACAGCATTGATCTGATCAGGGGTTGTATCCTTGGAACCCAGTCCATAGCGTCCGCCGACAATAACCGGATCGCGATCGCTTTTGCAGAAAACATTAACCACGTCAAGGTAGAGAGGCTCACCCTCTGCTCCCGGCTCTTTGGTGCGGTCCAGAACTGCAATCTTCTTGCAGGTCTCGGGGATGGCTTTGAGCAGGCGCTCGCCTGAGAAAGGACGATAGAGGTGAACATTGACAACACCAACTTTTTTACCTTTGCCGTTGAGATATTCAACCGTCTCATAAACCGTCTCATAAACAGAACCCATGCAGATGATCACTTCTTCAGCATCTTCAGCTCCGTGGTAGACAAATGGCTTGTACTCACGGCCGGTCAGCTTGGTGATTTCATCCATGTATTCTTCAACAGTATCTGCGAGCTTGTCATAATAGGGATTGGATGCTTCACGGGCCTGGAAGAAAATATCTGGATTTTGAGCAGTACCGCGCAGCACTGGCTCATTGGGAGTAAGTCCTCTCTCTCTGAAAGCATTCAGCTGTTCATAGTCCACCAGCTCGGCCAGATCGTCGAAATCAAGGGCTTCTATCTTCTGTATCTCGTGCGAGGTACGGAAGCCGTCGAAGAAATGCAGGAATGGAACCCTGCTCTTGATTGCAGCCAGATGGGCGATAGAGCCAATATCCATTGCCTGTTGTACGCTACCTGAGGCAAGTAGACCAAAGCCAGTTTGCCGGCAGGCCATTACGTCTGAATGGTCACCGAAAATTGACAATGCATGTGTTGCCAAAGTACGAGCTGACACATGGAAAACTGCCGGCAGCAGCTCTCCTGAAAGCTTGTACATATTGGGAATCATCAAAAGCAGTCCCTGTGATGCGGTGTAGGTAGTCGTCAGCGCCCCTGTCGCCAATGACCCGTGCACACAGCCAGCGGCTCCCGCCTCTGATTGCATCTCCACAACGTTAACCGTTTGTCCGAAGATGTTCTTCATACCTTGCTGTGACCACTGGTCAACCATGTCTGCCATGGTTGATGACGGTGTGATGGGGAAGATCCCTGCAACCTCGGTAAATGCATACGATGCATATGCTGCTGCCGTGTTGCCGTCCATGGACACAAAATTCTTTTCTTTTGCCATGAAATGCTCCTTCTTTTTCTTTTGATATTTATTGCAAATAGAACTATTTTATTAAGTCCTGTGCCACCTGCTAGTATAGCATATCATTTGGTTATTTAGCGACAAATAAGCGATTTCCCTGTCATCTTTTTCGGGACAGCAAATCCCATCAAATCCAGCATGGTAGGAGCCAGATCTGAGAGCCTGCCTCCCTTCAGTTTGCCTTCCGTGATCCCGGCTCCAATCAGGAGGACAGGATTAGTTGTATGGGCAGTAAAAACGCCGGCTGTCGCTGGGTCATGCATCTGTTCAGCATTACCGTGATCGGCTGTTACAAGAGCAATGCCGCCTTTTTCCAGGACAGCAGCAACCACTTCACCCGCTGCTTTGTCAACCGCCTCCACCGCCTTTACAGCTGCGGAGAATACGCCAGTATGTCCAACCATATCACAATTGGCATAGTTTAGGATTAAAAGATCATATTTGTCTGCTGCCAATTGTTTCAAGACCTCTTTTGTGACCTCTGGCGCACTCATTTCAGGCTGCAAATCGTAGGTTGCAACTTTAGGCGATGCTATCAGTATTCTCTCTTCCCCCGGATACTCCTTTTCAATGCCGCCATTAAAAAAGAAGGTCACATGAGCATATTTTTCAGTTTCAGCTAGCCTGAGCTGCCTAAGACCCAGATCCGAGATATACTGGCCTAAAGTATCCTCCAGCTCTTCTTGCTCATAGGCAATCTCAATACCCGGATATGCTCTGAAGCTGGCATCGTAATCTGTCATGGTCACAAATTCCAGCGGAAAGTATCCCAAGGGGCGCTGAAAGCCAGAAAAGTCAGTTTGCAGGAAGGATCTTGTCAACTGCCTGGCTCTGTCCGGACGGAAATTAAAAAATATGACACTGTCATTGGGTTCAATCCTGCCTTCAGGACAGCCATTTTTCAAAACGACAGCTGGCAGTAAAAATTCATCTGTTATGCCCTGAGCATAGGAATCTTCGATATAAGATAGCGGATCTGAGCACTTTTCTCCTGTACCTGCCACTAACGCCAAATAGGCTTTTTCAATCCGCTCCCAGCGCCTGTCCCTGTCCATGGCATAGTATCTGCCGCAGATAGTGGCCAGTTGGCCAATTTTAGCCTCCTCCAGTTTGGCCAACAGTTTTTTTGTAAAGCCAAGTCCTGAAGTTGGCGATACATCCCGGCCATCATAAAAGGCGTGAACATACAGCCGCTCAATCTGGTAATGGGCGGCCAGATCAATTAAGCCAAATAAATGCTCGATATGACTGTGCACGCCTCCGTCTGAAAGAAGCCCCATAAGATGCAGGGAACCGCCGTTGGCTTTCACATTTTCCACGGCTTTAATAAAAGAGGCATTCTTGAGATAATTACCACTTTCTATATCCTTGCTGATTCTGGTCAGCTCTTGAAAAACAATTCTCCCGGCACCAATATTAGTATGTCCGACTTCAGAATTTCCCATCTGGCCGGCGGGAAGCCCAACATCCTCACCTGAAGTGCTGATGATCGAAACCGGCCATTCTTTCGCCAGCCTGTCCAAATTGGGTGTTTTTGCCTGTTTAACAGCATTATTTTCTATTTCATCTGACAGACCCCAGCCATCAAGAATCATCAGCATAAGAGGGCGTCTTTGGGGGATATTTAGCATAAATTCACCTTTAACCTATCGGTTTTTCTCCAGCATCGGCTCTTGCTATGACAGAAAAATCTGCTGCCTTAAGGGAAGCACCCCCGACCAGGCCGCCATCAACATCCGGCTGCAAAAACAAGCCGGCCGCATTTTCGGCATTGACAGAGCCGCCATAAAGGATGCGTATCTGATCAGCTGCTTTTGCTCCGTAAATTTCTTTGATCTCGGCACGGATAAAAGCGCACACCTCTTGGGCCTGTTCATCTGTAGCTGTTTTGCCTGTACCGATTGCCCAGATAGGTTCATAAGCTATGGTGATACGGAAGAGATCCTTGGCCTCGATCGCGGCAAAGCATTCTCTTATCTGCTTCCGGATGAAAGTAAATGTTTCTCCATTTTCTCTTTGCTGCAGCGATTCTCCCACGCAGATGATGGGAAAGACTCCCCAGGAAAGAGCTGTTTTTGCCTTGGCATTGACATCTTCACTGCTTTCGCCAAAATATTGCCGTCGTTCGGAATGGCCGACTATGACATAGGGGATATTTAGATCTGCCAGCATCTTCATGGAAATCTCTCCGGTATAGGCGCCAAAATCTTTTTCATGTCCATTTTGAGCAGCAAGAGCGAGTACCGTGCCATCTGTCAGTTCCCTGCTCCTTATCAGGGCTGTAAAGGGTACAGCTAACACCAGTTCTGCTCTGGCATTTTTTACCAGCGGCAGTAATTCTTTAATGAATTTTTCTGCTTCAACTGGAGTTCCTTTATTCATTTTCCAGTTTCCTGCAGCCAGCAGACGTCTTTCATCCCTATTGGATAAAGCTTCTATGCCTGGCAAAATCTTGCCTTCAAGCAGTTCTAGCGATGCGCCCCCGCCTGTGGAAATATGGCTTACCCGTTCAGCAAAACCAGACTGCTCTACGGCAGAGGCGGAATCACCGCCACCGATGATTGAAACAGCATCCGACTTACCAATGGCCTCTGCCACTTTTTTAGTTCCCCCGGCAAAGGCAGGAAATTCAAATACACCCAAGGGCCCATTCCAGATGATGGTTTTAGATTCAGCTATTATCTTATTAAAACTCTCTATTGTTTTAGGTCCAATACCCATGCCCATCCAGCCTGCTTCTATCTGGTCAAAATCTACTGTCTTATGTTTGGCCTCAGCAGAAAATTCCTGAGCAATAACTACATCCTGCGGCAGGATCAGGTTAATCTTTTTCTCTTTGGCTTTTTCCATGATCTCCAGTGCCAGTTCTTCTTTGTCCGGCTCATAAAGTGAGGTTCCCACCTCCAAGCCCAGGGCAGACAAGAATGTATAGGCCATGGCTCCCCCGATTAAAAGATTGTCCACCTTCTCGAGCAAACTTTCAATCACGCCAATCTTATCTGAAACTTTAGCTCCGCCGATAACAGCAGTAAAGGGACGCTGGGGCTCAGCCAAAGCTCCGCCGATAATGTCTAGTTCCTTTTGGATCAGAAAGCCAGCCGCAGACGGCAAAAATCTGGCAATGCCGTAGGTGGAGGCATGTGCCCTGTGGGCAGTGCCAAAGGCATCATTGATGAAGACATCGCCAAGACTGGCCAGTTCTTTGGCAAAACTTCTATCATTTTTTGTTTCCTCCGGCTGAAATCTGATATTTTCCAGCATCAAAATCTGCCCCGGCTGCAAGGCGGCGGCTTTTTTTCTGGCATCTTCTCCGACAATGTCTTTAGAAAGCATGACCTCCCTGCCCATAAGTTCGGCAAGCCTTGCTGCAACCGGTGCCAAAGAAAGGGCAGGATCGATACCCTTGGGCCTGCCCAGATGGGTAATCAAGATCAGGGAGGCCTCTTGGGCTAATAGATATTCCAAGCTGGGAATGGCTGCTCTGATACGCTTGTCATCTGCTATCTCGCCAGTTGCTTTGACCAGAGGAACATTGAAGTCTACACGTACAAGCACCCTTTTACCATAGACATCTGCCTCTTTTAAGGTTTTCTTTTGTAATAATGCCATCTGCTGCTCCTCCTATAATTAAACCTGACTAATAAATTATTGTTTTTGTTCATTTTTTCTTTCAGATTATTAATCTTTATTCTATTATTCAGAATATCTTTTTACAATTATCTACTATGATAAAATATCTTTAATCTTTAGTTTTGGAGGCCGATCGTGCTATTATCCCTGATAATCCCTTTTTTTAATGAAGAAGAGCAGATTCCAAAAACTTTGGCCAACTGTTTCGAGGTGCTAGAGGGCACAAAAATAGACTGGGAAATTATCGCCATTGACGACGGCTCCACAGACAAGAGCTGGCAGATCCTGCAAGAGGCAGCAGCAAACTGCGGTAATATTAGAGCCTTTCATTTTTCCAGAAATTTCGGCAAGGAGGCTGCCATCTGCGCCGGACTGGATTTGGCTGAAGCTGATGCCGTAATCTTGATGGACGGTGATCTCCAGCATCCTCCTGAATATATTCCAAAAATGCTCTCCTTGTGGGAGCAGGGCTATGAAGTTGTTGAAGGAAGGAAGTCCAAGCGGGGCAAAGAATCTTTTCTCTCCAAACTAAATGCCGGTATTTTCTATGGCGGTTTCCGCAGGCTGTCCGGCTATAATCTCACCAATGCTTCAGATTACAAACTGCTTGATCAGAAAGTGGTCAAAGCCTGGCGTGAACTGCCGGAGCAGAGCACTTTCTTTCGTGCCCTATCCCTCTGGCTTGGCTTCAAGCGGACAAGCTTTGATTTCGAAGTGGCAGAAAGAGGGAGGGGCAATAGCAAGTGGAAGGTCAGCGGGCTTTTGCGCCTTTCCATTGATGCAATTACTGGCTTTTCCGCCAAGCCCTTATATTTGATTTCCCTTTTAGGACTAGGCCTGCTTTTTGTCTTCTTCGTGCTGGCAGTGCAAACACTGGTCAGATACTTTGCCGGCAAATCTGCCTCCGGTTTTACCACAGTCATTTTGCTCCAGCTGCTGATCGGCAGCTCGGTCTTGATCAGTTTGGGTTTGATCGGAATCTACATAGGCCGCCTCTTCACCGAAATCAAGGGCAGGCCGCGCTATATCATATCTGACGCTGTCAATATGACAAGGGATGTACCTAGAACTAGTTTAAGCGGCAGTTATGTCGCTGGCAAAAGTGAAGCTGGGGCGAATGATCCTGCTGCCGGTAAGAAAGAAAAATGTTCGGAATTGTAATCTTTTTTGTTTTTTCTACTGCCGGTATAGTATTTGTTCTGGGCAGATTTTCTAAACTGCCAGTGAGGTCTGAGAAAAAACTCCCCTGGGGTGCAATAATATTTATCACTCTTTGCGGCATCTGGTTAGGCTTGATCTTTTTTTCCACTCTCAGCTTCTGGCTTAGCTGGCTCTTTAGATATTTGAATTGGAAGGTCTTTTCTTTCGGCCCCGAAAAACTCTCAGCTTTGCTATTTCTTCTGGCTGGGCTGATTTATATAGCTCAGCATTTATGGCGAAGATATCTTTGCAGTAAAGATAAGAACGGCAGAGTAATAGAGAAAATTACAGAGCCAGATAATTCTTTGCTTTTTTCTCTGGCCAAGGCACCGGCTGGCTATTTGCTTTTTTTAACTATAGTAGCTATCATTTTTTCCAGCTGGCTTTATCTTGTTTCCTTCCGGGAGAGCAATGGCCATTTGCAGGCCGGAGCATCGGTTTTTTCCGATCTGGCTCCCCATTCAGCTTTGGTTTCCTCCTTTGCCCAAGGTGCCAACATCCCTCCTGACTATCCGCATTTTGCCGCTGACGGCATTTTATATCATTTTTTCTTCTACCATCTGGCAGGGCAGCTGCATGCCGGTGGCCTGTCACTGGCCTTTGCTTTAAACTTTCTTAGTGCACTGGGCCTGGTCAGCTTTATCTTATTGCTCGGTCTTTTCTCCTGGCGTCTAAGCAGCAATAAAAAAGCTTTACTTTTAGCCCCTTTTCTTGCCCTTAACCGCTCTTCCTTTGCTTTTTTCAGTCATCTTATCTCGCTTAAAAGCTCTTCTTTGCTGACTATTCCAGAGCAGCTCTGGCAGCAAAGTCAGTTTATCGGCAATACACCCAGGGAGGAGTGGGGGCTCTGGACAGTCAATGTCTATGCCAATCAAAGGCATTTCCCTGCTGCTCTGGCTATTTTGCTCATCTTGCTTCTCTTGCAGACAGATAGTATTCGCTGGCGAAATCTTTCTCCAAAAAACAGCAAAGAAATGCTTTACAGCTGGGGGCAAAAAGAATTCTATCTGGGCAGGGATGAATTTAAAAAACAGCAGCAGCTGATGGTGCTGTTTATATTCTTTTTGCCCTACTGGCATGGATCTATTTTTCTGACTGCTCTGATGCTGCTTTTTTGCCTGGCCTTTTTCTCAGACAACAGAATATATTTACTGGCCGCTGCCGCTGGAGGCCTTGGCCATGCCTTTTTACAAAGGTCTCTGTTCAGCCCCCAGGCCTCAATATCTACAGATATCTTCCAGTTTGGCTTTATCGCCGAAGATAAGAGCTGGGGCGGCATCCTTATTTACCTGCTGCAACTGCTGGGCATCTTTTTGCCCTTGCTCTTAATTTTCTTTATCAAGGACAAAAAATACAGACTTTGGCTGGGTATCGCCTCACTGCCCTTTGTCTTTTCCTTTTTCTTCTCCCTCACTCCCGATGTCACAGTCAATCACAAATTCATCATGATCTCCGTCATCTTGTGGAGCACGATGCTAGCGGATTTTTTGCTCTCCTGGCCAAGCTTTACGAGCAAAAAATCTCTTCATTCTCTGCTTGTTTTTTTGACAGTCTTAACAATTTTCATCCTAACCGTCACCGGTCTCTATGAAATAATTGTCTTCAAGAATCTGAGTAAAATCCAAGTTTCGATCCCGCTGGAAAATGAAATGATCAGCTGGATTGAAGAAAACACTGCACCCGATGCAGTTTTCCTAACTGCGCCTTTTGCCTATCATAGTTTCTTCCTTACGGGCAGAAGGGCCTGGTATGGGCATCCCTATTACGCCTGGTCGGCCGGCCATGATACCTTCGCCAGAGAAAAGCTGCTCAATCAACTGACCTGGTCCGATGATATAAATGAATATATTGACTTTTTTAAGCAGCAGTCAATTGATGCGATCTTGTTCGATGATGAGAGCAGGCTTCATCCGGATTTTCCTCTCAATGAGGAAATTATAGCTGCCCTTTTCCCCCTGGCTGCAGAGTTTGATGATGAGGGCAACAGCAAGATATATCTGGTTAATGACAATATCTACTCTGCTGTACCACTGCACCGCTGATATAAATAAACGCTAAAACATAAACCAGATCAAATCCTTGATATAAGAACCCGGCTATCTGTTATATCCTCTTGCTTGAGGGTTCTCTATTTGATTAATGTAGATCCTCTTTCTTGCAAATCCTTTTCTGAAGTTGTTTGAGGATTAAAGAAATCTTATTTAGGGTCCACTGAACAAGCCTAAAACGACTGGTACAGAGGCATTAGAGACTGATT
>CAZUWY010000028.1:0-23095 GCA_964624395.1 uncultured Mageeibacillus sp. | reverse complement strand
AATGATACATCCTTTTATCGGCCGGGAGATGATCTGCCACAACAATCACAGGCAGCCAGTTATTCGCAGCGCTACCAGCTGCCGCCGGAGGCCTTAAAGGGCAAGAAAAAGGGCATCTTCAGAAAAGGTTTAAGCCATGACAATCTGGACCTTGAGTCCCAGCTTAAAACAGGCGCCAGATTATATCGCTTGAAAGGATATACAACGGTTGACCGCGTAAAGAGAAAATTTAGGCAAGAAAGCCAGCAGTCAAAAATAAAAAATATCTTAACTTTTCTTTTAATTCTGATCATTATAATTATCCTGCTGATCCGCTACAATCCGGTCAAAGATATTGCCGAACTAAGAAAGATTCTGGGCCTGGACAGCCTTTATCAGAATCAAAACCCGCAGGCAACCGTAGAAAGCATTACAGATGATAGCGGAGAGGATATTGATGAAGAATGGTTTCCAACCATAGAGGAGTTTCAAGATTAACCAGCTGCTTGAGCTGGCTGTGACCAAGACGGCCTGATGCAGCATTTCTCGCGATTATGCCTTCATTAGCAAGAAAATACCTCCTTTAAGCGGGAGGTAATTTTTATCCTCCATTCAACTTCGCAAAACTTATATTTTGCGAAGTACGATTTATTTCAATTTGGCCGTTTACAAGAACAAACTGAAGGGGCTCCCTTCTTCTTTGTGCAGTCAGATAAATTAAATGACTGACAAGATAGAAGCATTGGATTGGATTGGATTGGATTGGATTGGATTGGATCGTGCTGGATTTGAGTGAGTGAAATTGGAGAATTAGATTGGGCTGGTTGGATTGAATTGGATTTGCTCCTGTTGGGATGAGTTTGATTTAATTGGCTTGTACTCGACTCAGTTTGAATTGATTAGGCTAAATGATTTGTATGGTTTGATTTTGGAGTTGCCTAATTTTGTCTTGCCTGTTATTTGGTCTCGCTTCTAAGCTTGATCTCTTAAGTTTTAATCTGAATACTTTTCTTGCTGTAATAGAGCCTGGCAATTGCTGAGACTATCATTATCCCCAAAGCCAGGGTGCCTGTGATAAAAAATGCTCTCATGATGCTATTGATGAAATCTCCCTGCTGGGCGGTGATGAAAAAATTCATCGCCCGGTAGATTTCATAACCGGGCACAATTGTATAAAGGCCTGCTGTCAAATAGACGGTAGCCGGTTTTTTCGTTAGTCTGGCCATTAATTCTGAATAAGCAGCCAAGAACAATGTGGCCAAAAGAACTGGTATGGCAAAGTTAAAGCCCTTGACCTGGCTGGCGAAAGCATAGATTAGCCAGCAGATCCCCCCTCCTACACTACCCGCCAGAAGAGGCAAAATTCTCCTGACGTCAAAAATCAGCATAAAGGCAAAAACTGCCAGAGTGGCAATCATAAAAGAGAGCGGATTTGAAGGATTTATTGAGTCCAAGGAAGGTAATAATCCCTGCTGACTTCTGAAAATCAGATCTAAGACAGCTGAGGCTATGCCCGTACCCACAGCGATAGCAGAGGCCGATAAGATAGTCTCTATCAGCTTTATCAGGCCGGCAAGATAATCGATTGAGATCAAATCTCTGATGCTGTTAACTAAAAGTATGCCCGGGAAAAGATACATAAAAGAACCCGCTATCATCAGATGTATCTGAGCGGCATACTGGGTAAAAACCACCGGATATAAGAGCAAATAGACCATAAAGCCCCTGATGATATTGATAAAAAGCCGGTTGCCGCCCAATTTTTGCAAGGGAATGACCAGGTACATGAGAAAAGAGGAAACCAGTGCGGCCCAGATGGCAGGCAGAATGCTGGCACCTAAAAGCAAGGTAAAGGAAAAACCGGTCAGGGCAACTGCCCCGGTATAGATAGGCAAGGAATATCTGGGCAGAGCTAGAATTTCTTCCACTTCTTTGAGAGCTTCTTTAGGCTCAGGTGCATGTTGACAGATCATTCTGGTGATATTGTTTAGCAGGTCCACCTTATTGAGATTGGTATCGGCATCTCTGACGTTTCGGGTGACAACAATGGTCTTGCCTTCCCTATCATCTGCGGAAAGGATAAAATAATGGGTGATGGCAAAGACTTGGATATTGGAAAGATATTCGCTGTAGCTTTCTAGGATGCACTGCATGCTCTCTTCGACGCGATATGTCTCCGCCCTGCTTTCCAGGAGACCAGTGCCAACCAATGCAGCAAGATTAATGATCTCATTTTCAACAGTTTTACCCTTTGCCATCTTCTACCCTCCCCTTTTGTAATCCTTATGTAAAACAAAGATCATTATAATATATTCAAGGGCATTGCTACCAATATCTCTGCCCGGGCATAATAATAGCCAGTAGGAAAATTTGAAAAAGTTATCTTTAATTAGCTTAAAACTCTAGGAGCAATATGAATTCTGCCTTAAATGCGAAAAACTGCCAAAGACTTGAGGATTTTCTGGGCTATTTTCAGGCCATCAGAGAGAGATCCGCCGCCACCATAAGGGAGTACCGCTATGATCTTACGCTTTTTTTGCGTTTTCTCCTCAAAAGAAAAATAGCTGCTGCAGCTAGTTTGGACTGGGAGGAAATTGATCTTTCTTTAGCAGACGATAATTTTTTAAAAGCCATCAGTTTAAGTGATCTCTACCTATATATCAGCTGGCTGAGCACAGAAAGAAAAAACAGTGCCGCCACCAGATCCAGGCATATTTCAGCCATTCGTTCTTTTTTTCATTACTTGACAACCAAGGTAAATCTGCTGGAGGAAAATCCAGCGGCCAATCTGGAAATGCCCAAGCAGCTCAAACGCCTTCCCCGCTACCTCTCTTTGCACGACAGTAAAAATCTTCTGGCCGCAGCCGAAGAAACAGAGGAAGCTTATCGCAGCAGAGACTACTGTATAATCACTCTCTTTTTAAACTGCGGGCTCAGACTTTCAGAGCTTTGCAGCATCAATATTTCCGCTATTCGCGAAGACACTCTTTTGGTCATGGGCAAGGGCGGCAAAGAGAGAACAATTTATCTGAACGCCGCCTGTGTTGCAGCCCTGAATGACTATTATCCTGACCGCATCAAACCCAAGGACAGTGATAAGGATGCCCTCTTTATCAGCAGGCTGGGCAAGAGAATCGGTCCACGTGCCGTGCAAAACATTATCAGAAAAAATATGCTGGCCGCCGGCATCGATCCCAAGCGCTATTCAACCCATAAGCTGCGCCACACCGCAGCCACCCTGATGTATCAATATGGTCAGGTGGATATCAGGAATCTGCAGATGATTCTGGGACACGAAAGTGTCGCCACCACTGAGATCTACACTCATACAAAAAAAGAAGCCCTGCACGATGCTGTAGAGAGAAATCCACTCAGCACTGTGCGCAGGCTTCAAAAAGACGAAGCGGATTGATCAGCGGTTTTCAAGTCCCGGCAGATCTAGTTCGTCACCATGATCATGGGCATCATCATCTATATTGGCAAAGAGATGCTTATTTTCTTCCGTCAAAAGATCGTTATCCAGATAATACTGGTAAATGGCTTTCTTTACAGCCTGTTCCGCCAGAAGCGAACAGTGCATCTTGATCGGCGGCAGGCCATCTAAGGCATCAGCCACTGCTCGATTAGTCAGATCAAGGGCTTCCTGGACAGTTTTGCCAATAATCAGCTCAGTTGCCATGCTGCTGGTGGCAATGGCGGAGCCACAGCCAAAGGTCATAAATTTGGCATCAACAATGATATCATTTTCAATCTTTAGATCCATCCGCATAATATCACCGCAGGTGGGATTGCCCACGGTGCCTGTAACAGTGGCATCTTCAATCTCGCCGACATTTCTAGGGTTGAGGAAATGATCCATTACCTTTTTACTATATTCCATACTTTAAATCCCCTTTCAACAAATTAGTTCCTTGTTCAGGAATTATATTCTTTATCTTCCCGCGTCTAAAGTCAGCATACAAAGGTGACATCAGCCGAAGTCTTTCAATGATCGCTGGCAGATCACGGGCAAATCTATCTATATCTTCCTTGGTATTTTCTCTGCCCAGAGTTATGCGCAAAGAGCCGTGGGCAATTTCATGTGAAAGTCCAATACCCAAAAGCACATGAGAGGGGTCAAGAGATCCCGAGGTACAGGCTGAACCGCTGGAGCACTGGTAGCCCAGCTCGTTTAACAGCAAGAGAATTGACTCACCTTCTATAAACTCAAAAGAAAGATTGATATTGTTGGGAAGCCTTTTTATCGGATGCCCGTTAAGTTTGACATAGGGTATGCTCCCCATCAGCTGGGAGATCAGATCATCTCGCAGTGCTATCTGTCTTTTTGCTTCCTCAGGCATATCCTGCAGGGCCAGCTCCAGGGCCTTGGCCATGGCCACAGCAAAGGCGGTGTTTTCAGTCCCAGCTCTTCTTCCCTTCTCCTGGGCGCCGCCGTCGATAAGATTGGCTATCCTTACCCCCTGCCTGAGGTACATTACGCCAACTCCCTTGGGAGCATAGAGCTTATGTCCGGAAAAGGAGAGCATGTCCACACCCAGTTCAGAAGGTCTTACAGGGATGGCTCCTAAAGCCTGTACGGCATCCGAATGGCAAAGCACCTTATTTTCCCGGCAGATTTTGGCAATCTCCTCCACAGGCTGAATAGTACCGATTTCATTATTAGCCAGCATGATTGAGACCAAGATTGTATCAGGTCTGATCGCTTTTCTTACATCTTCGGGATCAACCAGACCATAGCCATCGACATCAAGATAGGTAACTTCATAGCCCAGCTTCTCCAAGGCTTTCATACTGTGTAATACGGCATGATGCTCAATTTTGCTGGTGATCAGATGCCTGCCCTGATCTCTTTTAGCAAAAGCTGCTCCCTTGATCGCCCAGTTATCCGCCTCAGTGCCGCTGGAGGTAAAAAATATCTGCCTGATCGACACGCCCAGGAGATCGGCGATCTTTGCTCTGGCTTCTTCCAGATAGCGATGAGCCTCATAACCTTCGTTGTAGAAGGAGGAAGGATTTCCGTATATATTCTCCATTACAGGCATCATGGCCTCTATAACCTCAGGCCGCACCGCCGTGGTGGAAGCATGATCAAAATATACGCGTTTCTTGTCCATTAAAATACACCTCTGAATGGTACTTTTATTCTTTATGCTTTGTTACTAATCAAACATTAAGCCAGTATTTACTATTCCATGGTAACTCGCGTTACTTAGTCTTCAATCTTTTTTCTACCTTCCCCCCTGATACTTTTTACCTCCTCCAGCCAGTCCTTGATTCTCGCTTCATAGCCGCTTTCAGATGGCTGATAATAACTGCCCTCTTCGTATTTATCCGGTAAAAATCTCTGGTAGGATATGGCTTTGGGAAAGTCGTGGTCATACTGATAGCCTATGCTGTAGCCCATTTCCTCCATAGCCTCCACCGGCGCATTGCGCAGATGATAGGGAATCTCAGGGATATCCCCTTTTCTCAGATCCTCTCTGGCCTTTTTAAGAGCAAGATAACTGCGATTGGATTTGGGGCTGCTGGCGACTGCAACAACGGCCTCGGCCAAAATAATCTGAGCCTCCGGCAGGCCCAGGGCCTGCACCGCCTGGTAGGCGGACATGGCAAGGGTTAGCATCTGCGGATTGGCCAGGCCCACATCCTCGGCAGCTGAGATCAAAATCCTCCTGGCCAGAAAGTTTATATCCTCACCTGCCTCAAGTGCTCTGGCCAGATAATGAAGGCTGGCATCAGGGTCGCTGCCGCGCATAGACTTGATCAGGGCGCTAATTGTGTCATAGTGGCTTTCACCACTCTTATCGTATTTAGGCGCCTTTTTTTGCAGGCAGTCCTGCATGACGGAAAGATCAATTTTTATGCCATCCTCTGCTTGCTCCGTGGTCATCACAGCAAGCTCCAATGCATTTAGTGCCACTCTGGCATCTCCGCTGGCTATGGCTGCTGCAAATTCAATTGCCTCATCACTGATTTCAACTTTAAGATAGCCAAATCCTCTGTCTGGATCTTGAAGGGCATTTTTCATTATTTCAATTATATCTTCTTGTAACAACGGGTACAATTGAAAGACTGTTGATCTGGAAATGAGGGCTTTATTGACTTCAAAGAACGGATTTTCTGTGGTGGCACCGATCAAAATCAGGCTGCCGCTTTCGACATGGGGCAGCAGGGCATCTTGCTGGGCCTTGTTGAAGCGGTGTATCTCATCAATGAAGAGAACCGCCCTGCCCTCCGGAGTCAAGATGGGATTTTTAGCATCCTCAACCACCCTTTTTATATCTGCTATACCTGAGGTGACAGCATTTAACTTGATAAAACTATACTTTGTCGTCTGGGCAATTACACGGGCCAAAGAGGTTTTACCAGTACCGGGAGGGCCAAAGAGAATAATGGAGCTAAGACGGTCCGCCTCAATCATTCTGCGTAAAAGCCGTCCCTTGGCTAAAATATGCTCTTGGCCCCAAATCTCATCAAGATTTCTAGGAGCCATGCGATAAGCCAAGGGCTCCCTTCTGTTAAAAGCTTGGTTTTTGCTCTCCGGCTTAGATTTCGTCATAGAGCGGATAGCGGGCACAAAGATTTTCCACCTGCTTAATGATCTCAGCCTTTTTATTGTCGTAGTCTAAGATGGTGTCAACGATCAGGCCGGCAATAACCTCCATATCCTCCTCTTTCATGCCTCTGGTGGTCAAAGCAGGTGTGCCCAGGCGGACGCCCGAGGTCACCGTAGGCTTTTCGCTGTCAAAAGGAATGGTGTTCATATTGCAGGTTATATTGACATCATCTAGTTTTTCTTGCAGCTCTCTCCCGCTTATGCCTGTCCCGCGCAGATCCAAAAGAAGAAGATGGGTATCCGTTCCGCCGGAAACAAGATTCATCCCCCTGTCCATCAGGCCCTTCGCCAATGCTTTGGCATTTTTTAGAACCTGCTTTTGGTAAGTGACAAATGAAGGCTCCATCGCCTGTTTAAAAGCTGCAGCCTTGCCGGCAATAATATGCATCAAAGGTCCGCCCTGTATGCCTGGAAATACTGCCGAGTCAATTTTTTTGGCATATTTTTCCCGGCAAAGTATCAGGCCGCCTCTGGGACCCGCTAGGGTCTTATGGGTGGTCGAGGTGACAAAATCTGCATAGGGCACTGGATTTTGGTGAAGACCTGCGGCAATCAGGCCGGCAATATGGGCCATATCGACTAAAAGATAGGCGGAAACTTCCTGGGAAATCTCTTCAAAGGCGGCAAAATCCAAGGATCTGGGATAGGCGCTGCCACCCGCTATAATCATCTTCGGCTTGACTTCTAGGGCAGTCTTTCTTAATTCCTCATAATCTATCTGGCAGTTCACAGGCGATACTTTATAGCTATGCGCCTCAAAGTATTTCCCGCTGATACTTATTTTCATGCCGTGGCTCAAATGACCGCCGTGGGATAAATCCATGCCTAAAATTTTATCGCCCGGCTCTAGGGCGGCAAAAAATACTGCCGTATTGGCTGAAACGCCTGAATGCGGCTGCACATTGGCATGTTCTGCTTTAAATATTGTTTTGGCTCTGTCTATTGCCAGCTGTTCAGCGATATCCACAAATTCACAGCCGCCGTAATAGCGTTTGCCCGGATATCCTTCGGCATACTTATTAGTCAAGATCGAGCCGCAGACTTCTAAAATCGCCTGGCTGACAAAATTCTCTGAAGCGATCAGCTCAAGTTTTGTCCGCTGGCGGTTTAATTCCCCTCTGATAGCAGCATAAAGTTCCGGATCGAGATCTTGAATTCTTGAACAATACATTTGAGCCTCCCTCTGCTTTGACAGCCAGCATAATACTTGTCTATAGATAATAGCATAAGACAAAGGGATAGCAGATAAATTTAGCTGAAATACGCCTGATCAAAGATCGAAAAGCATGCATGCTCAAAAACTGTCGCGCAGGTAGATATCCCTAGTTTCGGTTTTATCTAGAGCCAAAGATACCAGAGCATCAATATCTAATTCCTCTTCGGCAAAATAGGCATCTGCTAGATCCGGATGGGTCTTGGGATGTTTGGCTACGAATACGGTGCAGCAGTCCTCATAAGGCATAATACTAGCCTCATAGCTGCCAATCTTTCTAGCTGTGGCTACAATCTCGTCTTTGTCCATCCCAATCAGTGGTCTCAGGACTAAAAGATCTGTCGCCTCCTCTGTGGTGATGAGAGCCTCCAAGGTCTGACTTGCCACCTGGCCCAGACTCTCACCTGTGATCAGAGCCTTTTGCTTATTTTTTCTGGCAATTTCACTGGCGATCCTCATCATCATTCTGCGCATGACAATAGTCAGCATATCTTTGGGGCTTTTATTGTTAAGCTCCAGCTGCACCTCGGTAAAATCGACAATATGGAGCTGAAAATTCCCTAAATAGGCTGCGAGTATGCCGGCCAAAGATAATACTTTCTCCAGTGCCAAATCACTGGTATAGGGCGGGGTATGAAAATAGATGGCATCAAGGCTCATACCTCTGGAGGCCATCATCCAGGCTGCAACAGGGCTGTCAATTCCTCCTGAAAGAAGCACAAGCCCCTTGCCGCTCATGCCGACGGGCAGACCTTTTTGAGCATCGATCTTTTCAGCATAAAGATAGATCTGCTCTCGGACCTCAATATAGATTGTTATCTCCGGGGCGTGTACATCCACAGTCAGCTTGTCGGGAAACCTGCTTAACAGCTTAAAGCCCCCCTCGCTGGAAATCTCATAGCTGTCCAGAGGGAAGGATTTATCTTGCCTCTTGGTCTCGATCTTAAAGCTTGTTTTATCTCTCTCTAAAAAAAGTTCATCGCCATATTGATTGAGTTGCTGCCAAAGATTATCCACGCCGGATGGAAATCTTCTCACTTTGCTGACCGAGACAATGCCAAAAATACTTTCAAGCCTCAGGATAATCTCTTCCGCCGGCAGCAAGCCCTCTTTGGCACTGATCCAGATACGGCTCTGGCTTTGCTGGACATAAAATTTCCCCAGATCACGCAGGCGATAGCGGATGTTTTTTATCAGCTGCTGGTAAAACTTACCCCTGTTGGCGCCCTTTAAGACTATCTCCCCTACTCTGACCAGAATCATCTCCTCATAGGATGAAGAATTTTCATTTATTTCCATTTACAGTCTCCATTTAAGATATTCGCTGGCGATTATTTTTGCTGCCCTGCTTACCTCTTCAGGGGACAAATCCTCGCTCAAACTGATGCGCAGAGTGCCCAGGATTTCCCTTTCAGATAATCCCAAGGAGCGCAAAGAGAGATTTTCCTCCCCCTTGATGCCGGAGCAGGCGGACCCGTGAGAGAGATAGACACCTCTTTCACTGGCGGCATTGACCAAAGTCTCCCCTCTCAGATCAGGAAAGCTAAGGCTAATGATCTGAGGCACTGCCTTTTCTGGAGAGATGAGGCGAAAATTATTTGCCACCTCGCTTAAAGAGTGAAGAAATATTTCTTTTAGCTGCTGGCACTTTTTATTATTTTCAGCAAGATTTTCCACAGAAATCTTTACAGCCCTGGCCATTGCCATGGCCAGCGGAGCATTTTCCGTGCCCGAGCGCAGACCTTGTTGCTGGCCTCCCCCGTGCAGCAAAGGGGAGAGCAAAAGCTTTTCTTGCTTGATCAAAAGCCCCACTCCCTTGGGGGCACCAATCTTATGGCCGGAAATAGAGATCAGATCAGAGCCCAAATCCCGAAAATCCAGCTTGATCTTCCCTACCGCCTGAACAGCATCCAGATGTATTTTGGTCCTAGGGCTTAATTTTTTAATTAAAGGGATTAGCTCGGCAGCCGCTGTGATCGCCCCGGTTTCGTTGCTGACCAAGATCAAGCTGACCAGGCCGGTATCTTTTTTTTGCAAGGAGGCCAGAAGATCTGCTGAGGAGACAGCGCCGCTTTTGTCCTCAATCTTAATTAAGCCCATCTCCCAGTCTAAAGCCGCTGCAGCTTTGAAGACGGCCTTATGCTCCCCCTCCGAGAGCAAAATGCGCTGGGGCAGTTTGGGATAAGCAGCCTTAATCCCTTTGAGGGCCAGATTAATGGCCTCCGTGCCCCCGGAAGTAAAGATCAGCTGTTCTGGTTTAACTTGGAAAAGATCAGCTAAAAGCTTTCTGGCCGATGAAATGAGATCAAAGGCCAGCCGGCCGGCCTTGTGGCTGGAGGCTGGGTTAGCATAAATTTCTTTAAGATTTTGATAGTATTCTTCTAATACTTCAGCCCGGATAGGTCTAGTGGCGGCATTGTCTAAATAAACAGCTCTATTTGGCATTTTAATTGATGACCAGGCGGATCAGTTCAGGCTTTAATACTGTCCTGATCACTTCACAGACAGAACCATTGCGGGCGTAAAGAGGACCTTCAACCGCCAGGACAAAGGATCTTCTGGGGATCTCCAGCATCTGTGCCTCTTTGCTGCGGGCGGGCCTGGCCAGTACATAGACACTGCCCTTGACGGGCAAGAAGGCATATTTATTAGATTTAATATCTACCATTCTCTTGCCGGTACTGATACTTTGCCCCAGATCTGGAAAAATGGAGACCGGAATATAGGAGGAGCACCAGCCATGAATCTGGCCCTCATAATAGATAGGCCATTGCGAAAGCCAGTAACCGGGATGCTTGCCTGAAAGACCGAAAGCTTCATCCAGTTCATTATCCGGCTCAACTAAAGTCACCGGTCGAAGCTCGATATCCTCGTAGGAGTTGAGATTGAGAAAAGAAAAACTCAGAGCATTGAAATGCGGGATTGATAGCCTCTCCGGCTCAGTGGTCACATAGGTTCCTCTGCCCTTCCTAATCTCCAGTATGCCGTCAGAGACCAGTTCGGCAATCGCCTGGCGGACTGTCGGCCGGGAAAGATCTAGTTCTTCGCAAAGTTGCATTTCGGACGGGATTCTCTCCCCCTGACTGTAATCGCCATTGTGGATCCTTTCCACAATCAGTTCTCTAAGCTGTGCATACAATGGAATACTGCTGTGTCTATCAAGCTTCATCTCTTTCTCCCCTTTAATCTTAGCTTTCGCATGATGTCTTTACATCATATCATAAAAAAAGATAAAATCAAGGCATTTCAGCCCTTGTTATTACAACCAGACTGCGAGAGATGTCAGCTTAGAGCGCAATAGTTGATCTCCTTTACCTCCTCAGAAAAACCAAGAACTGCCAGGGCAAGTAAATATACTGTCTTTTTTGCACTTAACTGCTGCTGCTGAAGATATAGATGGGCCAGAGATTTAATTTTTGCTCCCTCCACCTCTTCAAGCAGCTCTTGCTTGCGAGAAGAATCCTTTCTTTTATTTTTCACGCTTTTTACTTGGACAAAATAAATTGTCTCTTCTTTCCGGCAAATGAGATCGATCTCGCCCAGCCCTTCCACCCGGTAAGAATGATCCTCAAGATCAAAGCCTTGCCCAAAAAGATGTTTTGCCACTTCTCTTTTGGCGCTTTCATCTCCTGTAGATTTAGCTTGAATCAATTTAGCCTTATGCTTATCTTTTAAGAAACTCAGCCTGTGGATCGGGCAAGCTCCCAATTTGTCCAAAGCAATAAAATGCTCTATTGTGCCGTAGCCCTTATGCTGTGAAAAACCATAGCCGGGGTATCTGCCGTCATATTCTTGCAGCAAAAGATCCCTCGATACTTTGGCCAGTATCGAGGCAGCAGCGATTGCATTGACCTTGGCATCACCCTGGGTAATTGCTTTTAGCGGCTGCTTAAAACCAGAAAGCTCCATGGCGTCCGTCAGGATAATATCCGGCTGAGGAAGAAGATTCTTAAGTGCAGCTGACATGGCCTTGATGGTGGCATTTCTAATATTGATCAGATCGATAATCTGGGCATTGACCGGCACAATGCTGTAAGCTGTCGCCTGATCTATTATCTGTTCAAACAAAGCCTCTCTTCTTTTTTTAGTCATTTTTTTAGAATCGTTAAGGCCAAAGAGCGTAAGCTCAAGGGGCAGTATACAGGCGGCAGCAACCACCGGACCTGCCAAAGGTCCCCTGCCCGCCTCATCTACACCGGCAATTAAACGATAGCCCTGTTGGTGAAGCTCATTAATATAAGCCTGCATCAATTGCCAGCGCTCTTTATCTTTTTCAGTGATGCGAATTTTAGCGGCTGTGGATCTATCTTGCTCCATGCCCATACTTTAGACTATTTTTGCTTTGATGTCCGGGGGAAATTCCAAGCTGATCTGACCGATTCTTAAATTTCTGAAATCTTGCAAGAAAAGCTTGCTGAAACGATCAATATCTGCCTTGCCGCCTTTGGCAACGCAGTTTCTATTTAGGGCCGCCTCTTGATACCTGGCCCACTGATCTTCTGCCTGGCAGTCTGCCTCATAGCGATTTAGCATTAGCTGGGGATAATGCTGGCAAAGCTTGGCAAATAATTTATAGGCCACCTCTTCAAGGGGCAAAATGTCATCCGGGATGGCACCCGTCGCTGCCAGGTTAATTTTTATTTCTGCTGTATCAAGCTTGGGCGCCAAGATGCCCGGTGTATCTAAGATTTCAAATTCGGTGCCAATGCGGATCCAGCGCAGGCTGCGGGTCACACCCGGTCTGTTGGAGGCCAGGGCAGTCTTCTTGCCGGCCAGTCTATTGATTAAAGTAGATTTTCCTGTGTTGGGGATACCGACTACAATTAATTTTAAGGGCGAGATCCTTTTGCCCTTGCTTTTGGCGGCTGCAACAAACTGCTGATTGAATTCTTTCAGTTCAGCTCTAAGCTTTTTTAGATCAGCAGGGGCGTAAAGATCCATAAAATGCCATTTTTCACCTCTGCCCTCAGCATATTGCAGCCAGCTTTCATTTTGCTTGGGATCAGAAAGATCAGCTTTAGAAAGAATTGTCCAGACAGGCTTTTGGGCAAAGAACTCTGCTAGATCCGGATGGCGCGACGAAGCTGGCAGTCTGGCATCACAGATCTCCAAAATTAGATCGGCCCTACCAAGATTTGCCATTAACTCTCTTCTGGATTTGGCCATATGGCCTGGGAACCAGTGAATATCCACAGTTGGCTTCCTTTGCAGCACAACAAAAAGCCCCGCTAGGCGGAGCTGTTTTTTTATTTACGGGTGGGCAGTTTTTCTCTGACCTTGGCCGCTTTACCGACACGTTTGCGCAGGTAATTCAGTTTTGCCCGGCGCACACGTCCTTTTCTGACAATATCGATATGATCGATTTTGGGCGAATGCACGGGCAGCACTCTTTCAACGCCGACGCCGTAAGACAGTCTCCTGATTGTCATTGTTTCATTGAGACCATGGCCGCGACGGCCAATAACGGTACCTTCAAAAACCTGAATACGTTCTCTGGCACCCTCTTTAATTTTGAGATGGACGCGGACAAAGTCACCTATTTCCACGTTTTTATGCGCATCCCTCAGATGTTCGTTCTCGACAGCTTTGACAATATTCATTGCGTTCCTCCTCTCTGACGGATGTTCTTACACGCAACTGCAGCGGACCATCCCCAATTAAGCCAAGAAGAATTCTAGCAGATAGTTTATTTCTCTGCAAGTTTCTGCCGAAATTTCAGCAATTCCTCCCAGGCCTCCTGCTCCAAATTTATTTTTTCGAGCAAATCTGCTCTGCGCTCCAAAGTACTGTTCAAAGCAGATAATTTGCGCCAGCTTTTGATCTTGGCCTCATGGCCCGAAAGAAGAACTTCCGGTACTGGCATTTCCCGCCACAGAGCGGGTCTTGTGTATTGAGCTTCAGCCAGAAGTCCTGTGGCATGCGATTCCTCCTGCCAGACCTCTTCTGAGGAAAATACCCCGGGTATAAGCCTGCTGACAGTGTCGATCAGAGCCAGAGCGGCAATTTCTCCGCCCGAGAGAACGAAATCTCCCAAAGATATCTCTAGGGCATTTGTTCTTTCAACCACTCTTTCGTCAATCCCTTCATAATGACCGCAGATCAAGATCAGTTGCGAAAAAGATGAGAGCTTTAAGGCCAGCTCCTGATCAAGTACTTGGCCGCGGGGGGAAAGATAGATCGTTTGCACATCATCCTTAGAGTCTTTTGCCGTCGCCTTGTCCGGATCAAGTCCTTGGACATGAGACCAGGCCTGCCAGATCGGCTCCGCCATCATCAGCATTCCCGCTCCTCCGCCATAGAGCTGATCGTCAACTTTGCCATATTCATTTACAGCAAAATCTCTAATCTGACAGAGCTCATAGCTTATATGCCCCAGTGCAGCCGCCCTGCCCAGAATCGATGATTCCAGATAAGGCGCTATCACTTCCGGAAATAATGTCAGAACAGTGTATTTCATTCTTCTTCGTCGCGGTAGATCTCAAACAGACCAGCTGGCAGATCTACATCAATCTTTTTAGCCGCAATATCTATCTCTTTAACAATTGTTTTCAAAGCGGGGATGAGCAGATCCTTCTCCCCCTTCTGCCTGACAATATAGATGTCGTGATGGGGAAAAAGCATTATATCCACAAGGCTGCCCAAATCTCCTCTCTCACCGTCACAAACACTGCAGCCGATCAGATCCGGTACAAACCAGCTGTCTTGGTCAAGTTCAATTGCAGCAGATCTCTCCACCACTATCTCGCAGTTATAGAGCTCTTGTCCCTTTTCTTTGCTGTCTATGCCTGCAAGCTTTAAGAGAATTTGCTGCCCATGAAAGCTGACATCTTCTAGCTCGTATTCAGTCAGGCCCCTCTTGCCAGTTCGAATCAGGCAGTTGGCCAGCTGCTTAAATCTTTCCGGTTCATCGGTCAGAGGCATGACTCTAAGCCGCCCCCTGACTCCATGGACGCCTTTGATCAGTCCGATAACCAGATAATCGTCCAAAGCTGATCCCTCAATCTATAATTTCGACCAGAACGCGGCTTCCTTCTTGAAGACCTCTGGCTTTCATGATCGCACGGATAGCATTGGCGCGTTTCCCGCCCCGGCCGATCACCCGGCCCATATCTTCAGCCGCCACTCTGATCTCAAAGATCTGCTGCCGATTCCTGTCCACGCTTCTGATGGAGATATCTTCCGGATAGCGAACTAAAGGAACAATTAGCTCTCTCAGGAAACTCTTCATTTTTCTTCATCCTCAGAAATAGCTTCAGAAGCCTTAGCTGCGCCAGCTAGATCTTCGGCCTCAAGCTCTTGCTCGGCATCTGCTTCTGCTGCTAAAAGCCCTTCTTCACCCGCCTCTACAGCAGCTTCAGCTTCCATTGCAACAGCGTCTACATCTGCCTTTGCTTCAGCTGCAACTGTCTCAGCCTTTACTTCTTCTCCAGCTATCTCAACCTTTGCTTCCCCTGCAGCTGGCTCAGCCTTTGCTTTGGCCTTTTTACTATCCTCTAAAATACCGAGTCGCTTCAAAAGACTTCTCACGGTATCTGTAGGCTGGGCTCCTTTTGACAGCCAGTATTTGGCCGCTTCTTCGTCAATTTTTAAGAGCTTGGGATTTGCCTGCGGATTATAATAGCCGATCTCTTGGATGAATCTGCCATCACGAGGTGATCTGGAATCTGCCACAACTACCCGATAGCTCGGTTGTTTTTTTGCGCCTGTGCGCTTCAATCGAATTTTTACTGCCATTTTTTCCTCCAAAAATGAAAATATATTTACTCAGCGATTTATCTGCTTAAAAATGCAAGCCAAATCTGCCGGCTAAACCTTTTTTACCGCCCATGCCAAAACTTGCGAACTGCTTCATCATTTTTTGCATCTGTTCATACTGGCGCACAAGTCTGTTCACTTCCTGAATAGATGTGCCCGAACCTGAAGCGATCCGCTTTCTTCTGCTGGCATTGAGCAATTTATGATTGTTTCTCTCTTTAACTGTCATCGAACGGATAATGGCAGCAAAGCGGTCGAATTCTCTCTCGTCTATCTCGGCGTCCTTGATTTTTCCGGCCCCGGGAATCATAGCCATCATATCCTGCAAGGAACCCATATTCTTTACCTGCTCCAGCTGATCGAGCATATCCTGAAGGGTAAACTGGTTCTTTTTCAAGCGCTCGAGTGTTTTTTGCGCCTTTTCCTCATCCAGGCGCAAAGATGCCTTCTCAACCAGACTTAAGACATCACCCATCCCCAGAATTCTGGAAGCCATCCTCTCCGGATGAAAAACCTCCAGCTGGTCTATCTTTTCACCCATGCCGACCAGTTTGACCGGCTTCCCTGTAATCCTTCTAATCGACAGGGCGGCACCGCCTCTGGCATCGCCGTCGAGCTTGGTCATGACAAAGCCGTCCAGGCCAATTTCTTGTTCAAATTCAAGTGCGATGTTGACGGCCTCCTGGCCGATCATGGCATCAACGATTAATAATTTTTCATCCGGTTTAACCACTGCGGCAATATCTCGCAGTTCTTGCATCATCTCTTTGTCAATGGTCATGCGGCCCGCAGTATCGACAATCAGGCAGTCACAGAGCAGGTAACGCCCTCTTGCCATGGCTTCTTCGGCAATTAATTCTGCTCTCTTTTCTTCCTTGTTGATATAGCAGGGAACATCAATTTGTTCGGCCAGGATCTTCAGCTGATCAGCGGCAGCCGGCCTGTGCACGTCCACCGAGGTCAGGATCGGTTTTTTGCCCTGATTTTTCAAATAATAGGCCAGTTTGGCGGCAGTGGTGGTTTTACCCGCCCCCTGCAAGCCATAGAGCATATAGACGCTGAAACCTTTGGGGCTCACCGCCAGCTTGCTCTCGCTGCCCCCCAAAATCTCCGTAAGAGAATCATGAACAATCTTTACTATCTGCTGGCCGGGGGTGATGCTTTTAATTACTTCCGCACCCTCTGCCTTGCTTGAAATCTCACTGGTCAGATCCTTAACCACCTGGTAATGGACATCAGCTTCTAATAGAGCCAGCCTGATCTCACGCATCATCTCCTTGAGATCTTTTTCAGTGATCCTGCTCTTGCCGCCCATCCTACTGGTGATAGCCTGTAATTTATCAGATAAACCAGAAAATAAAGCCATATGATCTCCTAATCATCCTTATCTAAACTCTCTCCTCTGGCCTCTTCAATCTCTTGCCAGAGCTTATATACCTCAGTAACTTTAAGCCAGTCCTGCAGTTCAATCGCTCTTTTTAGCTCTGAGCGCAAGACTTTATTTTGCTGGTAGTTTTGCATCAGCCCCAGAGCCTGATCAATATCTTTTAATTTATCCACTGCCCGGTGAATAATGGAATTTGCCGCCTGCCTGGAGATATTTTTGAGCTGGGAGATCTCAAAAAGGGATAGATCCTCATAATAAAACAGGCCCATGATCTCTTTTTGCCTTGCGCTCAAAAGATTGCCATAAAAATCCAGCAAAGTGCAGATATGCAGATGCCCGTATTCTTGCTCTATTGTCCAGGACATGAGCTAAGAATAAATAAAAAACGATCAGCTGTCAAGATAAAATATTGACAGCATTAAAATTCAGGCAATAAAGAATCGACAAACAGTTTGCTGTCAAAGGGAGCCAGATCATCAACATCCTCCCCCAAACCTGCATATACCAGCGGGATGGAGGTTTCATCAGCAACAGCCAAAGCGATTCCGCCCTTGGCATTGCCATCCAGTTTAGTGATGATCAAACCATCGAGAGCCGTAATTTCATTGAATGCCCTGGCCTGGATAACAGCATTTTGCCCGCTGGTGGCATCCAAAACCAAAAGATTATGGATTACCGCCCCGACCTCCTCCCCTTCTCGTCTGGCGACACGGTTCATCTTTTCCATCTCGCTCATCAGATTTGGTTTATTGTGCAGTCTGCCCGCTGTATCAATGATCAAAAGGTCTACAGATCTTGCTTTGGCCGACTGCAGGGCGTCGAATACCACGGAGGAGGGATCTGACCCCAAAGGGTTTGAAATTACAGGCACATTAACCCTTTGAGCCCAGTGAACCAGCTGTTCAATGGCTGCAGCCCGGAAGGTATCGGCCGCTGCGAGCATGGTATTGAGATTGTTCTTTTGCTGCAGATAGGCAATTTTGGCCGCTGTAGTGGTTTTGCCAGTGCCGTTTACCCCAATCATAAAGATAATATTTAATCGTCCACTGGCAAGGTCAAGAGTTTTGGTCTTAAGAATTTCCAGCATGTCCTGCTTGAGACTTTGCAAGATATAGCTGCGCTCAACCTTGCCTTCGGCGCGAATTTTGTCGCGGATGGAATCTGTCAGTTTAATAGCTGTATTGATACCGCAGTCAGCTTGGACCAGGATCATTTCCAGCTCATCTAAAAACTCCTCGTCAAAGACGCCAAAATTTGCCGCCAGACGATTAAAGCCCTCTGTCACCGCCTGCCTGGTTTTAGCAAGTCCCCTGCTGAATTTATCCAATAGGCTCATCGTTATCGCTCCTTTTAAATCTAAACTCAGCCCGCCTGGTAATCGGCCAATTTCAGTGAGTAGATGCTGGAGACCCCTCTTTCTTGCATGGTCACCCCGTAGAGACGCTCTGCAGCCTCCATAGTACCTTTCCTGTGGGTCACTAAAATAAACTGGGTTTCATCTGCATAGCGCTTTAAGTAGTCAGTAAATCTCAAGACATTGGCATCATCAAGGGTGGACTCAATTTCATCAAAGACACAAAAAGGGGCGGGCTTTAGCTTAAAGATGGCAAAAAGCAGAGCAATAGCGGTGAGGCTTCTTTCCCCACCGGAAAGAAGGCTTAAGTTTTGCAGGCGCTTACCGGGCGGCTGTGCCTTGATCAAAATATCGGTGGCAAGTAAATCTTCCTCGTCTGCTAGAATCAGTTCAGCCTGACCGCCGCCAAAGAGCTCTTTGAAGACCAAATCAAAATTGGCGCTGATCTGGCAAAAGTATTGATCAAACTGCTCTTCCATCGCCTGATCCAGCTCCGCAATCAAGCCTGTGAGTTCACTTCTGGATTTTTCAATATCCTCTTTTTGCCTGCTCAAAAATTCAAATCTCTCCACCAGAGCCTCATATTCGGAAACAGCTGCCGTGTTGACAAGACCTAGCTCCTTGATCTGAACTTTGATCTGATTTAATCTTCTCTGGCTTTTTTGGGGGCTAGAAAGCTCCTGGCGGTATTTATTGGCGTTGGCAAAGGTCAATTCGTAATCTTCCCAGAGGCGGTTTTTAAGCAGGTCAGTATTTTGCTCCAGCCGGATCAGGGATTCATCCACCCTGCCATGCTCAACTTTGATGGCAGCAAGACTTTCCGTCTGGGTTTCAAGGCTTTTGTAAAGCCTTTGCTTTTCTTGCTGCAATTCCTCTCTCTCTTGGGAGATCTCTTCCACATCTTGCGAAAATCTGCCCAGCTCTGAGTTAATAAGATCGATCTCTTTGGTGATGGAAGCTAGTTTTATTTCATTTTCCAGCTTCAATCTGCCCGCTGCAAGGATCGTTTCCGTTAACTTTTCCTTCTTTTCTTCATCGGCTTTGCCCTGCTCTTTGAGATGGGTGACAAAATCCATAATCCCTGCCAAAGACTGCTCGACTGAACCTACGGAGATTTTAAGATCGGTAAGTCTCTCTCTCAGTTCATCTCTTCTTTCTTTATCTGTCTCTCTTAAAGAGCTTTCTTGCTCAATTTTTTCAGCCAGCTTTTGTAAAAGAAGATTCTCTTCGTTTCTTGCCTTTCTTTTCTGCTCAATTTCCTCTGTCAGCTCAAAAATCTCACTGGCAAGACTCTTTTTCATCTCCTCATTTTGTTCTTTATCCGCTTCCAGCTTGGCCTGGTCATGTTCAATTGTCTCTGTCTGAATCCAGAGATTATTGTTTAATTTTTGAATTTCCTGAATCGTTTTTAGGATCTGATCACTCTCTTCTTCTTCTTGTCTCAGTTCATCTCTGGCCAGTTCGAGCTTTTCATCCAGCTCTTGATCTTGGGCGAAAATATCTTCCAGCTGCCTGCCCAGCTTAATAATCTTGCCGCTGCGCCCGATAATGCCGCTGGAATATCTGATCATTGAGCCGCCGGTTATGGAACCGCCGGGGCTTATGATTTCGCCGGCCAGGCTTACAATCCGAACCCTATAGGCCAGCTTTTCCGCCAAGGCCAATGCCTGGGTGAGATTTTCACAGACAATTGTCCGCCCCAAAATATTTCCTACGATTCCTTTGATCTCTGTTGGATAATCAATTATTTCACTCGCCAGACCAAGATAGCCCTCTTGGCCTTGAGCTGTAGCCAGTATTTTCTCCTCTAGTTTTCTAGCCTTGATAACTTCGATCGGTAAGAATGTTGCCCGCCCGCTATTACTGTCTTTCAGCCAGGAAATAATCTTTTGAGCACTATTTTTACTCTCAGTCACAATATGGTTGGAGCTTGCACCCATGGCCACTTCAATGGCAATCTCATATTCCGGCAAGACCTCAACCAGAGAGCCTAAAGGCCCTTTGACATCCGGAGCAAAGCTTTCGTCTCTGCTAATTTTTTGCATGATCTTTTTGACCGGCGCCTGGTAGCCTTCCAAGCTATCCTCCAGCTTCTTTAAGGTCTCCTGCTGGTATTCAAGATCACGGATATTTTGCAGATTCTGCTGCTTTTCACTGTCGAGAAGAGCAATATTTTGTATTTTGGTCTGCAGCAGCTGATCTTTCTTTTTGCTCTCAGATTCAGAGCTGACAATTAGCTTTTCGTTTGCCTTGATCTCAGCCAGCAGTTTTTCCTTGCCTCTCTGCAGGCTTTCTAGCTCCAGATTAAGCTTATTTTCCAGCTCTTTCAGATTTTCACTTTGCCTTTGCAGGATTTCAATCTCAGATTCATTTCTGGCAATGATTGTGTCCGAGGCAAAGATCTCTTCTCTGGCGGCAGAAAGGTCTTGCCGGCGCTGGTCTTGCTCCTTGGCCTGAAGATCCATCTTCTCTAAAACAGCGGCAAATTCACCTTCCACCTGTTCCAGCTGACCCAAAAAGGCTTCCCTTTGCCTTTCTAAAACTTTTCTTTTATGTTCTCTGGTCTCTTTTTCTGCTTCCAGCAGATCCTTATTTCGCTCTATCCGCTCTTTTTCCGCCTCAGCCTCCTGCTCTTCCTTGGCCAGATGCTTGTTTTGCTCCTGCAGCAGACCGCTGTTATTTTTCAATAAGGATAACTGCTCCAGCTTGTCTTGATGCTTGCTGCGGATATTATCTAAAAGATCTTCCTTTTCCTTGCTGCTAGAATCGAGCTCTTCATTTCTCTTTCTGATCGCGGCAATATCTGCTTCAGAGGAAATGATATCCTCCGCCAGCTGCTTGACATTGATTTTGAGTTTCTTAGCTTCTGTGGATCTACTCTCAATCTGCTCTAAAAGTAAGGCAATATCTAGTTCATCATGCTCTTTGGCCAGCTCCAGATAATCTTTAGCTATTTCAGCCTGGCATTTGAGCTCAGGCAGCCTGTTGCTAATCTCAACAGCGATATCATTGATGCGTAAAAGATTGGCATCTGTCTGGGCCAGCTTTCTTTTGGCCTCTTCTTTTCTGGTCTTGAATTTTACAATGCCTGAAGCCTCGTCAAATACCCTTCTTCTATCTTCAGATCTGGAACTTAAGATCTCATCAACCTTGCCCTGACTGACCAGTGAATAACCGTCCCTACCTATGCCTGTATCCATCAGCAGGGAGATTATATCCTTCAGCCGACAGACCGTCTGATTGATCAGATACTCGCTTTCACCGGAGCGGTAGTAGCGCCTGACTATGCGCACATGCTCGTATTCAACCGGCAAAAGCTGGTCACTGTTGTCCAGATTGATGGCCACCTCGGCATAACCCATTGCTCTTCTATTGGCAGTGCCGTTGAAGACAATATCTTCCATCTTGTCTCCGCGCAGGCTTCTGGCACTTTGTTCACCTAAAACCCAGCGAATGGCGTCTGTGACATTGGATTTGCCCGAACCGTTGGGCCCGACAATAGCAGTAATGCCCTGGTGAAACTCAATCAGGGTTCGTTCGGGAAAGGATTTAAATCCCTGCATCTCTAAAGAACTAAGATGCATTATTTAACTTCTCCGTCTGCTTGGTCAAGATCTTCCTCTTCCAGATTATCTATCAGGTCACAGCCGCCCGTGTCGCAAAAGATAAGGCTTAAGGCCTCTCTGGCGGCGTTTTGCTCGGCTTCCTTTTTGCTGTTGCCTTCACCGCTGACAATTTCCACACCATCTAAAACAGCAGCAGCAGTAAAAAGTCTGTTGTGAACCGGACCTTCTTCTTTAATGATAGTAAAATTAAGTACGCTTTGCCCTCTGGTAGACTGGACCAGTTCTAGCAGCCTGCTTTTGAAATCGTATTGGATTTTTCCCTTGACAGCGGGCTCCAGATAAGAGTCTAAAAGTCCCAGTACCACCTGCCTAGCTTTTGCCAAGCCTCCATCCAGGTAGACAGCTCCTATTATTGCTTCGACAGAATTGGCCAGATTGGAGGCTTTCTTTCTGCCGCCCGTCAATTCCTCGCCTTTTCCCAGACGCAAAAACTTCGAGAGCTTGATCGCTTCAGCCACCCTGGCCAAAGTCTGTTCGCAAACTAAAAGGGAGCGGATCTTTGTCATCTGCCCTTCTTTTAATTTTCCCTCATGGCGAAAAAGATATTCGCTCACCACCAGCTGAAGGATGGCATCACCTAAAAATTCTATTCTCTCATTGTCTTCAACACCCCGGTTTTCATAGGCAAAGGTTGAATGGGTCAGGGCAGTTTGCAGTAAACCGAGATCTTGGAAAGAATAAGAGATAATCTGCATTAGATCAGACAAATTAACTTCCTGCAAAATACTATCCTTTCCTAAAAAGAGCCCCTACGATTACTAGGGGCTCTCTTAAATCGAATTCAGAAATTATATATTAGCTTTGATGAACTCGACGGCATCGCCCACTGTCTTAATCCGCTCAGCCTCCTCATCGGGAATGGCTATATCGAATTCTTGTTCCATGGCCATCACAAGTTCAACAATATCCAGAGAGTCAGCATTCATATCGTCAATAAAATTTGCTTCCATCTGAATTGTATCCGGGTCAACCCTTAATTGCTCGGCAAGCATATCGCGTACATGCTCAAATATTTGTTCAGTCGTCATTTTTTTCCTCCTAACCGTTTTATAAACAGTAACAGAATGCAGCAAGCTGCATTGATATAATACTATTAGATATATGGGCTGAAAATGTCAAGCTGTTACCAGAAATTGTATTGCTTGTATTGCTTTAATCTTATTCA
>CAZUWY010000027.1:22921-23796 GCA_964624395.1 uncultured Mageeibacillus sp. | reverse complement strand
CTGCCTGTGATTGTTGTGGCAGATCATCTCCCGGCCGATAAAAGGATGTATCATTGGCTAATTCTCTGCCGCCTTGCTCTCTGAAGCTTGCTTGGTAAGCTTGATCTGGGGCTTGATCCGGATAAGCAGGAGCATGAAAATATTCAGTGGCTGCCTCATTTTCGGCTGCGCTATCTTTGTGCTCAAAATACTGTTCTGCTGGTAAAAAGCTCGTAGTTGAGCCAGAGTCAGGTTCTAAGACAGGACTTTTATCAGCGGCATTGGCTGCGGGCAGCCCATACTTGGTGTCATTATTATCCTCTGGGAAATCGATCTTTGCCTCTCTGAACCCGGACATGATTGCTCCTTCTCCCCCTCTCCCCTTTTTAAGCCATTATAACTGATTGCCAACAGCAGTGACAGAGCAAAGAATAATAACATTATGATATATCTTAAATGCCATAACGAACATGTGTTTGACAATTGTTCAAAAAAGCAATAAACTGATAGAAATATGACTGAAATTGTACGCGCGAGGAGGACAATGTGGACAAGAACCCCTTTACCAGAGCCACTGTAGAGCAAACCAATCATATGGTCTATGAATTTATTGTTGAGTATATCGACATGAACGGCTTTCCGCCCTCTGTCAGAGATATCTGCAAAGGTGTTGGCATTAAGTCCACCTCCACTGTTCACAACCATCTCAGAAGGCTGGTAGAGAGCGGAAAAATTGAGATGAAAGAGGGTAAAAGGCGTGCTATCAGTGTGCCTGCCCTGGAAATGCAGCGGGATAGAAAAGTTCCCCTGCTGGGCAAGGTTACTGCTGGAGTCCCCATTCTGGCGGTTCAAAATATCGAAGATGAACTGGCTGTACCAGCCGGGTATTTTCCGGA
>CAZUWY010000027.1:0-22911 GCA_964624395.1 uncultured Mageeibacillus sp. | reverse complement strand
GATGAAATATTCGCCCTCACAGTCAAAGGCGATAGCATGACCGGAGCAGCAATATTGGACGGAGATATAGTCTTTGTGCGCAAGCAGCCGACTGCCGAACTAGGCCAGATTGTTGTGGCTCTGATAGACGGCGAGGCTACTGTCAAGCGTCTGATGCGAGAAAATGGAAATATCTATTTAATGCCTGAGAATCCCTCTTATTCCCTGATCCCTTTTGAAGATGAGTCCTACCGGATTCTAGGAATAGTAAGAGGGGTTTTTCGCCCCTCGCTCTAGACTTAAACCGCTGTTATTGGCATCTTCCGCAAACAAGGGACTGGCCGGCAGCTGGGGGCGTATTGAGAGCAGAGCATGCTTGTAAAAAAGGCTTTGGCTGCCGCTATGACTGACAATCACTGTTTTCTTATCAAAAGCTATTATATTAGCCGTATAGCAGTTGCCTTCTATGGAGACAAGCTCTACTGGCACCATATTGTTGATTAGGTCCTGCAAGAAATCTGCTTCTGTTTTTTCATCTTTGCCAAACAGCTCCACAGACATGATGCCTGCTGTAAAATCATGATCCTTCATTTTTGACCGCCTTTCTAGAATAAATGAGCGTTAATACTGCCAGTAACATCTTCATCTATGTTTTGTTTATAAATATAACATTAAAACATGTCGTATAATAGCATTAAATAGACAAATAGGGGCAAAAACACTCAATATCCTGTTATTTTGCTGGGATTTGCTCTACTGATTTTAAGAGTTTTGCTAAAGACGAATAAGATCAGTTCTGGAGCGAAACCAGCTCCTTTGTCTTTTGGCATACTGGCGGCTGTGAATGATGATCCATTCAGCCATTTCAGAGAGAGAATACTCCCCATTTAGATAGCTTATGACCTCCCGGTAACCGATGCCAAAATAGGGCTGCAAAGTTGTATCTGGATATTTTACCAGCAGCTCTTTGACCTCTTCGACCAGGCCATCATCTAGCATTTGTCGGCATCTTCGGGAAATTCTCTCCTGAAGAAAATCCCTGCCGGGATCTAGATAATAGGGTAGAAATTTGTATTTATCACTTCCCTGCCTAGACTTCTCATCTATCTCGGATCTGGTCAGACCTGTCAGTTCATAAAGCTCATGAAAGCGGATAATGCGCCTTTTATCGCTAGGCTTGATGTATTCAGCTGCTTGAGGGTCAAGCCTTTTAATTTCCTGCCAGAAAGTAGCCAGCCCCTTTTGCTCAGCTTCCTCCTCCAAAAAAGCCCTAAGTTCAGGATCTTTGTCATGGGCAAGATAGCTTATTCCGTCCAGAAGCGCATTGATATACTGCCCTGTGCCGCCGCAGATGATGGCATTTTTCTTCTTTTTTTCCAAATCCGCCAATAGATCTCTGGCAGCATCAGCATAAGCTGCCACGCTGTAGCTTTGATCGGGATCACAGATATCTATCAGGGCATGAGGAATCTCTTCTTGTTCCCTTTTACTTGCTTTGGCGGTGCCGATATCAAAACCACGATAAATCTGCATGGAATCAGCAGAAATAATAACGGCATCAAGCTCTCTGGCGCAAAGGATGGCCAGGCTGGATTTTCCCGAAGCGGTGGGACCAGTGATCAAAGGCAGATGAGAGGGATTATTTCTGGCCTCCGTAATGATTTTCTGGCTGAATTCTAGAAGTTTTAGCCGCCAGCTATCTTCGCTTAGTAAGTTAAGATCCGCCATTTCCTTTAACCCACGATGCGCTTGAACATCTTGTCTAAATCTTTTCTGGTAATGATGATCGCCACCGGTCTGCCATGGGGGCAATGATAGGGATTAGTAAGTGTTTCCAGATCTTCTAAAAGCTTTCTGATTTCAATCTCCGCCAGGCTGTCATTGGCTTTTACAGCTGCCTTGCAGGCAATATCGTGCAGGAGATCATCATATTTGTGATCTTTCTCCAGGCTATCGTTTAGGCAGGCTTCAATCAGGGCAGAAAAAGCCAGCTCCGGATTTAAATCACTTCTTATTTCCGGAACTGCCCTGAGGACAATAATATTTCTGCCGAAAATATCGTAGAGGAAACCAAGTTCTTCAATCTTTTCTTTGTTCTCCTCCACTGCCGCCATTTCCAATGCGGAGATTTCCATTTTTTGCGGCTGGGCCAGCAGCTGACTGGGAATAGCTCCTTTGACCTTGTCCCTTTTGGCCAGCAGCTCCTCATATAAAATGCGTTCGTGGGCAGCATGCTGGTCGACTAATATCAGCTGGTCAGAGGCCTCTAGCAGGATGTAGATTTTTGCGAACACGCCTATGATTCTGGCATTACTAAAAATACTGCCCTTTAATTTTTCAGTTTTGACGGCAGTCGCTTGGCCATTAGTTTTTTTGCCTGGGCCAAGTTCAGATAATGAGATCTGTTCTGTTTTAGCAATCCCTTTACCTCTCTTACCATACAAGTCAGAGGGCTGAAGCGCCGGCACTCCCTCGGAAACGCTCAAATTAGCCTCTATAACCTCTTCATCTTCTTTTCTTAGATCTCTTGCCACTTGAGCGGGAAAATCCCTTAGATCGCCTTCTGTGCTCTCTGGCGGCAAAGAAAAGCTTAGGGCTTCTTTTTCTTGGCTGGCAAGATCTTTGCTCTCAGCCAGCAGGGGTTCAGGCAGCTGGCTTTCAGCGGCAAGACCCTCCTGAACAGCATGGTAAACAGCCCGGAAGGCTTCTTTATCATTCCAAAAACGCAATTCGCTTTTTTGCGGATGGACATTGATGTCGATTAGTTCCTTAGGTACGGTCAGATGAAGGACCAGAGCCGGGAACCTGCTCTTGACGAACCAGCCCCTGCAAGCTTCATCTACGGCCGCTGTCAGTGTTTTTGAGCTGATAACCCTGCCGTTGACAATAAAGATCTGGCGCGAGCGGTTGCCTCTGGCGTTTTCCGGTGTGGATATATAGCCAAAGACCTGGATTGGCTTTTGCAGGCTATCCAGCTTTATCATCCCCTCGGCAGTATTTTTGCCGAAAACAGCATAGATTGTGCTCAAAAGATCATTATTTCCGGGTGTGTATAAAACTGTCCGCTCCTTTTCATCACTGAGACGAAAGGACACATCGGGACGGGTCAGAGCCAGCCTGGCCAGCATATCTGCAATATAACCGGCCTCCAGGCTGTCTTTTTTGAGAAATTTAAAGCGGGCCGGAGTATTGTGAAACAGCTCTTTAACTGTGACAACTGTGCCTTCGGAACAAGAACACTGGCCCTGGCTGACAATTTTGCCCGCCTCTGCCCTGATCTCATAGCCATATTCCGCCCCCGGCTCTCTGGTTTTAAGCAAAAGCTTTGCTACAGAGGCAATACTGGGCAAAGCCTCCCCTCTAAAACCCATGCTGTCAATTTGTTCCAGATCCTCTAATTTTGTGATTTTACTGGTATAGTGGCTGAGCAAAGAATTTCTGGCATCAGTATCATTCATACCGGCGCCGTTGTCTTGGACTGAGATCTCGCTGATGCCGCCATTTCTGATGCTGACAAAAATCTGAGAAGCGCCGGCATCCAGTGCATTGTCGACCAGCTCTTTGACCACTGAGGCCGGTCTTTCAACCACTTCTCCGGCCGCTATATGATTTACTGTTACAGGGTCTAGCTGCTTTATCTTGGCCATGGCAATCTCCTATTCATCACTAGTGCGCATCTTTTTGATCATTTCCTTGAGATCGATGATCTTGCTTAAAGCATCAATCGGCCGCAGCTGATCAATATCTATTTCTTTTATCTCCTCGATCAGCTGATCCGCCTCTCTGACACTTCTGGCGGTGCTGAAAATATCGATCTGATCCTTTTGCGGCCTTGCCCCTTTTCTCATCACCAGTCTTCGGCCGCGATTGTCAGCTTCCAGCTGGAGCAAGAGTTCTCTGGCCCTTTCAACGACAGAGAGGGGGACTCCCGCCAGCTTGGCCACTTCAATGCCATAGCTGTCATCGGTGCCGCCCGGCCTGATCTTATGCAAGAAGACTATTTCATTATCTACCTCGCTCACTGCCACATGGCAGTTGAAAATACCGCTTTTGATTCCGGCCAGATCAGTCAGCTCATGGTAATGGGTGGCAAAAAGAGTGCGGCTGCCGAGAAAGGATTTGTCTGCGATATGCTCTAAGACTGACCAGGCGATGGAAAGTCCGTCATAAGTGCTGGTGCCTCTGCCGATCTCATCCAGGAGCAACAGGCTTGAGGGACCGGCCTGACTCATAATATTTGCCATCTCACTCATCTCGACCATGAAAGTTGACTGCCCCGCCCCTATATCGTCGGCGGCTCCAACCCTGGTAAAGATGCGGTCTACTATGCCGATACTGGCGGAAAGAGCAGGCACAAAGCTGCCCATCTGGGCCAGCAGCACGATCAGGGCATTTTGCCGCATATAGGTAGATTTCCCCGACATATTAGGCCCGGTCAGGATCATGCAGCGCCTGTCATCTTTGTTGAGATCCAGATCATTGGCGACAAAGGATCCTGCTGGTAAAAGCTTGTCTATAACCGGATGCCTGCCCTGGGAGATAATCAGGCAGTCATCTTGCCGAAGCTCCGGCCGGCAGTAGTTTTCTTTTTCCGCCAGGTCAGCCAGAGCAGAATAAACATCTAGTCCGGCCAGGGCTCTGGCGGTCTCCTGCAGGCTGAAAAGATTTTTTCTGACTTCTTCTCTAAGCTGGGCAAATAGTTCATATTCCAGATCCATCAGCTTTTGCTTGGCCCCCAGCAGCTGTTCCTCCCGCTCTTTCAGCTCAGAAGATATATAGCGCTCAGCGTTGGTCAAAGTCTGCTTACGGCTGTAATGGTCGGGCACCAGGGCCAGGTTAGATTTTGTCACCTCGATGAAATAGCCAAATACTCTGTTATAGCGAACGCGCAGGTTTTTTATCCCTGTCTTTTCTCTTTCCTTTTGCTCATATTCCAACAGCCAGTCCTGGCCCTTGTCGGCAATCTCTCTTAAGCTGTCAACCTCAGGACTGTAACCCTTTTTAATCAGGCCTCCCTCTTTAACAGCAATGGGGGGGTCTTCGACAATGGCCTGCTTGAGGAGCAAATTAAGCTTTTCATGGCTGTCCAGTCTGCTGTTTAGATTTTTAAGATTATCGGCCTCAAGGTCCGCCAGCAGCTCTTTCAGGGCCGGTATTTTCTCCAGAATATAGGTCAAGGAGATAAGATCTCTGCCGTTAACCGTTCCCAGGCCTATCCTGGCAGATAGCCTCTCCAGATCGTAGAGACCTGTAAGCATTGCGCGAAGATTTTCTCTGATCATAAACTGAGCGACAAGATTTTCAACAGCATCGTATCTGCCTTCAATCTCTGCGGCGTTTAATAATGGCTGCTCCAGCCAGCTGCGCAGTAAGCGGCTGCCCATACTGGTCTTGGTTTTGTCCATTAGCCATAGGAGACTGCCCTTGCGCTTTCTGTCTCTGATTGTCTCAGTCAGTTCCAGATTTCGCCGGGCAGCTTGATCAAGCAGCATGTAGTCCTGCTGGCTGTAGGGGTAAATCTTGCCGATATTTTGCGGCAGCTGCAGCTGGTTTTCTGCAATATAGCGAAGCAGACCGGCGGAAGCATTGGGCCAGAGATGATCTGCCGGGCCAAATTCAAGCTGGGTGGGGCTCAAACCAGCCGGTGAGAAAAAAGAATCCGGCTTAACTGTAACGACCGCTGGGTTATCTCGCAGCCATTTGGCCATTATTTCATTATCGTTGAAACTATCGTTACATAATAACTCTTGCGGCCTGAGTCTGGCCAGCTCATCTAACAGTCTTCTGCCTGCAGCCTCGCTCATTAAAGCTGTGGTCTCGAAATGTCCAGAACTGACATCACAGGCGGCCAGGCCATACAGTTGGCCACTCTGGTAAACGGTAACGATATATTCATATTTTTTCTCATCCAGAGCTGATGTGTCAGTAATTGTTCCTGGAGTTACAATTCTTACTACTTCTCTTTTGACCAGTCCCTTGGCTTCGCTGGCATCTTCAACCTGATCACAGACTGCCACTTTATACCCCTTGGCTACCAGCCTGTTGATATAGTGGTCGGCTGCATGGTGGGGAACGCCGCACATGGGGGCTCGTTCAGAAAGACCACAGTCTCTTTTGGTTAAAGTCAGCTCCAGCTCTCTGGCCGCTAGCAAGGCATCGTCAAAGAAGAGCTCAAAGAAATCACCCAGGCGGTAAAACAAGATGCAGTCAGGCCGTTTTTTCTTTTCAGCCACATACTGCTCCATCATGGGAGAGAGCTTTTGCCCTTCAATATCCTTGATTGTCAAAGACATACTTCCTCCCCCTCTAGTGAAAAAGTCTTGGCTTTGGTGATGCGCACCGGGATGAATTCTCCCTCGCGGGAAGATTTGCCATCAGCGGGCCAGGAAAGCTCTTCATCTCTTGCCCAGATCTTTTCTTGCGCCTGGGGCAAGGGCAGAAAATTGACCAGGCGATTGTCCTTGGTTCTGCCGGAGAGAATGTTTTTTGCCTGCGAGCTAGTGCCCTCGCATAATACTTCGACAATCCTTCCCAGCTGGAGCATATTAGAGCTGAGGCTGTGTTCGTTTTGCAGCTCCACCAAGCGCATGAAGCGTTCCTTTACAGCTTCCCTGCCCTCTTCTTTGTACCATTTCGCCGCCGGAGTTCCCCTGCGGGGGCTGTAGATAAAGGTAAAGGCGCTATCGAATCTAACCTTCTCCATTATAGCCAAAGTGGCTTGGAAATCTTCCTCTTCTTCACCCGGAAAGCCAACTATTATATCTGTGCTGATTGCTATTTCAGGTCTGGCTGCCCGCAAATTTTTGACAATCTCTAAAAATTTCTCCCGGCTGTACTGGCGGTTCATCATCTTCAAGATCTTGTTGCTGCCCGACTGGAGGGGGAGATGAAGATGAGGCTCAATTTTTTCAATCCTGCCTATGCTGGCAATCAATTCTGGCGAGATATCTTTTGGATGAGATGTCATGAAGCGGATTCTTTTAATCTCTTCAAATTTGGCAATTTCCTCTAAAAGCTCGGCAAAGTTTCTGGCCCCTTTGACCTCTGGGGCAAAATCTTGGCCCCAGGCATTTACATTCTGGCCCAGGAGCATTATTTCCGGGATTTTACTCTCGCTTAGTTCTTCAATTTCTCTCAGGATAGAGCTCAGCTGACGGCTTCTCTCCCTGCCCCTGGTATAGGGGACAATGCAATAGGAGCAATAATTGTTGCAGCCGTACATGATCGAGACCAGAGCTCTGAAGCTTCTTTGTCTGGCTATCGGCATCGTCTCATGAAAAGCGCTGGAGGATACGTTATCCACATATGTCTGCTTTTGCCTCAGACTTCTTTCGAGAAAATCCAAAAGATAAGAGATCTGATCGGGCTGTAAAAGAAAATCCACATAAGAAAAAGATTTCTTGATCCTGTCGATCTGTGCAGCCTGCGTAACCATGCAGCCTGCTACGCCCAGCAGGCGCTCGGATCTGTCTGCTTTAAAGCGCTTGAGGCTGCCCAGATGGCCGAAGAAGCGTTCATCAGCATTTTCTCTGACCGTGCAGGTATTGAGCATTATCAGGTCGGCGGCGGCATAGGAATCAACCGGTTCAAAGCCTGCACTTTCTAAAATGCCGGCTATAATCTCACTGTCGGCATCATTTTGCTGGCAGCCAAAAGTGCGGACGAAATATTTCGGCCGCAGGCCCTTTTTAAGCCGGACATCTTCCATCCAGGCCATCAGCGTCGGGTAATTGTCTGCTAATACGCTTTGATTTTTCAAATGATCCTTGTTCATAGATAAAAAACTATAAAGGGTGCTTATAGGACCAGAGGAAACGCCTGAACAGCCATTTGCCCCAGGCGATGCTGTCTTTCAGCTTCTCCTCCTCCCTGCGGTAGAAAAGAAGCAGTCTCTCCCAGTCCCGCTCACTGAGCTCTGTCAGACCTTCCGAATAGATTGTTTCTTCAATCAGGGCTATTGAGCGTTCAGCTTCATCAGAATCAATCGCAGAAGACATAAACCACTGGTAGATTGTCTGCCCGGTTATCTGGCTTACGCCCTGCAGTCCCCAGATCTGCTCCAGATCATGGCGGATAGCCAGTATAAGCTCTGCGGGATTTTGCTGGTAGCGTTTTTTGAGCCAGCGCGGATCATGTCTCAAGCGGTAGACTTTTCTTCTCCAGAGATAATACAAGATCAAAGGTAAAAGCAAAAGCAAAAGCTTCAGGACTGAGACCAGGATAGTTCCCAGAACTTTAAGCAGGTCGCTAAGAGCATCTTCTCCTGCTTGATCAAAAATGGGCTCATCTTGATCGGGGGGCGGCTCTTCTTCTAGGGGATCTGTCTCCTCCGGTTCAGGTTCAGGCTCATCCGGCTCCTCTAAAGGTTCAGGTGTTGGTGTGCTTTCGGGAATCAAATCCTGCCCGGTCATGCTGTCAAGCACCGCAGATGGGGTTCCGTCAATCGGCAGCCAGCCAATCTCTTCCAAAAAGATCTCCGTCCAGGCGTGGGCATTGGTTCCATCAACCGGCCTGACAGTGCTAGCTCCTACAGCAGCTGCATCTGCCGGCAGAATAAAGCCCTCTATATAGCGGGCGGGAATATCTGCCAGACGGCAAAGGACGGTTAAAAGGCTGGCACTATATGTGCAATAGCCTTCTTTTGTCTCAAGCACATGAACGATGAAATCTTGTTCTGCCGGAGGTTCAGGCATATCGAGCCTGTAATTTATATTCTCCGCCACCCATTCGCGCAAAGTCAGCGCCTTATCGGCAGGCGGCAAATTCTTGTCATTGATCAAAGCAAAGAGGTCGGGCTCTCTGGCTTCAATAAAAGCCAAGAGGCTCTCTTCATTGTAAAGATCAGTCCAGGCATCTTTTTCATCTGCGTCAAGCTGGAGATTATTTGCCATCGGGCCAAGCCCCAAAAGGAAGTTCTTTAATTTGGCCGGATCATGGATGGCCCTGCCCTGAAAGATCTGCCCGCCAGCTATATAGCCCTCCTCGTCTATCTGCCGGTCGGCATATAATGTGCCGGCTGAATTAAAATAGATGAAGAGATCATCATTGCTTGCGGCAGAGATGATGGAACTGATGCGGCCGCCGTTAAACACCACCTGCTGATCGGCTACGGGATAGAGGATGAAATCCTGATTAAGCAGCGGGAAGACAGGGTTTTTGAGATCATCGGAAAAATCAAGCCCCTCAACGACCGGGCCCAGCAGCTTGGACTGAATCTCCATATTTCTGGGATGATTGAGCATCCAGTTTTGCTCCATGCTGTCTTGCTGCCAGCCATAGCCGGTGTAGATTCTGAAGACGGAGCCTCTGAGATAAAAAGACTGCGGCCCGCTTTCCACCAGCATGAAGAGTTCATCTGACGGAGTCACCGGACCGCCCAGGCGCGACTGCAAAGGATAATAGCCGGCTTCGGCGATGCTAAATTCAATATAACCGATGGTGTCGTCTTTTAAATGGCTGGTACCGGTCAATCTACTGATCAGTCTGTCAATACTGTTGTTATAAAAGAAGTCTCTGGGTATGACAGCATGAGCACCCATGATTACAGCGGTTACCAGCAGCGCGGCAAAAAATCTTTTACTGCTCTCGGTATAACTCCATTTTTTCGGGGTGAAGAAAATTCCGCCCTGCCGGCTATGAAGGCCGATGGCATGCTTTTGCATGGTCATCATTAAGAGAACACTGAAGGCCGCGGCAAAGAAAAGCAGGTAATCCCCCCTCACCCACTCCTCTTCGGCCAAGGTCATGATTAAGCCAACTGCAGTCAGGATCAGCCAGGGATGTGACGAAACATAGACCGCCAAGAAACTTAAGAGCACAAACAAAAAGCCGACAAAAAGAGCATAGGAGTTTATCTGGGCGGGGCTGGCTGAAAAATCGGAAAAGAAAAACTGTGAACCCTGGCTGAAAAAATCGAGCACGGGCTGGATTAACGCTTGATAGAGGCCGGTGAGACTGCCGGTGAGATTTAGAACGATGATGGTCAAGATGGTAGCTGCGCTCCCCAATAGTAACAATAGAAACACTTTATAGAATCGATAAGCTAGCATTATCAGGAGCATAAATACAGTATGGGCAAAGATATGGCGGATTATTTGCATATCTGCATCTACAAGCTTCATGGTAATGCTGGTTACTAGCAGGGATAAAAGCAGGCTGACCACAAATCTCGTGCCGATGTGGAAAAGGCGGTCAAACTCCTGGCGGCTGGCGCGGATTTCTCTGTCTTTTTCCGAAGGGACCGAAGACAAAGTGAAATTGTATTCTAAATTTGACCTGTCTTTCACGCCTGCACCTCGGAATTGTAATTGCCTTTGCCAATGATTTTTTCAGCAAAAATGAGCTGTACCCCTTTATTGGTCAGATCATCAAGCAGCTGTGCTAAAAGTTTATCCTCCGGGGCCGGTATTTCCATCAGGCAAAGCATTATACCTAGAGAATTATTTACTAAAGCGCTGATCTGCCGGGCCAGATCTTTACTTAGAGCTCTGGCGATCAAAATATAATAAGACATTGTGGCGTCTGTATTTTGTCTTTCCAGCTGTGAGATCATGCTGCGCATGGATTTTTGGGGCAAGAGGGCCAGCTGCCTGAGGAAATGATTGAGATGAGCTGCTTCATTTGAGGATTGGAGCATTCTCGACGGATGCCAGGTCTCCAGTTCAACCCACTGCTTTTCTTCCAGCAAAACTGAGATGATGCTGGCAGTAATTTCCAGCATATTATCTCTGTTGTAATAATCGATACTATTATTATTGTTATTTTTGCCATTATTACTATAATCTGGATCAAGCATTACATAATAACGGATCTCTCTGGAGTCCTCATATTGCTTGATCATGAATTTTTGCATTCTGGCACTGACTTTCCAGTGTATGCGCCTGGAGGTATCTCCGGGCTGAAACTCTCTCATGGTGTCAATTTCATCTGCGATATCAAAGCTTCTGATTCTGGCCTGCTCACCTTCATCGAGCAGCAGCTTGGCAATTTTGGCGCTGTTTTCCCGATAATGGGTTCTGGGCAGCACCAAGGTAGTGAAGCGCAGATGGCGGTCCACGCCGGGTACGCGCATCCAGAAGATATTAAAGAGATCTCTCACCCTGAGGTCCACCTCACCTAGCTCCAGGCTGCCGCAGTGCAGGCTTTCCAACGAGGCCACCAGTTTTCTGGTCTCCTTAGGCCTGACAGTCAGATGCAGCAATCTGCTCTCAGACAGGACAGTCTCGTCAGACTGAGAGGACCAGGCAATCAGGCGCAGCTGGGCCGGGAGCAAAAGGGAGCTGAGACCTAGCTCCAGTGAGTATTTGGCTGTGTCCAGGCGAAAGATTTCTCTGCTGTAGCGCATCGGCTCTAAATGGACTTTGAAGCGCAGGTAGATAATGCTAAAAAAGCTAAAAAGCAAAAGAGAGATCAGCATAATCATGCTGATGCGAAAAATTGCATAGCCGTAATAGCTAGCTCCTGCCCAAAGCAGGAGGAGTAAGAGCAGCAGCCAAAAAAATCTTCGCGTCATTTAACGCTCCGGCACCCTGATTTCCCTGAGCAGCTGGGCGAGGATAATTTCAGGTTCCTGCTGTTTCAGGCGACCTTCCGGCTTGACAATCAGGCGATGGCTCCAGCAGGGCAGCAGCATTTTTTGCACATCATCGGGCAAGACATAGTCGCGCCCCGAGAACAAAGCCTCGGCTTTGGCGGCATGCATCAGCATCAAGGAGGCCCGGGGACTTATCCCCAGTTCAACCTCGGGATGCTCTCTGGTCTTAGCGGATAAGACAGAAATATATCTTTTGATCGCATCACTTACATAGACATAGCGCACCTGATCTTTCAGCCAGAGGATGTCATTGCCGGAGGCAACCGGCTTTAAATCGTCTAAGGGATTGTCTTCCGAATAGCGGCCGAGAATTGCCATTTCTTCATTCAGGTCCGGATAGCCCATGGTTACTTTGAGCATGAAGCGGTCCAGCTGAGCTTCCGGCAGAGTGTATGTGCCCGCCTGCTCAATGGGATTTTGAGTGGCCAGAACCATAAAGGGCTGCAAGAGTTCATAGGTTTTGCCGTCCACGGTCACTTGGTTTTCCTGCATGGCCTCCAGAAGAGCTGACTGCGTTTTAGGAGAAGTTCTGTTGATCTCATCGGCCAGCAGCAATTGAGTCATAATCACGCCGGGATGAAATTCAAATGATGCGGTGGCGGGATTGAACATATTGTAACCCGTGACATCGGAGGGCATAACATCCGGCGTAAACTGAATTCTGTTGAATTCTAATGCCAGAGATTTAGCCAGAGCGGATACCAAAGTGGTTTTTCCGATTCCTGGAACATCTTCCAGGAGAATATGCCCGCCGGCCGCGAGGCCGATCATTAGCTTTCTGATCACCTCTTCTTTGCCGATCAGGACACGGGCAATATTTTCTTCGATTATCAGGCAGAGTTCTCCTGCCTTACGGGTTTCAATATTCATGATTCACCTTATACAAATTATTTTCGCAATCTATTTTGCCTTAAATTTACAATTAAGACAAAGGGCCAAATGGCTCAGTGTCATTGCCTGCTATTTCTCTTGCCGATAAAGCCTTTTCTTTCTTCTTAAAGAGGAAATTCTTTCTTTTTATCTTTTCAGTTTTTGCTTGACTGGGATAAAGGTCGTCAATCTTGCTGCCCTTGGGGATATAAAGAGCTTTGACGGCTATTTCAGGCTGGCGCAGCAGTTCCTTCAGATGCCCCTTAGCTTCCCAGTCGCTGAAGAATACTAATTCAGCACTATTATCCTTCTCCTCAAGCGGTTCATCGAGATACAAAATCAGCATAAAATGATGCCTGGCCTCCGGATTGCGTGACAGCCAGATTCTCATGGCGTGCAGGGCCGGATGCGATTTCATATCCATCAGTTCGGCAATCTCTCCATCATAAAGCTGAGACAGTAAAGCTGCCTCCAGCACCGCCACTCTTCTAATTCTCTCCTTGGCTATCAGGAGCTGGCTTTGCCTGTCATCGATGACTAAATCCTTATCGGCATTCAAAAACAAGAAGCAGGGAGTGCTGGCTCTAAGGGAGATGCCGCTGACATGAGACAGATATCCGGCCCATTTCCCGCCCAGTTTTTGCTGTTTTTTGTAGGCTAGATAATGAACATAAACCGTCTTGACGGCAAGATAAACCAGTGAACCGATAGACAAGAAAAGGAGAATCAAAGTCAAAATGCGGCTCATTGTCCCAAAGATCAGCATGAGAATTGTCAATATTAAAATAGCTATGAGAAGCCAGATCATGCAGATATTTTAGCATAGGAAATAACAGTAGACGAGATCAAATGTGGCAAGAGTTTAAATTTGTGTAAATTAATTTGTAACTTCAGGGGCAAAGATAAAAATACCTGCTTAAGATAAGAAAAATACAGGCAGCGAAGACAAAGATCATTGAAAACCCTATTTCCTCCTTGCCCTTAGGAAAGCAAAAGGGATCCAGCGCAGCGGATCCCTTGTACTTAAGTTTAAGATTTTCCAAATTGGTGCCGGTGGCCGGACTCGAACCGGCACGGGCGTTCACCCGTCGCATTTTGAGTGCGATACGTCTGCCAATTCCATCACACCGGCAATAATTGTGTTTGAATCTTAGCAATAGAGCAAGGCTTCTGTCAAATCAAAAAAGGCAAAAAAATGCTGTCTTTGCAGAGATGGATCTTTACAAGACAGCATTTTCTGGTGGGGGAAGGCGGATTCGAACCACCGAAGTCGTTGACAACAGATTTACAGTCTGCCCCCTTTGGCCGCTTGGGTATTCCCCCGACTTTTTTGAAATATGGTGGGCCATCAGGGACTCGAACCCCGGACCGACCGGTTATGAGCCGGCTGCTCTGACCAACTGAGCTAATGGCCCATTTTTCAAATAGCAACAAAAGAATTATAAGAGAGCTAATAGAAGATGTCAAGCGAAGCTGGCAGGCATTGAAATTCCCCTTAATTGCAAAAGTAAGTGCTCTCCTTTAAGCAGCAGTTAGCTTACAAAGAGGAAGCAGCAGGCTATTTGCAGAGCCAAATAAAGAGATGAGCTCAGGCCGCTTCTTGTTGAGGCAGCTTTGAGCTCCGCAGAAAGTTTAAATAAATTTGACTAGAAAAGACTAGTACTTATAGGACTGGCCACCGTCAATTGGTATAACTGCAGCATTGATAAAGGGAGCTTCGCCGGAAAGAAGGAAAGCCACCAGATGTGCTACTTCTTCAGGGCGTCCGAAATGCTGCATGGGGTTAGGCGTGACAAATTCTCGTCCGACTTACTCCCAGTTATCTCCGCCCATTTGCTTTAGAGATCCTTCTACCATATTATGATGATTTTTCTCTGTCAGAGATGAGCGCAATTTGTTACATTTGTATCAATTCATATTGAGATTCAAAGAAATATAATTCTCATATGTTACGAAAGATAATTATTTGCACAAAAGAAAGGGGAAAATAAGGATAAAAAAGCTTGGCAGAGCTCAGCTTAAGACGAAGAAATAGCAAAAATAATTAGCAGGTAAAGATAATGACAATTTTTACTTGGCTTTTATGCCAACTGATACTTGCTTGTCTCTTGGGATCATCAATACTATTTTATTTTTTCAATGACGCCATTGCCCTTAACTATCGATCTTTCCGGCACATAGCCTCTGACTGAGGTGAGAGGATAAATTCTACTTTCGATCCCGATAATACAACCGGGATTTAAGACGGAATTGCAGCCGATCTCAACCTGATCGCCGATGATGGCTCCAAATTTTCTCAGCTTTGTTTTCAGCTTCTGATCAAAAAATCTGATCTCAATATCTGTTTTATCGGATTTAACATTGGAGGTAATGGCTCCTGCACCCAGATGGGCACCATTACCCAAAATGGAATCGCCGATATAGTTAAAATGGGGTGTCTGTACATGGGCTATCAGGATGGAGTTTTTTATTTCACTGGAATTTCCGACCACACAGTCAGGACCGATCAGCACATTGCCTCTTAAAAAAGCAGCCTGCCTGATCTCGCAGCCAGGCCCGATAATTATATTTTTTCCGATTGAGGCGCTGGGAGCAACGACTGCAGATTTGGCTATCCAGACATTGCCGGGAGACTCATCATAGAGATCAGGATCTAGTTTTTTTCCAAAATCTTCAATATATTTTCCAATTAAAGGTAAAACCTCCCAAGGGTAATCGGCCTCTTGAAGAAGATCAGCAGCGAAACCCAGTCCTGCCGGAAACAGCCTCGCAGTAGATAATAAACTAGCCATAATCATGCCTCCTCAATTAAAGTCTAATTTCGAAAAAACCCCGCCGTTTTAAAAAGCCGGCGGGGTTTCTGGTCGAGGTGAAGGGACTCGAACCCCCGACATCTTGCTCCCAAAGCAAGCGCGCTACCAGCTGCGCTACACCTCGAAACAAAGCTATTTTAACCATAGTATCCCGCTTGTGTCAATTAAGCTAAGCCAAGAGATAGTCTATAATTCCTCCATCAATTTGAGCTTTTGCTCAATTAAATCAGTGTCTAATATTTCCCTGGCCGGCAAAAAGGAAGGATTAATCCACTCAGGCCCATAAAACAATTCTGCCTTAAGCTTTAGCTCTTCTTTTCTGACCGGATGGATGAAGTCCAGCAGATAGGCGTGCAGGGCCAGAGTGGGCATTTTTAGATCAAGTTTTGTATTGAGACCATAACGTCTGTCACCCAGAAGAGGCAGGCCATGTTCTGCACACTGCAATCGTATTTGATGAGGCCTGCCGCTGGCTAGCTTGACCAAGAGCAAGGACAAAGTCTGCTTTTCAAAGTCAAAACTGTGCAGCAGCCGATAATTTAAGCTGGCCTCTCTTCCCTCCCCTTGAGGGCAAAGAAAATATCTGCCATTTTTTTTGCCCAGCGAAAGATAATCTTTAAGCTCTGCGAAAGGCTCTAAGGGTGTGCCATGGACCAGGGCCAGATAATATCTGCCAATCTTATTATTTCTAAACAGCTCGGACATTCTGCCGGCGGATTTAGAGTTCAAAGCGAAAACCATGATGCCGCTGGCCGGTTGATCCAGGCGGTGCAAGAGACCCAGCCAGGCATCGCCCTTTTTATTTTTACTTATTTTCAGATAATCCTTGACCAGATTAAACATATCCGGCCGGCCTTTGGCATCCTGCTGGGCCGGAACTCCCGGCCATTTATTTACTGCCAAGAGATGATTGTCCTCAAAAATAATCTGAGGCTTCCTATATTTGTTAATCTTCTCAGCCACAATATAATCTGCATTCTGCATATGATAATTATACAGTATAATATACGGATACGAGGAGGATTGACCATGACACCACATATATTGATCTGTGATGATGATCCTATTGTCCACGAGTCGTTAATTATTTATCTCGATGCTGAAAGCTTCACTCATGCCTCTGCTTTTGATGGCCTGGAATCTTTAAGCCTCTGGGAGATAGAAAAACCGGACCTGATCGTTTTAGATCTGATGATGCCGAAGATGTCAGGTACGGATGTCTGCCGCGAAATCAGGAAAAAGTCTAATGTGCCCATTATTATGCTGACTGCCCGGGGCGAAGAAATAGACCGTGTCCTGGGTCTTGAGCTGGGTGCTGACGACTATATAGTCAAACCCTTCAGCCCGCGCGAGGTCATCGCCAGAATCAAAGCTGTCCTGCGCAGATTTCGCGAAGGTGAAAGCAGCACTGGCAGTTCAATTCTGAGATTTGAAGGGCTGGAGATCAGCCTGGACAATTACCAGGTGAAAATCAAGGGAGAGCCGGTACCTTTTACCCCCAAGGAAGTTGAAATCCTCTATTTTCTTGCCTCTCATGCCGGCCAGGTTATGGACAGGGAGCAAATTCTCTCCAAAGTGTGGGGCTACGATTATTTTGGTGATACCAGAACAGTGGACACACATATTAAAAGGATTAGGCAAAAAATTGATCAGGAAGAGGCAAAATACGGCCTGATCACTGTTTATGGCGTCGGGTACAAGTTTGAAGCTGAAAAATAGTTTTTTAGTTAGAAGATTTTTTATTTTGCTGGTGGTGGCAGTGATTCTTTGGACTGCCCTGACAGCTTTATTTTATTCTTTTATTGCCCAGCCTGTTTTTGCCCGCATTGTAGCCAGAGAAATTACAACCAGGGCCAATGTCATCTCCAAAAGAGTTGCCGGAGCCACCTCTTACGACAATTTTGTCCTCGACACCATCTCCATGTCCTATTCAATGTTCGGCAGCTGGACCTTTCTGGTTGACAGTGACGGAATCAAACTCTACACCAGATTGCAGCTGGAGTCGGAAGAGGCAAAAGAGATGCTGCTCAAGCTGGTTCACGAAGCGCATTTGGAGCTGATGAATTCAAACGATGAGACAAAATCCCAGATGGAACGCGTATCTGGGATCAAAGGCTCATTGATCTTTGTCACTGTGCCGATTCAGATAGAAGACACGCGCTACGGCTCTATTGTCACTGTTCAGCCAATGCAGGAGATGAATGCCAGTATCTTAAGTCTTAACATGGCTTTGCTGATCTCCTCCATGGTTGTTCTTTTAATTATGACCGTTCCAATCCTGATTGCCGCCTTTAGAATAGTGAGGCCGTTGCAAAGCATTCGCCAGCTAGCTATCGGCATTGCCGGCGGAGATTTCACCCAAAGAGCTGCCGAAAATGAAGAGGGCGAGATAGGAGATCTCGGCCGGGCGATGAACCAGCTCTCGTCCCAGCTCTCTTTGACCTTTTCTGAATTAAGAGTGGAAAGAAACCGCCTGCGCCAGATTTTGGATGGCATCCAAGAGGGCATTATTGCCACCAGCAGCGACGGCATTGTCACTCATTCAAATACAGCAGTCTGGAATGTTTTCGGCCTCAAAGGACCTGATCTGGAAGGCTTGTCTCCGGATGAATTTTTGCGCACCTCCCGTCTGGACCACTATTTCGAACAGGCGATCAACGAGAGAAAGACAGTCAATGTTGTTATCTCCAAAGACCACCGGCAAATTGACTGCCTGGTAACACCCTTAGAAACTGATCAGCACCTGGTGGATGGTGCTGTCGGCCTTTTTCGCGATATAACTGAGGCGGAACGCCTGGAGATGACCAGAAGAGACTATATAGCCAATGTCTCGCACGAGTTGAGGACTCCCCTCACCGCTATGCGCGGCCTGCTGGAGCCACTGAGTGAAGGGATGGTCAAATCTGATCAGGACCGCCAGCGCTATTACGATATTTTGATGAGAGAGACTCACCGGCTCTCCAGATTAATTAACGATATGCTCGAGCTCTCCAGAATACAGGCGGGCGAAGCGGTAATAATTCAAAAACCCTTTGCCATCGGCCGCATGCTCTCAGATCTTGTTTTCCGCTTTCAGATGACAGCGGAGGAAAACAAAATAGAGCTCAAAACGGAATATGACGGGGAGCTGGCCTCTATTCCTCTCCTGTGGGGCAATGCTGACCGCATTGAGCAAATCTTAGTAATCCTGCTTGACAATGCCATAAAATACACAGAGCCGGCGGGAAATATCCAGATCAAAACTTTGCAGCGGGAGAATAAGCTGAGTATTTCTGTTTTTAATTCAGGCCAGGGCATTAAATCTGAAGATGTCGATCATGTCTTTGACCGCTTTTTTAAAGCAGACAGAGCTCATGCGCAACCTGGGACCGGCCTGGGACTATCTATCGCTAAAGAGCTGGCAAACAATATGGGCCAGGAGCTGGATGTGCACAGCGAGCCGGGCCAGGGAGCAAGATTTACTCTCACCATCCCCTATGCCGCCAAGATTGATCCAGAGATGAAAATGACGAAATTTCTCTCCGGCAAAATTGAAAATATCAGTGCTCCTAAAGAAGAAAAAGAGCTCGGGCAAAAGAAGGGTGCAGCTCCTGATCTGCTGGATCCTGAAGCCTTTGAACAGGTAGATGAAGAAAAAAGAGTGGATGAAGAAAAAGGAACGGATAAAGATAGAGGAACGGATGAAGAAATAAGGGTAGATGATGGCAAAAGATAATATGAGGATAAATAAATACATCTCCTCTTCCGGTTATTGCAGCAGGCGTGAAGCGGATAAACTGATCAGCGAGGGCAAGGTTTTGCTTGATGGCAATAAGGCTTCTTTGGGCGATGTCGTAAGCGAGGGTATGAAAGTTACCATAGCCGGCAAGCTGATCAGGCCGCTGGCTCAAAGCAAAATAGTCTATCTTGCCTTTAATAAGCCCCTCAAAGTGACTACTACCACGGATAAAAGAAGAAGAGACAATATTATAGATTTTATTGGCTATCCGGAGCGAATCTTCCCCATCGGCAGGCTGGACAGAATGTCTGAAGGACTTATTCTTCTCACCAATGACGGCTCGATGGTGAACCCAATTTTACGGGCGGAGAATAAAAATGAAAAAGAGTATGAGGTTGTTGTTGACAAAGAAATCAGCGATGAAGAGCTGAAAATCTTGCAAAACGGCGTCCCTGTCTTAGGCCAGATTACCAATTTTAGCAAAATTAAAAGAAGGGGCCGAGATAGGTTTAATATTATTTTGACTCAGGGGCTAAACCGCCAGATCAGAAGAATGTGCGAGTATTTAGGTTTTGCGGTCATCTCCCTCAAGCGAATCCGCATCATGCATATAAATCTAGCCAACCTCGCTTCCGGCAGCTGGCGCTATCTCAGTCAGAAGGAGATCGAAGAATTAAAGCGTCTGGTAGGAAAGAAAGAATAATTGTGCTCTAGACATCTCGGGCGTCATAGGAAAGGCAAATCTCCTCAACATCTGGCTGCAGCTGAATCAGATCTACGCCGGCTGCTTTAAGCATACGCTTGGAAGCTTTGACAATATCTGTATCCTCATATTTATCGGAAAGATATAATACTTGGCTGATGCCGGACTGAATAATGGCTTTGGCGCATTCATTGCAGGGAAAAAGCGGAACATAAATCCTACAGCCCTGCAGATCTCTGCCGGAGGCATTTAAGATGGCATTGAGTTCGGCATGGCAGACATAGGTGTATTTGTTGTCTAAGACCTCGCCCTCTCTGGACCAGGGAAATTCATCATCACTGCAGCCATAGGGCATGCCATTGTAGCCGATGCTGACTATCTTGTTGGCCGGCGAGACGATGCAGGCACCGACCTGTGTGCCCGGATCCTTACTTCTTCTGGCCGCCAGGAGGGCGATACCCAAAAAATAATCGTCCCAGGAAATATAATCTAATCTTTTCATCTTTTCACCAAATTACAGCCCTTAGTATCTTTAGGCTAGACTGCCCTTCCACAGGCCGTGCTGATTGCAATAGGCATAGACATCTACAGGGCCGGCAGCAAGATTAAACTCAGCAGCTGGATCTTCTCCCGCTGACAAAAACTGAATCTGATATCTCTTGCCCTGCACGGCAACCAGCCATTCAATCTGATGCTCCACAGTGCTGGGATGATCGATAAAACCAACTCTTGCTCTGATGCCGGCTTCAGTTCTTTCCAGTGAGGGCACATGCTCATAATCGCTTTCACCCTGAGTTTTAGCACTAAGCAGCTCCATGGGCTCATTGCAGCAGACCAGCTCACCTCCGCCGTTATTTAGCATCAGCACCAGATTTTTGCATTTATGGCAGTAATAGAATCTGATTTCTTGCATATCTTTATCCTCCAGCTCATTTTGAGTTTTAGGTATTTTTTCAGCTTTCTCTTCCCTGTTTTTTGTCAAAGGCAAAAAAGCAGGATCAATTATTAAAGAGAAATGTTCTTCTTTTTCTTTTGTTTTTTCTTTTGCTTGCCGTCGATTCCTGATCGCCCGCAGCAGCAGCTGAAAAAGGCCGATAAAAATCAATAAGGCAATAGCAGCCAGCGTCACAGCAAGGCCATTATTAAAACCGTAAGGGGTAAAATCCAATTTAATCTCATGCGCTCCAGCCGCAAGCCTTAGAGCCATCAGGGATGAATCGACAGTTAAAATCTCCTGAGGACTGCCGTTGACAAAGGCCTTCCAGCCTCTGTCATAGGGTATGGTTATCAACAAAAGACCATCTTCAGCAAGCTCTACCCTGCCCTTGAAAGCATCAGATTTGAGATAATCCAAGCTGATTTGCTTTTTTCTAATTCTGTTATAGCTGCCATAGAAGGCATTCTTGTCCAGACGGGCAGCATAGAGTTCAATTTCCCCCTCACTGGCGGAATTTGAACTTAAATTAATCTCAATCTCAGCGGTCTCACCGGCTTCAAGATAACCAATTTCAGCATTGCCGGTACTTTTGGCACTGAAAGCAAAAGTTTGATCACCAATGCTGATATTGCCGGAATCGATCTTATGCCCTCTCATATCGAAGGCCAGATTATAGACCGCCTCCTCATTGGCCAGGAAAGAAAAATTAAGCTGCGAGCTGCTGTCCTCTTCATCTTTGGCGAAGCTGAAGATATTATTGCCGTCATCATAGGGGTAGAGATTTGCACCATAGGATGAATCTATCTCCAGCTCAACCGGGGTGAAAATGCTGTCTGCCTCCGGATCAATGGCTTTGACTAGCCGGTTTTGATTCTCCAGAGGATTGCTGCTGAAACTCTCAAATTGCAAAAGATCTTCTGAAGCCCCGTAGGCAATGGCCAGAGCAAAGGGGTTTTCATAGGCCTCGATATCTTCATTTGACAGGACGAGAGAGCGCATATGCTCCTGCCAGTGATTTTTGTCCCTGAGGATTAAAAAACGGATGCCAAAGAGGCTGTCCAATAAAATATTTGAGCCGTCATATTTATAGCTGTTGATGCCGTTGCTAAAGAGCCCTAGTTCTTTAAAAAATCTGACCGGTTCTTCCGGTGTTGTGGAGGCAAAAAGCGTGAGGCCTTTGAGTCCGTATAAAAAACTGTCGTTGGAAGTCTTGCTGGGGTAGACTTCTGTGCGCACAAACTCCATCTCTGCGCCATATTCATCTAGCTGGGCTGCAGCTGCTCTGATCGACTGGGGCACAGAGCCGCTGGCATAACCTTCCCTGCTGCCAAAATATTCATTTTTGTCCAGAAAATAAAGACCTGCACAGGTGGAAAGGCAGATTTCCACAATCATGACGGAAAGAAGTAATAAAGTGACTGGCCTCTTATACTGCCTGAGATCAGTCAAACGCACGAAAATAAGGGTATAAAGCAAAACAAAGATGATGCTGAGGATGGCCCCGTAGGGAGATGCTTCATTGTCTCCTATCTTTTCGACCACAATGATCAGAGCAATCAGGACAAAGGCAAATAGTGAAATTGCTTCCTTGCTCATTTGCCTTATGCCCGGCAGCCCCTCATAAAGGAAAGTAAGCAGGATGAAGATATAGACAAAGGAATTCCTGAATGGCAGCTGATTGGGATAATGAAAGCCATGCCAGATGAAATTGAGAATATTAGTGTTAAAACTAAGCACCATAAAGAGCAGGCAGCCCATACTGATGATGCGGTCGCGCAGTTTAAGCTTAGGATTAAGAAGAGCAATAGGCAGCAAAAGCAGGGCGAAAATGCCCGCGTATAAATTGGGATAGCCACTTCTGACGGTTGGTTCTACCAGCAGGAGATGCTGGCCGAAATAGTCCAGTAAGGAGGCGCTTTTTTCGACGGCGGCGGGAAAGCTGTCATTGGCAGCAGAGGTCACCTGCATGGCAAGATAGGTGGGCCAGAGCAAAACCGCAGAAAGCGCAGTACCCACAGCTGTGAAAAAGAGAGTTTTCAAACTGATGAGGATTTTTAAGGCCGGGTTGTTTTCAGGGGCGAAACGAAAGAGGAAAGGGATAAAAAGCAGCGCTGCCATCAGGCAGACAAACCAGGCCATGTAAAAATTAACAACCAGGATATAGGCCAGACTGAGAGTATAAAGCCAGAACTTTCCCTCTCTGATTAAAAGCACCATGCCTAAAATAAGCAAGGGCGCCATATAGATGGAATCAAGCCACATGATATTCCAGCCATAGGCGATAATATAGGCGGAAAG